>JBKJHN010000069.1:0-11112 GCA_046599015.1 Ramlibacter sp.
GATCCCTTGTCCGGCGAGTTGATCAAGAACCGGCCCAGCCGGATCCTGAAACCCGGCATGGTCCTGACCATCGAGCCCGGCCTGTATGTTCGTGCGGGCGAGGGCGTTCCCGAGCAGTTTCACAACATCGGCATCCGCATCGAGGATGACGCGATCGTCACGCCCACCGGATGCGAACTGATTTCGCGTGGGGTGCCGGTGAAGCCCGATGAAATCGAAGCGCTGATGCGCGAGTAGGTCTTTTGCTTGCTCCCTCCCCCTCCGGGGGAGGGCTGGGGTGGGGGCATGCATGCGCGGTCGATCGTCCTCGCGTCGCGGCAGGCGGTACCCGGCAGGGGCTCATACTGTGGCGGTCTGCGCTTCGCTCCGACTTCGCTGCGCTGTTCGGCCTGGGGCCGGCGTCGTAGAACTCGCTCCGCGCCCTGAGGCCGCTGCGCTCAAACAGCTACGACGAGACAGTGACGAAGCGCGCTAAAGCGCGCCCGGCCCCAGACCAAACATCGCAGCCGCCCCAGAAATCGCCGCCGGCGGGCACCGCCTGCCGCGAAGAAACGGGTTGGCGTTCGGGAGGGTATCGCTCCTTCCCCCTCTGGGGGAAGGCTGGGATGGGGTTAGCGTCGTCTCGCACGTTGCCCCCACCCCTGCCCTCCCCCAGAGGGGGAGGGTGAAATTCGGGCAGACACGCGCCAGCAATGTCTCTGCAAGGCCGGGGGCTGGGCAAGCCGTGCCTTGGCCCGGAGGTCTGCGCCAACCATCCCTTTGCAGCGTCGGGGTCCAGGCAAACGTGCCTTCATTCAGACGACCATTCCGGCCCGGTGTCCCGCCGTGAACGCCTCCTCGAAAATCGAATAGCCGGCCCAGTCGCTGTGCGCGAAAGCCAGTCGGCCGGCCCGGGGCGTGCCAGCGACCACCCGCTCTCTGGCGCCCGGCACCGGGATCGCCATCGCATGGCCGTAGCGCGCAACTTCCACGCGGGTCAATGCTGCGCCCAGATCGGGATGGGACTGCGCGAATTCCGCGAGCGCCGCACTGCGCCAATCCTGCCAGCTGCGCGAAAGCAGCGCCTCGCGTTCGGCCTCGCCCGGCGCGCAGTACCAGCTGAGCACCGTCGGGCCGGGGCGCGGGTCAAGACTCTGATGCCGCGCGTCCACATAGCCCAGCCCATGCGCGCCATACACCACGTTGTCCCAGGACGGCGGCGCACCGGGCCGGTCGGCCAAAGGCCGGCGCAAATGCAGGTTCACCACCGCCCAGGGGGCGTAACGGATATGCGCAGCCAGCTGTTGAAGCAGCGCGGGCGGGCGTTCGACCACCCGCGCTGCGACAAAGACCGGCAACGCGACGATGCATTGATCGCACTGCCAGCGCTCGACGCTTTGGGTCCGCACGTTCCAGGCGTCCACTTCGACGCCATGACGGCCGGATGCAATACGCGTCACGACGCGGCCCACACGCAGCCGATCACCCAGGCCTGATGCCAGGCGTCGGGTAAGCCAGCCGTTGCCTTCCGGCCAGGTCAAGACGGCTTCGTGTTCCGCCGGTTCCGCGCCGGGCGCCTGAAATCCGTGGCGGCTGGCGAAATAGTGAATGCCGGCCCAGGCCGAAACCGTCGCCACGCCCGCGCCGTAGTCGTCCCGGCAGCAGTAGTCCAGGTACCAGCGCAGATGCGGATCCGCCAATCCTTCGCGATCCAGCCACGCCGCGAAGGTGATCGCGTCGAGCGTGCCATCGGCCGTGACTGGCGCCGGCGCCGGGATGCTGAATCGCGCAGCCCGCCCGGCCTGTTCGATCAGCAGCGCAAAGCGCCGGTACTGAGCCAGTGTGGCGGCCGGGACCCCTTGCGTCGGCACCAGTCCCTCCTGCCACTGGCCGCGAAAGAACAGCCGCTCCTGGGGCGAGTGGCACAGATGCCGCTCGTCGTAGACCCAACGCCCCGCTACCCGCTGCCGCAAGCCGGCCTCTTCCAAAAAGTCCTGCACCTCGCGGGCATCGTCACCGGGCAGCGGCAAGTAGTGGGCGCCCAACGGACAGGCGATGCCGGCGATCTCGTCGCCGCGGCTGTTTCCACCGGCGACGTCTTCCAGCTCGAGCAGCGCGAAGTCCTGCACCCCGCGCAGGCGCAGCGCGCGCGCCGCAGCCAGTCCTGCGACCCCGCCACCGGCAATCACCACTCGCACTCTTCGAACTTGCGCCGGGGCGGGCCACGACCGCTGCGCGCGCAGCAGGTGGCCGCGCGCCGGGTCGGCACCGCGCAGCGCACCCGTGATCCCGTGAACCTGCTCGCACCCGAGCAGCGGCAGCAGTGCGCCCGCCATCAACGACCTGCGGGTCATGCGTGACAGGCCGCCCTGCGAGCTCACTGATGCACCTTGCCCCACTCGCGCTCGTAGGTCGTCACCAGCACTTGATTGGACAACCGATTCACCGGGGCTGGCACCCGCGCCATGTCTCGCGGAAATTCGAACAGCGGCGGCAGACCTTCCAGGGTGAGAAACTTCAGGCCCGACGGCAGTTCGGTCGGCTGCCGCAGCGGCCGGCGACCCGCGATGACGAAACCCCATTCGCCGAAACTGGGTACATGCGCGTGGTAAGGCGCGGTTTTCAATCCCACCGATTCGATCGTGGTCACGACGGTCCAGAAGCTCTCGCGCGCGACCAGCGGCGAGGTCGTCTGTACCACCGCGTAACCCGTCGCGGCCAGGCGCTGCTCCATCAATGCATAGAACGAGTTGGTGTAGAGCTTCCCGATCGAGAAGTTGGTGGGGTCGGGTAAGTCGACCACGATCACATCGAACATCTCCTGCGTCTGCTGCAGCCACTGGAACGCATCGGTGTTGACGATGGTCAGCTTCGGCGAGGACAGCGCGCCGGAATTCAGCCGCTTCAGCGTTTCGTGGGTGGAGAACAGGCGCGTCATGTTCGGGTCGAGTTCCACCAGCGTGATACTTTCCACGCCGGGATAGCGCAACACTTCGCGCACCGCCATGCCGTCGCCGCCCCCGAGCACCGCGACCTTGCGGGGCGCACCGTGCGCGGCCATCGCAGGATGCACCAGGGCCTCGTGATAACGGTATTCGTCGCGTTCGGCGAATTGCAGGTTGCCGTTCAGGAACAGCCGATGCCCGGCCCGCCCCTGCGTCACCACGATGCGCTGGTAGGGTGAAGTGGCGGCGAAGACGATCGCATCCTGATAGAACCTGTCTTCGGCTAATGCGCTGATCTGATGCGCCCCCGCCAGGCCGCCGGCCAGCAGCGCCAGTGTCGCGAGGCAGGCCAGCACGTGGGCACGCAGCCGGCGCAATTCATGGCGGAACAACCAGCAGGCCCACAGCGCGATAGCCGCGTTCATCAGGCCAAACACCAGGCCGGTGCGGATCAGGCCGAGCTCGGGCACCAACACCAGCGGAAAAGCCACTGAGACGGCGAGCGCACCGAGGTAGTCGAAGGTAAGGACCTGCGACACCAGTTCCTTGAGCGCGACGTTGCGGCGCAGGATGCGCATCACCAACGGGATCTCCAGGCCCACCAGCAGGCCGACCAGCAGGACCAGCCCGTACAGCAGGCCGCGAAATGCGCCCGGCACATAGGCGTTGGCCAGGAACAGCAACGCGGGCAACGTGCCGCCGACCAGGGCCACCAGCAGTTCAATGCGCAGAAAGTGCGCTGGCAACTGCCGATCGAAGAAGCGCGAGAGCCAGGAGCCGACGCCCATCGCGAACAGGTAGGTGCCGATCACCGTGGAGAACTGCAGCACCGAGTCGCCCAGCACGTACGACGCCAGCGCTGCGGCCGCCAGCTCGTACACCAGCCCGCAGGCCGCGACGACGAACACGGATGCGAGCAGCGCCACCTCCACCGGACGTGGCGAAGCGGCGGCCGCGGCCGCAGCCGCCGGCCGCGCCTGTTCCAAGGCCGTCATGTCGCTATCCGTGCACGGCGGCGGCCACGATGATCGACAAACCAATCGTCATCGCGCCCACCACGATCGCCAACGCCGTATTCTGCTTTTCGCAGATCTCCTGCCACAGGTTGTAGGGGGTCAGTTTGTCCAGCACGAGGAAGCTCCCCCAGAACACCGCGACGCCGATCAGCGCGTACAGGATGGAGCCGAAGAAGGCGCCCGGTTTCAGCCACTCGATGCCCATGATGTTCTCCAGAAAAGTTGATCTCTAACTTACGCTACTTGTGGCCGCCGCCACTGGAATACCCGCCAAACGAACCGCCGCTGCTGCGCCCGGAGCTCAAGCCCGACCCGCGTTGCCCATCATCGACACAAGCCTTGACGACCAGCAGCACGAGCAGGATCACCACGATCCCGATCACGATCGTGCCGCAGCCGATGCCGCCGCCCGCGCTGGTCGGTCCGGCGTCGCTGCGCTTGAGCAATTCCTGCTTGTCCTGCAGCTTGAACGCCTTGGCGACCGTGTCGCTGTCGATCTTGCTGCCGCTGGACCAGGTGACCTCGCGCGGCGACTCCTCCATGGACAACAGGTCCCGGCCATTGGCAAAGTCGCGGTTGAAGGTTCGCTGGCCACGCTCCACGGGCCAGTAGAACTCGCCGGCCACGTAGTTGGTTTCAGCGTTGTAGCTGTACTGCTGCTGATAAGTCGTGCCCAGGTAGCTCGCGATCTGGCCGCCGGGCGACAGTGCCGGCGCGCCGGTCGTCGGCCGGGCGATGCTCCAGCCATCCTCCGCATCCACCAGGAAGATGAAACCGCGCTTGCGGTTGTACAGCAGGTACTCGCTCCAGCCGAAGCCCTCGTCGCCGTCGTCGGGCTCGTGCCCCATGCGATGCTGATAACCCACAACCTGCCAGTCCACGCCCTGCAGCCGCCCGGTGCTGCCCAGCGGGATCAGCGGCTCGACCGGTTCGTCCTGGATCGCATGCCGCAGTTCGCCCCCCGTGCCCGCGGTGAGATCGATCAGGCTGTTGCAGGCCCGGCAAGTGATGCTCTTGCTGGTAGCGAGCGTCACCTGCACCTGCGCGCCGCAACTGGGGCAGGCGAACTGGCGGCCGGATTCTTCCTTGACGCTGTCTTCACGCAGGCCGGTGAGCTGAAGTTCCTCCAGCCTGACGGCGCGGCCACGCGAGGACAGCGGCGGACTGGCGCCATAGTCGATGCTCAGCACTTCGCCATCGGTACTGCGCAACTCCACCAAGGTGAACAGCTGCCCGAGCGGCGGCAACTTCGGCAGCTCTCCTTGAGCCGAAACCAACGCGACGCTTTGGTTGGAAGCGACATCGAACGGCTTGCCGTCGATGGCCGTCGTCGCGCCCACGCGCAAGTTCGCGGCCGGCGGAATGTCGCGCTGCAGCGACGACGGCAACGAGAACACATAGGAGCCGTTGTCTTCGGCCAGCAGGCCCGCCGACCCGTCCTCGAACAATGCGTTCCACTCGGTCCAGGGGCCGGTCTGGCCCCGGTATTGCAGGCGCCCCACCAGCGTGAACGCTTTGCCCTCCCAACGGCCCGCCCCCATGAGCTGCAACGGACTGTGGTCATCGAACAGCTCCGCCATCTTGCCCACGCGCGTGAGCGTGCCGCCGCTGCGCACCACTGTGCCGCGGCAGAAACTGCACACCGCATGGGTGGATTGCGCGCTGCGGAATTCAACCGGCGCGCCGCAGCCGGGGCAGGCGGCCCGGTAAGTTCGTTGGTTTGATTCGGCCACTGGTGTGGAGGCTTGTCATTGCGGGCCTGACCCGCAATCCAGACGTTGGCGCGCCAACATGGATCCCGGGTCAAGCCCGGGATGACAGCACAGTTGTCAAACCAGCTTCTTCAGCAGTTCGGCCTTCTTCGCGTCGAACTCTTCCTGGGTCAGGATGCCCTTGGCCTTGAGCTCCCCCAGCTTTTCCAGAGTGGCCATCACGTCTTCGGGCTTCACGCCCGTCACAGCGGCTGCGGCTGCAGGGCCCTCGGGTGCGGCGCCCTGCAGCCCTTTTTGCAGGCTCTGCGCCAGCACCTGGCCCATCGCGATGCCGGCGCCGAGCCCCATCGCATCACCGGCAATGCCGCCGCCACCGCCACCGCCACCACCGGCGGCGCCCTTGGCCATCTCGGGAATGGCCTGCGCGGTCTGGTACTGCATGAACTTGCCCATGTCGTTGCCGACCATGCCCATGCCGATACGCTGGTCCAGCAGCTTCTGCAGTTCCTCGGGCAGCGACAGATTCTGCACCGTCATGCCTTCGAGCTTCAGGCCGATGGCCTCGAACGCCGGCCCGATGTTGCGCGCCAGGGCGGCGGCAAATTCGGTCTGGTTGGCCGCCAGATCCAGGAACGGAATTCCGCTCTCGGCGATGGCGTCCGAGATGTGCTGCAGGATCATGCCGCGCAGCTGGCCATCTAGCTCGGCAACGGTGTAGAGCTCTCGCGTGCCCGAGATCTGGACGTGGAACAACTTGGGGTCGGCGACGCGGTAGCTGTAGTTGCCGAAGGCGCGCAGGCGCACGGCGCCGAAATCCTTGTCGCGAATCGAGATCGGTTGCGGAGTGCCCCAGCGCTGGTCCACCTGCTGGCGGGTGCTGAAGAAATAGACGTCGCTCTTGAAGGGCGACTCGAACAGCTTGTCCCAGTTGCGCAGATAGGTGAGGACCGGAATCGTCTGCGTGGTCAGCTTGTACATGCCGGGCCCGAATACGTCGGCCACCTTGCCTTCATTCACGAAGACGGCCATCTGCGATTCGCGCACCGTGAGCGAAGCGCCGTACTGGATTTCCATGCCCGCCATGGGAAAGCGCCAGGCCAGCGTGCCCTCGCCGTCTTCCGTCCATTGGATGACGTCGATGAACTGTTTGCTGATGAAGTCCATCAATGCCATGGTCCGCTCCTCATAGGTCTTTGGCCGATCATGATACCTATGCCGCGCCGTCCTCCGCCACGCAATCGCAAAGCATCGGTTACGCAAATCCCCGTACCAGGGTTTTCCCGGCCCGGTTCTACAATCCGGAGCCCAAGAAACGGCGGCGGCTGCAAGGGCTTAAGCTGCGCTCAGGAGACTCTTAGAAATGACGCCCACCGACACGGTCCAACCCGACGACAAACGCACGCTGCTGCGCCAGGCGGCCCTGGAGTACCACGAGTTCCCGACGCCGGGCAAGGTCGCGATTCATGCGACCAAGCAACTGGTGAACCAGCACGACCTCGGGCTGGCCTACACGCCCGGTGTGGCGGCGCCTTGCGAAGAGATCGTGAAGGACCCGAACAATGCCTTCAAGTACACCAGCCGCGGCAATCTGGTGGCCGTAATCACCAACGGCACCGCGGTGCTCGGACTCGGCGATATCGGCCCGCTGGCCGCCAAGCCGGTGATGGAAGGCAAGGGCGTGCTGTTCAAGAAGTTCGCCGGCATCGACGTGTTCGACATCGAGATCAACGAAAAACACGACCTCGACAAACTGGTCGACATCATCGCCTCGCTGGAGCCCACCTTCGGCGGCATCAACCTCGAGGACATCAAGGCGCCGGACTGCTTTTACGTCGAACGCCAGCTGCGCGAGCGGATGAAGATCCCGGTCTTCCACGACGACCAGCACGGCACGGCCATCACGGTGGGCGCTGCCATCCTCAACGGCCTGAAGGTAGCGGGAAAGGACATCCGCAATGTCAAGCTCGTGACCTCCGGCGCCGGCGCTGCGGCGCTCGCCTGTCTGAACCTGCTGGTAAAGATCGGCATGCCACGCGCGAACATTTTCGCGACCGACCTGGCCGGAGTGGTTTACGAAGGCCGCAAGGAGCTGATGGACGAGGACAAGATCCAGTTCGCGCGGAACACGCCGGCGCGCACGCTGAGCGAAATCATCGAAGGCGCCGATGTGTTCCTCGGTTTGTCGGCGGGCGGCGTTCTCAAGGGCGACATGGTCAGGAAGATGGCAGCCCGTCCGCTGATCCTGGCGCTGGCCAACCCCACTCCGGAAATCTCGCCGGAAGAAGCCAAAGCGGTGCGGGACGACGTCATCATGGCGACCGGCCGCTCCGATTATCCGAATCAGGTCAACAACGTCCTGGTGTTTCCGTATATCTTCCGCGGGGCGCTGGACTCGGGCGCAACGACCATCACCGTGGAGATGGAAATCGCGGCCGTTTACGCGCTTGCCGAACTGGCTCAGGCCGAACAGAGCGAGGTGGTGGCTGCGGCGTACGTCGGCCAGCAACTCGCCTTTGGTCCCGAGTACCTGATTCCCAAGCCCTTCGATCCGCGGTTGATGATGAAGATCGCCCCGGCTGTGGCCAAGGCGGCGGCCGAGAGTGGGGTCGCGGTGCGGCCGGTCAAGGACATGGACGCGTATCGCGACAAGCTCCAGACCTTTGTCTACGCCTCGGGCACCGCGATGAAGCCGATCTTCGCCGCGGCCAAGATGGCGGCCAAGAAGCGGGTGGTGTTCTGCGAGGGCGAGGAAGAACGGGTGCTGCGCGCCTGCCAGATCGTGGTGGATGAACGCATCGTTCGGCCGACCCTGATCGGGCGGCCGGAGATCATCGCCCAGCGCGTGGAAAAATTCGGCCTGCGGCTGAAAGAGGAACTCGACTACGACATCGTGAATGTCGAGCAGGACCACCGCTACCGCGACTTCTGGCAGACCTACCACCGGATGACCGAGCGCAAGGGCGTGACGGCGCAGATGGCCAAGATCGAGATGCGCCGGCGGTTGACCTTGATCGGCACCATGCTGCTGCAGAAAGACGAAGTCGACGGCATGATCTGCGGCACCTGGGGCACCACGGCGATCCACCTGAACTATGTGGATCAAGTGATCGGCAAGCGGGCCGGCGTTTGCACTTACGCCTGCATGAACGGGCTGATGCTGCCCGGCCGGCAAGTGTTCGTCGTCGACACCCACGTCAACTACGACCCGACCGCCGCCCAACTGGCCGAGATCACGGTGATGGCTGCCGAGGAGATGATGCGCTTCGGGCTCAAGCCGAAGGCCGCGCTGCTATCGCACTCCAACTTTGGTTCCAGCAACCAGCCCAGCGCCGTGAAAATGCGCGAAACACTCGGGTTGCTGCGCACCCAGGCACCGTGGCTGGAAGTCGACGGTGAAATGCATGGCGACGTCGCGCTCGATACCGCCGCGCGCAAGCTCATCATGCCCCACAGCACCCTGGCAGGCGACGCCAACCTGTTGGTGATGCCCAACATCGATGCAGCGAATATTTCTTACAACCTGCTGAAGACGGCCGCCGGGGGCAACATCGCCATCGGCCCAGTGCTGCTTGGCGCCGCCAAACCAGTGCATATCCTGACCGCCAGCACGACCGTACGCCGGATCGTCAATATGGCAGCGCTCACGGTCGCGGACGCGAACGCGGCGAGATAAGGCGTTTCTCGATAGCTGGCGCTAACTTGCCAGCCCAGCCGCCGAGCTGAGTGACCGCAAGCGAATGCCCAAATTTTGGGCATTCGCTTGCGTTTTCAGAGCATATACGTCACACTACCGGCTGTATTTTTCCGGGTTAACCCCGAGGATCCATGGGGTCCCGGCAGGCCTGGAAAGGCGTCCCAAGGTCACCGAAGAAGGTCCGTTCATGGCGCGCGTCGCGGCTATCAAGTTTGCGCTTACTAGCCTCTTGTTGGCAGCTGCGATCACCGGCCCGCTGGCGCAAGCCAAGTCGCTGGCGGACAGCAAGCCAGCCCGTGTTCACGTCGCTGAGCTGCCCGCGCAAGGCCGGGAGACCTACGAATTGATCCGCAGGGGCGGACCATTCGCGTATGGCAAGGATGGCGCGGTGTTCGGCAACCGGGAGCGATTGCTGCCGGCCGAGAAGCGCGGGTTTTACCGCGAGTACACCGTGGCCACGCCTGGATCGCGTGACCGGGGCGCCCGGCGCATCGTGTGTGGCGGTCCTGCGAGAGCGCCGCACGCTTGTTATTACACCGCTGACCACTACGCCAGCTTTCGAATGATTGTGGAGTGACCCCGATGAAGCGGGACCTGTTTGTGACTATGGAAAGAGATGCGGAGATGGACATGCCACTTCGTCGAGAAACAACCGAACACGCGCTCAAGGGCGTGCGATCCAACATCGTGCAGTCGATTCGCGCCTTCCGCGTTTCAGACCTGCAGGATGCGGCCCGCGCGCTCGGCCAGCACTTCCTGTACGCCAACCTGGCCACGACCCAGAGCAAGCAGGACGTGCTCGACCTGATCGCGCAGCAGTTCATTCTGCCCGCGCACTTCGGCAAGAACTTCGACGCCCTTTACGACTGCATGACCGACCCGGTGCATAAATCGGGCCCTCAGCCCGGCTTCATCGTGGTGCTGGAGCAGATCCCTGCCAACGCCAAGTTCGACAAGGAGGCGCGCGAACAACTGCTGGACATCTTCCGGGACACAGCGGATTACTGGGCCGAACGAAAAATACCGTTCAGGTGCTTCTATTCTTTTCTGTAGCCCGTTCTGCACAAACCAGCCAAGCAGAACGGGCGAATGAGGCTCAGAAGACCGAGGATGCCACCGGCGGCGGCGCCCTGCCCATCACCGACAACGGCGAGAAGATGCCCACCGACAAATTGGTCGACGTTTCTCCGCTGGCCCTGCGCATGAGCAGCCCGTTCAATGCGGGGTATTGGCTCGCTGCCGCGTAACTTCAAAAACAAAGGCCGGGGGACCCGGCCTTTTTGTTGGAAGGCACGCTGCATGTTATTCCGCGTGCGGCGTGCCGGACGGGTGACGTGCCTTACTCCCTCTCCCTCTGGGAGAGGGCTGGGGTGAGGGCCAGCGCTAGATACTCCTCCACCGGCACTTCCTCCGCACGCCGCTGCGTATCGAACTGGCCGCTGAAGTTTCTTTGCTCCAACCATTTGCCCAAGGTGTTGCGCAGTATCTTTCTGCGCTGGCTGAAGGCGACCTGGACCAACTCGGACAACAGCTTCTCGTCCACTGGCGCGGCACCCGCGCGCGGCACCATTCGCACAACCGCACTGTCCACTCGCGGCGGCGGGTCGAACGCCCCGGGCGGCACGAACAGGACGTTCTCTATTTCGTAGCGCCACTGCAGCATGACGGACAAACGGCCGTAGTCGCTGGTGGCGGGACGCGCCACCATGCGGTCGACCACTTCCTTTTGCAGCATGAAGTGCTGGTCTTGAATCTGCGCGACAAAC
>JBKJHN010000188.1:0-5423 GCA_046599015.1 Ramlibacter sp.
TAGCCGGTGCAGCGGCACAGGTTTCCCGACAATTCCTCCTGCGCCAGCTCGCGGGAAATCGGCTCTCCCCGCGCCACATGGTTCTGGTACATCCCGAACAGGCTCATCACGAATCCGGGGGTGCAGAAGCCGCACTGCGAGCCATGGCATTCCACCATCGCCGACTGCGCCGGGTGCAGGGCGCCACCCGCCGCCAGATCCTCCACGGTCCACAGCGCCATGCCGTCGATCGAGCGGGCCAGCCGGATGCAGCTGTTGATGGCCCGGTATTGAATGCGCCCGTCCTGGGCCTCCCCCAGCACCACGGTGCAGGCGCCGCAGTCACCCTCGCCGCAGCCCTCCTTGGTCCCGGTCAAGCCCAGGTCATCGCGCAGCACTTCCAGCAGTGTGCGGTCGGGTGGTACATTGTCCAGCGAAACCAGCTGGCCCCGGCGGACGAAATTGAGTGTCTTGGATTGCATGAAATCCAGTATGGTTGATTTGTGGCCGGCGGGGAAGGGTAGACCAACGAGCAACGAGGGCCCGATGCAGTGAGCATTCCCAGGCTTGAACTCGCGCACATCACCAAGCGCTATCCGGCCGTCGTCGCCAACGACGACATATCCCTCGCGGTCGAGCCCGGGGAGACGCACGCGGTGCTGGGCGAAAACGGGGCCGGCAAATCGACGCTGATGAAGATCATCTACGGCTCGGTCAAGCCCGACGAGGGCAACGTGATCTGGAACGGAGAGCCGGTCCACATCCGCAATCCGCAGGAGGCGCGGGCCCTGGGCATCAGCATGGTGTTCCAGCATTTCAGCCTTTTCGATACCTTCACGGTCGCACAGAATGTCTGGCTTGGACTGGACAAGAGCCTGACCCTGGAACAGGTCACCCGCAGCATCACGGACAAGGCGGCGGAGTACGGGCTGGACATCGACCCGGCGCGTCCGGTGCACACGCTATCGGTTGGCGAGATGCAGCGTGTGGAGATCATCCGCGCGCTGCTCACCCATCCCAAGCTGTTGATCCTGGACGAGCCGACGTCGGTGCTGACGCCGCAGGCAGTCGAGAAGCTGTTCGTGGTGCTGAAGAAGCTCGCCTCCGAAGGCTGCAGCATCCTGTACATCAGCCACAAGCTGCACGAGATCCGGGAGCTGTGCAGCGCCTGCACGGTGCTCCGCGGGGGCCGGGTGACGGGGGACTGCAATCCGCAGCGCGAGACCAATGCTTCGCTCAGTCGCATGATGATCGGCGCCGAGCCGCCGGCGCTGGAGTATCGCGAGCGGCAGCCCGGCGAGGTCGTGCTGGAGGTGCGCAACTTGCATCTGCCGCGCGAAGACCAGTTCGGCGTGGATCTCGACGCCGTCTCGCTGCAAGTGCGCGCCGGCGAGGTCGTGGGCATCGCGGGCGTATCGGGCAATGGCCAGCAGGAGTTGTTGTATGTGCTGTCCGGTGAGGACACGCGGGCCGATGCGGCGGCGATCCAGGTCTTCGGCAAAGGCGTCGGACGCTTCGGGCCAGCCCATCGAAGGCACCTGGGCGTGCATTTCGTGCCCGAGGAAAGGCTGGGCCGCGGAGCCGTGCCCACGCTGGGGCTGGCGCACAACCTGATGCTGACCCGCACAGAGACAGTCGGCAAGAGCGGCTGGATCAATGTCAAGGCCCTCGACAAACAGGCCGTGGACATCATCGCCAGGTTCAAAGTCAAGGCGGGTGGCCCGCATGCCGCGGCCAGGTCGCTGTCGGGCGGCAATCTGCAGAAGTTCATCGTCGGGCGCGAAATCGACGCCAATCCCAAACTGCTGATCGTCGCGCAGCCGACCTGGGGGGTCGACGTCGGAGCGGCCGCGCAGATCCGCGGCGAGATCCTGGCCTTGCGCGACGCCGGCTGCGCGGTGCTGGTGGTGAGTGAAGAACTGGAGGAGCTGTTCGAGATCTGCGATCGCTTGCACGTGATCGCGAAGGGCCGCCTTTCGCCGTCCATCGAGCGCTCGCGGGCGACGGTGTCGCTGATTGGAGAGTGGATGAGCGGGTTGTGGGACCAACCAGCGGGCGAAGGATCTGGCGGCGCCCCCACCCCAACCCTCCCTCAGCGGGGGAGGGAGCAAGGGGAACAACATGCTTAAGCTCGAACCCCGGCCCCAGCCCTCGCAGTTCTGGAGCCTGGCCTCGCCGCTGCTGGCGCTGGCGATCACGGTGGTGATCGGCGTGATGCTGTTCGTCGCGCTCGGCAAGGACCCGGTCAAGGGCTTGCAGGTGTTTTTCTGGGAACCTATCAAGTCGCCCTACGCGCTGGGCGAGCTGATGGTCAAGGCGACGCCCCTTCTGATCATCGCATTGGGCCTGGCGGTGTGCTTCCGCTCCAACGTCTGGAACATCGGCGCCGAAGGCCAGTTCGTCATCGGCGCGATCGTGGCCGGCGGGGTCGCGTTGCTGGCCGGCAAGGACACCAGCCGGTGGATCGTGCTCGCCATCCTGTTGGCGGGCGTTGCGGGCGGCATGGCCTGGGCGGCCATCACGGCGGTGCTGCGCGATCGGTTCAATGCCAACGAGATCCTGGTCAGCCTGATGCTGGTCTACGTGGCCGATCAGGTGCTCAGCTACATGGTGTTCGGGCCGTGGAAAGATCCGGCCGGCTTCAACTTTCCGCAGAGCAAGACCTTCGAGGCCGTGACGCAGATCCCGCGGCTGATGGCGGGATCGCGCGTGAGCATCGGCCTGGTCATCGGCCTGGTGGGCGTGGCGGCGTTGTGGATCTTCCTGTTTCGCACCCGTGCGGGATTTGCGCAGCAGGTCGGCGGTCTGGCGCCGGCCGCCGCCCGCTATGCAGGCTTTTCGTCGCGCAAGGCGTTGTGGGTCGCGCTGATGACGTCGGGCGGCGCGGCGGGCCTGGCGGGGGCATTGGAGGTGGCGGGCCCGATCGGCCAGCTGACGCTGTACGTGCCGGCGGGTTATGGCTTTGCGGCCATCATCGTTGCGTTCGTCGGGCGCCTGCATCCCGTGGGCATGGTGTTCTCGGCTATCCTGATGAGCATGTTCTACATCGGCGGCGAGCTTGCGCAGTCGCGCCTCGGGCTGCCGAAATCGCTGACCGGTGTGTTCCAGGGCCTGTTGCTGTTCACGCTGCTGGCCTGCGACACGCTGATGGCATACCGGCTCCGTGTCGCCGTCAGGAAAGCCGCCTGAGATGGAATCCTACTCACTGCTGATTGCGGCCACGCTGAGCGCGGGCACGGTGCTCGCCATCGCGTCGCTCGGCCTGCTGGTGAACGAGAAGGCCGGTATCGTGAACCTGGGCGCCGAAGGCATGTTGCTGTGCTCGGCTCTGGCGGGCTTCGCCACCGTGGTGCATACCGGCAGCGACCTCGTGGGCCTGGCCGCGGGCGTCGCCGTTGGCGCGGGGCTCGCGGCGGTTTTCGGCGTGCTCGTGATCTGGCTCAACACCAATCAATACGCCACGGGCCTTGCGCTGAGTTTGTTCGGCGCGGGCCTCTCGGCTTTTGCCGGCATCGGCTACGTGCAGGAAAAGCTGCCGGAGCGCCCGCGCTTCTCGGTTCCGCTGCTGGGGGACATCCCGCTCGTCGGCCCGGCGTTGTTCCGTCAGCACCCCATGGTGTATTTCGCAATTGCGCTCACGGTGTTCCTGGTCTGGTTCCTGTACCGCTCGCGCGCGGGTCTGGTCTTGCGCTCCGTGGGCGAGTCGCCGGAATCGGCCCATCCGCTCGGCTACCCGGTGCGGCGCATCCGTCTGGCGGCGGTTGTCGCTGGCGGCGGCCTGTGCGGGCTGGCGGGCGCCTATATCTCCGTGATCTACACCCCGCTGTGGGTGGAAGGCATGGTTGCGGGAAAAGGCTGGATCGCGCTGGCCCTCACGACATTCGCCACCTGGCGCCCGGTCCGCGTCTTGCTTGGCGCCTATCTGTTCGGTGGCGTGACCATGCTCCAGTTCTACTTTCAGGCGATGGGCGTCGATGTCCCCAGCCAGTTTCTGATAATGCTTCCCTACCTCGCCACGATCGTGGTGCTGGCCCTCATCTCCCGCAATCCGGCCTGGCTGCGGGTCAACATGCCCGCGTCGCTGGGCAAACCTTTTTATCCCGGCTCATAATCGCTGTTTTCCACAATTTCCCGGAGAAGGACTTTCAAATGACCGATCTGAAGAAGCGTTCGATCTTGAAGCTGGCGACCCTGTCGGCATTGGCCGGCAGCGCGCTGGTGGGTTGCAGCAAGACCGAGGCGCCCGCACCGGCGCCCGCGCCCGCGGCAACCGCTTCGGCTCCCGCTCCCAAGCCCGAACCGCTGAAGATCGCGTTCGCCTACGTCGGCCCGGTGGGTGACGGCGGCTGGACCTTCGCCCACGACAACGGCCGCAAGGCGATCGAGAAAGAGTTCGGCGACAAGGTCGCCACCAGCTTTGTCGAGAAAGTGCCCGAATCGGCCGATGCCGAGCGTGTCATCCGCGACATGGTGGGGCAGGGCGCCAAGCTGGTCTTCGGTACCACCTTCGGGTACATGGAGCCGATGCTCAAGGTCGCGGCCGACCACAAGGGCGTGAAGTTCGAGCACGCCACCGGCTACAAGACCGCCGAGAACCTGCGCACCTATGACAGTCGCACCTACGAAGGCGCGTACATGGCCGGCGTGATCGCGGGCAAGATGACCAAGAACAACACGCTGGGCGTGGTCGGTTCAGTGCCCATCCCCGAGGTAATTCGCAACATCAACAGCTTCACGCTGGGCGCGCAGTCGGTGAATCCCAAGGTCAAGACCAAGGTGGTGTGGGTGGGCGAGTGGTTCAACATGACCAAGGAAACCGAGGCCGCCACCGCGCTCATCAACGGCGGCGCGGACGTGCTGTTCCAGAATACCGATTCGCCCGCGGTGCTCAAGACTGCCGAGGCCATGGGCAAGCGCGCCTTCGGCTGGGACAGCGACATGACCGCCTACGGCCCCAAGGCCCATCTGGGGTCCGCGGTGATCAATTGGGCCCCGTATTACATCAAGTCCACGCGCGAGGCGCTGGAAGGCAAGTGGGCGACCGGCAAGACCTGGTGGGGCGTGAAAGAAGGCGCGATCGACATGATCTCGCTGGCGGCCGACGTGCCCGACGAAACCAAGAAGCGGATTGACGAAATCAAGGCGGGCCTGAAGGACGGCAGCTTCTCGATCTGGAAGGGCCCGATCGTCGACAACACCGGCAAGGAAATGCTCGCCAAGGACGCCGTGGCGGACGACAAGTTCCTGGGCGGCGTCAACTTCTACGTCAAGGGCGTGGAAGGCAAGGTGCCTGGCGGCGATAAGAAATAAAATCGTTCACCTGAAAAACGCTGCGCGTTTTTCAGGTGGGTTGAACGGATGAAAAAGTGCGGCTGAGCCGCACTTTTTCATGGGGGGTCGCACTGCGTGTTACTTCGTGCGACCGGGTGCCCCTGCGGGGGGTT
>JBKJHN010000166.1:0-20407 GCA_046599015.1 Ramlibacter sp.
GATGAACACCATGAGTCCAGCGTTCTGGCGGGAACTGGACCAGACGCTGACTGAACTCCATCGTGACGGCCAGGCCCGCGCGCTGGTGATTTCTTCCACCGGCAAGCACTTCAGCGCCGGCATGGCGCTGGAGACCTTCGGTGGCGAGATCGCCATGGACGACAGCACTGCGGAAGGGCGGGCCGCCATCTTCGATCTGCTGACGGACATGCAGACCACTTTCAGCAAGCTCGAGAGTATGCGAATTCCGGTGATCGCCGCGATCCAGGGCGGCTGCGTCGGCGCTGGCGTCGACATGGTCACCGCCTGCTGCATACGCTACGCCACCACGGATGCGTTTTTCTGCATCCAGGAAATCAACATCGGCATGGTGGCGGATGTCGGCACTCTGCAGCGGCTGCCCAAGCTGTTGCCGCTAGGGCTGGTCAAGGAACTCGCCTTTACCGGACGCCGCCTTCCCGCGCAGAAGGCGCTGGGTTGGGGCCTGGTCAACGAAGTCTTCGAAACACAGGACGCGATGCTGGCCGCGGCGATGCAGTGCGCGCGCGAGATCGCAGCCAAACCGCCGGTGGCGATCTGGGGCAGCAAGCAGGTGATCCACTACGCGCGTGACCACTCAGTGGATGATTCGCTCAAGCAGATGGGATGGATCCAGGGTGCGATCTGGAGCAACGCCCATGTGCGCGAGGCTGTGTCCGCCATGAAGGACAAGCGCGCCGGCGACTACCCGGACCTGCCGCCGCTGGCGTCCTTTCGCGACCTGGCCTGAAAACCCGCCTGTGCCTTTCGCCCGGCCGCGTCCGGCTCGGCCCTGGTCAGATGTCTGCGCGGCGGCTACTGCCGCGCGGTCCTGACGTTGGGAGGGGGCGCCATCGGGTGGCTCGTGCGAAACGGGTTGATGTCCAGGCCGCCACGGCGCGTATAGCGCGCATGGATCGCGAGTTTCACGGGTTTGCACCGGTTCCAGATGTCCATGAACATCCGCTCGACGCACGGTTCGTGAAATTCGTTGTGATTGCGGTAGCTCACCAGGTACCGGAGCAGCCCGCCCTGGTCGATTTGCGAACCGCTGTAGCGGATCTGCACGCTGCCCCAATCCGGCTGCCCGGTGACCAGGCAGTTGCTTTTCAGCAGATTGCTGGCCAGCACCTCTTGCACCGGCTGCTCATCGAAAGCCGCCGTCAGCAACTCGGGCGCGGGCGTGTACTGGTTGCATTCGATGTCGAGCCGGTCCAGGCTCAGACCCTCCAGATCATGCACCGCCTCGCGCGCGAACTGCTCGGGCAGCAACATGCGCACGCCGACCGACGACTGGCTCGCCGCGCCGCGCCACGCTGCCTCGCTCACATCGACGCGAATCCGGTCGCGCACTTCATCTGACGAGGCGAACCGGGTGTTGCTGAAGCTGTTGAGGTAAAGCTTGAACGACTTGCTCTCCACGATGTTGGGCGTCTCGCAAGGGACCGTGATGTGCGCGATGGCGACTTGCGGCTTGCCGCGGGGAGTGAGCCAGCTCAACTCGTAAGCACTCCACAGGTCCGCCCCAAAGAAGGGGACGGCTCCGTGCAGCCCCATCTCCATCCGGCTGGGCAGGCGTGACATCGGAAACAGCAGGGACGCATCGTATTGATCCGCATACGGGACCGGCTTGCCAAGCAGCAACTCTGGTGGCGTGTTCATCGCGAGACCTGAACCGTCACTCGAATCGCCGTTCGCGCAACCACTTGGTGGCGATCCACTTTTCGCCCGCAATCACGGGAGTGCCGCCGTGCAAGGTCTTGGTGGACGAATGGGCCCGCTCGTAACTGAAGAAAACCGCATTGCCGCGTTTCGGTGCGACTTCCAGGTGCACGTCCGGAAACGAAGTGGCGCCGCCCTTTTCCGGCTCCCCCAGGTACAGGATGACGGTGCCCACGCGCTGGCCGCCGCGCTTGAGAATGGTGGGTGTCCCCGGCTCGTTCGGATCGAAATAGTCGTAGTGCGGCTTGTACTCGGTGCCGGGCCGGTAGTGCAGCACCTGAAGCCCCTCGCCGTTTTCCAACGGCCAGTTGACGAGCCGTGCGATACGCGCTTCGATCCGTCGGATCAGGTCGGTTTCGCCGCGCTGAAAGAACATGCCGTTGCTGGTGCGGTCGACGTTGATCTCTTCTCCGCCGGTCTTGGTCGCCACGGTGAGCGAGCGCGCGAGGCGCGGCTTGGCCAGTTCGATCAGATCCGCGCACTCCTCATCGGACAGCAGCCCGCCGAAAACCACCACCCGGGGTTCGTACATCGCCTGCAGCACGCAGACCTGGCGATCGCCGGCGTCCAGGTACAGCGGGGCTTCATCGAGGCCGGGATCGGGGACCGTCACCGCCGCGGGGAGCCCTTGCAGAATCGCCTTGTGCTCGAGGTGGTCGCGCAGCGTGCTCTCCATCGCTTCGACGGCGACGTCCTCCTTCCACCCCGAGGCCAGCATCGACTTCAGGACGGCCTCGGCGTTATGCCCGGCCTCCGCCTGCTCGACAATCCACTGCCGCAACTGCGGCGTAATCTGTTGTGTCTGGGCCGTGGTCATGATCGGATTTTCGGCGAGCGGGTAGAGCTTGGGCGATTATGCTTTTGAACTTCTTCGCCAGCCGCGGGCGCAAGCCCATTCGCAGGTGGCGATCGCGAACACCAGCAGCAAGTAGGTGACCATCTTGCCGTCCACGCCCCAGTACCACAGTCCGGCCACGAGCACCAGCCCGCCAGCTATCGAATTGATAGCGGCCTGACCCCACCAGGAAAGGACTGCGGCCCGGCCTGGCATCAGAAGACGGCGGGCGAGCGCGACCAGGCAGGCCACCGCCAGGGCGGGCCCAAAGAAGCTCAGCAGGTGAAGAACGGTGTCCAGCGCGGCCATTCCGGGGGACTTGATAAATCGCAAGTGCCTGATTGTTCGGCAAATTTTATAATCCTTGCCATGGCAGTCTGGGCCTTGGGCATCAACCACACGACGGCGCCGCTCGATTTGCGCGGCCGCTTCGTCTATGCCATCGACCAGGTCGAGCCTACTTTGAGGGCCCTGCGCGACTCGATTTCGCGTCGCCCGGAGGCCGCCATCCTGTCCACCTGCAACCGCACCGAGGTTTACTGCGCGGGCGAACACGCCGATATCGACCATACGCTGGATTGGCTCGCCCATTCGGGCGGAGTCTCGCCCGCGCTGCTGCGCTCGCACTCGTACACGCTCCACGACGGCCTGGCAGCGCGCCACGCCTTCCGGGTGGCGAGCGGTCTGGATTCCATGGTGCTTGGCGAACCCCAGATCCTTGGGCAGATGAAGGACGCGGTGCGCGTGGCCGACCAGGCGGGCGCGCTCGGCACCACGCTGAATCAGTTGTTCCAGCGCTCTTTCGCCGTTGCCAAGGAAGTACGCAGCTCCACCGAGATCGGTGCTCATTCAATCAGCATGGCTGCCGCGGCCGTGCGGCTGGCCGGACAGCTGTTCGAAGACATGAGCAAGATCCGCGTGCTTTTCGTCGGCGCCGGCGAAATGATCGAACTGGCCGCCACCCACTTCGCTGCCCGCAACCCCAAGGGCCTCGCCATCGCCAATCGCACACTCGAGCGCGGCGAGAAGCTGGCTTCGCGTTTTGGCGGCGAGGTCATGCGCCTTGCGGACTTGCCAAACCGCCTGCACGAATTCGACGCGGTGGTGAGCTGCACCGCCAGCACCCTGCCGATCATCGGCCTGGGCGCCGTCGAGCGCGCACTCAAGGCCCGCAGGCACCGCCCCATGTTCATGGTCGACCTGGCCGTACCGCGCGACATCGAGCCCGAGGTCAAGGCACTGGAAGACGTTTACCTGTACACGGTGGATGACCTGGCCAGCGTGGTGGAGACGGGGCAGGCCAACCGCCAGGCCGCCGTGGCCCAGGCTGAAGCGATCATCGATGCGGGAGTGCAAAGCTTCCTTCACTGGATGGACCAGCGCGGCAGCGTTCCGCTCATCCTTCAACTGAACGCCCAGGCAGACGAATGGCGCGTGATGGAATTGGCGCGGGCTCGCAAGATGCTCGCCAAGGGCGAGAACGTGGACGCGGTGCTGGAAGCGATGTCCAAGGGACTCACACAGAAGATGCTGCACGGCGCAATGGCCGAGTTGCATGCCGGCGATGCTGGCGCCCGCGAGCGGGCAAGCTCGGCCATCAAGCACTTCTTCCTGCGTAAAGAGCGTTAGCGGCGCTGGCCGCCGCCCACGGGCGTGTCATTGCGGGCCTGACCCGCAATCCACATCCGAATGCATGGATGCCGGATCGAGTCCGGCATGACAACTTTCTCCCGTCTCATGAAACCCTTCCTTCGCCAGCAACTCGAACGCTACCCCATCCGGCTCCAGGAACTGGATTTCTTCCTGCAGCAGCCCGAAGTGGTGCAGGACATGCAGCGCTACCGCGCGCTCACCCGGGAGCATGCGGAAGTGAGCGAGGTGGCGGGCCTCTACGAACAGTTCCTGCGCCGGGAAAAAGACCTGGGACAGGCCCGCCAGATGCTCGAGGACGCCGAGATGGCTGACATGGCCCGCGACGAGATCAGCGGCATCGAAACCGGACTGCCCGCCCTGGAAGAGGAGTTGCAACGGCTGCTGCTTCCCAAAGACCCGGATGACGTGCGCAATTCGTTTCTCGAAATCCGCGCCGGCACCGGCGGTGACGAGTCCGCCCTGTTTGCCGGTGATCTGCTGCGCATGTACACGCGCTACGCCGAGCGCCAGGGCTGGCGTACCGAGATCGTCAGTGAGAGCGACGGCGAAGTCGGCGGCTACAAGGAGGTTGTGATTCGAGTGGTGGGCGACGGCGCCTACGGCAAGCTCAAGTTCGAGTCCGGCGGCCATCGCGTCCAGCGGGTGCCCGCCACGGAAACGCAGGGACGGATCCACACCAGCGCCTGCACGGTGGCGGCCCTGGCCGAGCCGGACGAGGCGCAGGCCGTCCAGATCAACCCGGCGGATCTGCGTATCGACACCTACCGGGCCAGCGGCGCTGGCGGCCAGCACGTCAACAAGACCGATTCGGCTGTGCGTATCACTCACCTCCCGACGGGCATCGTCGCCGAGTGCCAGGACGACCGCTCGCAACACCGCAACAAGGCCAAGGCCATGCAGGTGCTGGCCGCCCGGATCAAGGAGAAGGAGCGTAGCGAGCGCGCCGCGAAGGAGGCGGCGACGCGCAAGGGCCTGATCGGAAGCGGCGACCGCAGCGACCGCATCCGCACCTACAACTTCCCGCAGGGGCGCCTCACCGACCATCGCATCAATCTCACGCTCTACAAGCTGCAATTCATCATGGACGGCGAACTGGACGAAGTGGTCGAGGCGCTGCTGCTGGCCCGCAAGGCCGAGCAGCTGGAAGAACTGGAACTCGGGGTGCGATGAACGTCGCCCAGATGCTTGCCGCTGGCAGCGCGCTGGGCCTGCACCGCCTGGATACGCAACTGCTGCTGCTGCATGCGCTGGGCCGCACGGGCTCGGAGCGTGCCTGGTTGGCGGCGCACGACACGGATGTGGTTGCCGAGGACGTCGAACAGGCATTTTTGGGGTTCTGCGGGCGCCGGGCTCGCGGTGAGCCGCTGGCGTATATCGTGGGGCGCAAGGAGTTTTTCGGCCTTGACCTGATGGTGGACCGCCGAGTGCTGGTGCCGCGTCCGGACACCGAGACGCTGGTCGAGTGGGCGCTGGACATCCTCAGCTGTCATCCCGGGCTGAGCCTGCCCCGGACTCGATCCGGGGACCCGGGATCCACCGCGGCAAACACAGATGCATGGATTGTGGGTCAGGCCCGCAATGACAGCCAGCAGCGGGGCATGGAACACGATGACAGCCATGCGCCCCGGGTGATCGATCTGGGCACCGGCAGCGGCGCCATCGCGCTGGCTATCAAAAAGCACCGGCCTGAAGCAACAGTGGAAGCGGTGGACGCGAGTGCTGAGGCGCTCGACGTCGCTGCTGCGAATGCCAGAGCCCATTCACTTGACGTCAGCGTCCGGCAGGCTTCCTGGCTGGCTGGCACCACCTCGCAATACGACGTCATCGTCAGCAACCCGCCGTACGTCGCGCAGGCCGACACCCACCTGGACGCACTGGGGTACGAGCCGGCGCAGGCGCTGGTGGGGGGGCACGACGGGTTGCGGGAGATCCGCGCGATCATCGCCCAAGCCCCTGCCCGTTTGCGCCCGGGCGGCTGGCTGCTGCTGGAGCATGGATTCGATCAGGCCTTCCACGTGCGCGAGTTGCTGGCGGCTGCCGCATTCGAATCGGTGGTCAGCCGCCTCGACCTGGCGGGCATTGAACGGTGTTCCGGCGGCAGGTGGCTTGAACTGGGATAATCGGAACAAAGGTGTGATCGGCATGCACCTCTACTGGAGATTCAAGGAAATGAGTGACGCTCAACAACGCATCGATCAACTGGTGAAGAACAGCGACGTGGTCCTGTTCATGAAGGGGGATGCGAACTTCCCCCAGTGCGGCTTCTCGGGTCGCGCGATCCAGATCCTGAAGGCCTGCGGCGTCGACCCCAAAGCCGTCACCACGGTGAACGTGCTGGAGGACGACGGCATTCGCCAAGGCATCAAGGAGTACAGCAACTGGCCGACCATTCCCCAGCTGTTCGTCAAGGGCGAATTCATCGGCGGCTCTGACATCATGATGGAGATGTACCAGAGCGGCGAACTGCAGCAGGTGCTGGGCGCACCCCAGACCTGATAGCACTCTGCGCCGTGCGCTGCCAGCCGAGTGTCGGCAATTGCTGACATCCGGTCGCGTTCGTGAGCGGACTCGATTGAACTGCGGCACGGCTTATGCTCGAATGAAGACGCAAGCCCTGCCAAGGAGTGTGAATGGAAACACGCAGTCTCGTTCCTCATCAGTCTTCCTCGTTCAAACTGCCGATCGCCAATCTGCGCAAGGTGTTCCGGACGCACGAAGTAGAGCGCAAGCTGGCCAAGCTCCCGGGCAAGGACCACGACAACCTCCGCACCACTTACGAGCGAATGCTCGAACGCGGGCCGGACCGTTTCCAGGTCAAGCCCAGCGGTATTCCGGACATGGCTTCGCTCTATGAGCAGTTGCCCAATTTCACCGAAGCCCTGGACGACGTCAGACGTCACGTAGCTCTGTCGCAAGACAGCCGCGACGGGCTCGAAGTCACCCCGATGTTGCTGCTCGGGCCGCCCGGAATCGGCAAGACGCATTTCGCGCGCAAGCTGGCGGAGTTGCTCGGCACCGGCATGAACCTTGTGCCCATGAGTTCCATGACCGCGGGCTGGCTGCTCTCAGGCGCGTCCTCGCAATGGAAAGGGGCGAAACCGGGCAAGGTATTCGATGCATTGGTGGAGGGCCAGTACGCCAACCCGGTGATCGTGGTGGACGAGATCGACAAGGCCAGCGCCGATGCGCAATATGACCCGATGGGCGCGCTGTACAGCCTGCTGGAGCATGACACCGCCGGCGCCTTCATGGACGAATTCGCCGAAGTTGCCATCGATGCCAGCCAGGTCATCTGGATCATGACGGCCAACGATGAGCGCTGCATCCCGGAACCGATCCTGAACCGGATGAACGTTTTCGAGATCGAGCCGCCCTCGCATGAGGCGGCCCGGCTGATCGCCCGCAATCTGTACCTGTCGATTCGCGCCGAGCATGGCTGGGGCGAACGGTTCGACGCCGAGCCTCAGGAAGACGTGCTGGATCAACTCGCGGAACTGGCGCCGCGCGACATGCGCCGGGCGCTCATGACCGGCTTCGGCAACGCCCGGCTGGACGCGCGCAGCGTGATCTCGCTGGACGATCTGCCCAAGGCGGCGTCCGGCAAGGGCAAGCTCGGTTTCTTGCAATAGGCTTGCGCTTGTCATTGCCGGCCTGACCCGCAATCCATGGCGCCCTGCCAAACTGTCTATATGCGGGCTTCTAACTCGGCCCGCTGGGCGTCTTCTCGACGACTGGCTTGGGGGGGGCTGCGGGCTTCTCGCCGGCCGGGCCGTCCCGGTACTGATACTCCCAGTTCTTGCTGGCCGCAAACACCGCATCGGGGTACTGCGGCTTGCCGCGGCTGCCGTTGTAGCGGCCCAGCGCCATGAATAGGACGCCGCGCTCACGCTCGATGTAATGCCGCAGGATGACGCAGCCGAAACGCAGGTTGGTCTGCATGTGGAACAACTTACCGGCGTCCCCATCGCCGATGACGCGGGTCCAGAACGGCATCACCTGCATGTAGCCACGCGCTCCCACGGGACTCACTGCAAACTTCCGGAAATTGCTTTCGACCTGGACTAGCCCAAGAACCAGGGCGGGATCGAGCCCTGCCCGTGTGGCTTCGTACCAGACCGTCTGCAGGAATTCCTTGCGTTCCTGGAGATCCGTCTTGCGCCTGCGCATCCGCGCGCTCATTTCGCGCAGCCAGCGAAGGTAGGCGAAATACGTGTCGCTGTCACGGAATGACGGCTCCAGCGGCGGCGCGGCACGGATCGCCGCGCTGAGCGCCGTGCGCACCGAATCCACCAGCGGCTCCTCCAGTTGGCCCCCAGCGACTGCAGGCCGGTGCAGCCACGCAAGCGCCAGCGCTGCCGGCAGGGTCTTGATGCAACTTCGCCTGTCGATCACGCCTTCAGACGGCTCTCGAGGAAGCCGAAAACTTCGGCGGCAGCCACCTTGGTGGCGGCGGCGTCGCGCCGATGCTGGTACTCGAGTTGGCCTTCCTTGAGACCGCGATCGGAGATCACCACCCGGTGCGGCACGCCTATCAGCTCCCAGTCGGCGAACATTGCGCCCGGCCGCTCACCCCGGTCGTCGAGCATCACGTCGATGCCGGCCGAGTGCAGTTCGTCGTGAAGCTTGCCGGCGGCGGCCTTGACCTCGGCGCTGCGGTCCATCCCGATCGGACAAATCACCACTGTGAACGGCGCGATGGCGTCCGGCCAGATGATGCCTCGGTCGTCATGATTCTGCTCGATGGCCGCGGCCGGAAGGCGTGTGATGCCGATACCGTAACAGCCCATGTGCATCAGTTGTGGCTTGCCACCCTCATCCAGGAAAGTGGCGTTCATGTCCTTGCTGTACTTGGTGCCGAGGACGAACACATGGCCGACTTCGATACCGCGCTCGATCGCCAGCACGCCTTTGCCATCGGGCGACCGGTCACCCTCCACGACGTTGCGCAAGTCGGCCACCAGGTCCGGTTCCGGCAGGTCGCGGCCCCAGTTCACGCCAGTCAAGTGAAAGTCCTCTTCATTGGCGCCGCAGATCCAGTCGGCCATCACGGCAACCTCACGGTCCGCGACCACCTTGACCGGCTTCTTCGTCGCGATCGGCCCGAGATAGCCGGGGCGCGTGCCGAAGTGATCGACGATTTCCGCCACGGTGGCGAAACGAAAGCCCCGGTCCAGGCCAGGCGCCTTGCCGACCTTCACTTCGTTCATGTCGTGGTCGCCGCGCAGCAGCAATAACCAGACTTGCGTCTCGACGATCTCGCCACGCTCGTTCAACCGCTCGGTGGCCAGCACCAGCGATTTCACGGTGCTTGCCAGCGGCACCTTCAGCAAATCCGCAACTTCGCCGCATGTGCACTTGCCGGGAGTTGGCGTCCTGGTCAGCGCAGCGCCGGGAGCCTTGCGCGCCAAGTCCGGTGCCAGGGCTTCCGCTTTCTCCATGTTCGCGGCATAGCCGCTGTCAGGGCAGTAGACGATCGCGTCCTCGCCCGTGGCGGCAATCACCTGGAACTCTTCACTCAAGTCGCCGCCGATGGCCCCGCTGTCGGCCGCCACGGCGCGGTAACGCAACCCGAACCGATCGAAGATGGCGCGATAGGCCCGCGCCATGTTGTCATAACTGGCCTTCGCGGCCCCGGGGTCCCGATCGAAGCTGTAGGCATCCTTCATGATGAACTCGCGGCTGCGCATCACGCCGAAGCGCGGCCTGCGTTCATCGCGGAATTTGGTCTGGATGTGATAAAAGTTCCTGGGCAGCTGCTTGTAGCTGCGCAGCTCCTGCCGGGCGATATCGGTTACCACCTCTTCGCTGGTGGGCTGGATGATGAAGTCGCGATCGTGGCGGTCTTTCACGCGCATCAATTCGGGGCCCATCTTCTCCCAGCGTCCGGTCTCCTGCCAGTACTCGGCGGGCTGCACCACGGGCATCAGCAGTTCAACGGCGCCCGCGCGATTCATCTCCTCGCGCACGATCGCTTCGATCTTGCGAATGACGCGCAGACCCATGGGCATATAGGAATAGATACCGGCGCCCAGCTTCTTGATCATGCCTGCCCGCGTCATCAGCTGGTGGCTGACGACCTCGGCGTCGGCCGGCGCTTCCCTGAGGGTGGATATGAAGAACTGCGAAGCTTTCATCGGGTATGTCGGCGCCGTGCCACTGAGCTATAGCCTGCGTCCGTGACGCCGTGCATAATGAACTCAGTTCAAAGATTTGGGATTTGATTATGCTTGACCGGGACGGCTTCAGGCCCAACGTCGGCATCATCCTGCTCAACCAGAAAAACCAGGTATTCTGGGGCAAGCGCATACGCACCCACAGCTGGCAGTTTCCGCAAGGGGGCATCGATCGGGGCGAAACACCCGAGCAGGCGATGTTCCGCGAACTGCATGAAGAAGTGGGGCTCGGGTCCGAGCATGTGCGCATCGTTGCCCGTACCCGCGACTGGTTGCGTTATGAGGTGCCTGACCGCTATATCCGCCGCGATGCCCGCGGCCATTACAAGGGCCAGAAGCAGATCTGGTACCTGTTGCAGCTGACAGGCCATGACTGGAACCTGAACCTGCGCGCCACCAACCATCCGGAATTCGACGCCTGGCGCTGGAACGACTACTGGGTGCCGCTCGATGTGGTGGTGGAATTCAAGCGCGGCGTGTACGAAATGGCGCTCACCGAACTCGCGCGCTTCCTGCCCCGGCAAGACCACCGCAATCGATACCTGCGAAGCGGCATGCGCGCGCGCGATCATGAGAGCCACGAATCGGGGTCCGAGCCGATGCCGGGCGCGGGCTTCGAACTGCCGCCGGGCGCCACGTTCGAGCCGGACCCCAAGTCCGCGTTGAACCCGGTGCCGCAACAGGGCAAGCATGCGCCCTAAGAGCCTGGCGGCCGCCACGTTGCTGGTGACCGTGCTTTCCGCCCACGCCCAGCTGATGCCGACCGACCCGGAATGGCAAGAGGTGGAGGCGCCGCCGCCTGCGGCGGTGAAGCTCGCCGGCCTGATCGCTCTGGAGATTCCGGGCTCGTCGCTGCGCTTCGGTGTCGACCCCGCCTCGATTTCGGTGGGCAAAGACGGGGTCGTGCGGTATGTGGTGGTCGCGCGCAGCACCAGCGGCGGCGTCAACGCAATCTACGAGGGCATACGCTGCAGCGCCGGTGAATTCAAAGTCTACGCCCGCCACGACCCGGACACGGGCTGGAGGCCGGCGAAAGACTCGCCCTGGCGCTCGCTGCACGACCAGCGGGCTTCGCGCCACAGCCTGCTCATTGCGCGCAGCGCCGCGTGCAACGGGCGCGGCGTCAACGGAACGGCGACACAAATCGTGCGGGATTTGGATGCACCCGTCGGCCGCCGGTCCAACGAATTAGGCCGCTAGCAGACCGGCAAGCGGCCTCGCGCGGCAGATGCTCCTAACGCAGCACGACCAGGTTGGTGCGGTGGATCATCTCGGGCTCGGCCGCGTATCCCAATAGCTGCTCGATCTCGCCTGAAGGCTTTCGACACAGCAAGCGGGCTTCGCCGCTGGCATAGTTGGCCAGCCCTCGGGCGATTTCGTCGCCTTCGGGATCCCGCACGGCTATGACGTCGCCCCGCGAAAATTCCCCCTCGACCGCAATCATGCCGATCGGCAACAGGCTCTTGCCTTCGGCGCGAACCTTGGCGGCGGCGCCCGCATCGACAATGACGGCGCCGCGCAGTTGCAGATGGTCCGCGATCCAGCGCTTGCGGGCCTGGTGCTTTTGGGTCGGCGCCACCAGTAGGGTGCCAATCGACTCACCTCTTGCCAGCCGCAACAGGCAGTCCGGCTCCCGGCCCCACGCGATCACCGTGGCGGCGCCCGAGCCGGCCGCCCGCTTGGCGGCGAGAATCTTGGTGATCATTCCGCCGCGCCCGAGGCTGGAGCCGGCGCCACCCGCCATGGCTTCGAGCGCCGCATCGCCGGCGCGGCCTTCGGCCATGAAAGTAGCTGCCGGATCCTTGCGCGGGTCCGCACTGTACAAACCCCGCTGGTCGGTGAGGATGACCAGCGCGTCCGCCTCGACCAGGTTGGCAACCAGCGCGCCGAGCGTGTCGTTGTCGCCGAACTTTATTTCGTCGTTGACGACGGTGTCGTTCTCGTTGATGACGGGTACGACGTTCAGCCGCAGCAAAGTCAGCAGGGTTGAGCGCGCGTTGAGGTAGCGCTCGCGATCGGCCAGATCGGCATGCGTCAGCAAAACCTGGGCCGAGCCCATGCCGTTTTCGCGCAACTTGGTTTCATACATCTGGGCCAGGCCCATCTGCCCCACCGCCGCGGCGGCTTGCAGCTCGTTGACCTGGTGCGGCCGGGTGCTCCACCCAAGGCGCTTCATGCCCTCGGCGATGGCGCCACTGGAGACCATGATGACCTCACGACCCTCCCGGGCCAATGACGCAAGCTGGCGGCACCATTCACCGATCGCGGCCTCATCCAGGCCCCTCCCGTCGTTGGTCACCAGGCTCGAGCCGACCTTCACGACCAGCCGGCGCGCATCCCGCAGCACGGTGGAGGCGACACGTGTGGCGGTCATCAGTTCATTCCGGGGCATCGCCGGCGAAGCGGGGATCCACATACACGGCGGGTTGTTCGGCGACCTGCTGCGCCTTGATATGCTGGTAGGCCGCCTTCACCAGGGCTTCGCAACCTTGATGCGTGAGTGCCGAGATCTCGAATACCGGTCCCTTGTGCTTGAAGCGCTTGACGAAGTCCTTCACCTTCGCTTCGCGCTCCCCGGCGTCCAGCATGTCGATCTTGTTGAGAACCAGCCAACGCGGTTTGGCGTACAGCTTCGGATCGTATTTCTTCAGCTCTCCCACGATGGCTTTGGCCTGGGCCACCGGATCGGCACCGTCGAAAGGCGCCAGGTCCACCACATGCAGCAACAATCGTGTGCGTTGCAGATGGCGCAGGAACTGGTGCCCGAGGCCCGCCCCTTCCGAAGCGCCTTCGATGAGGCCCGGCAGATCCGCCACCACGAAACTCTGCTCGGGGCCGACGCGCACCACGCCCAGGTTGGGGTGCAGCGTGGTGAAGGGGTAGTCGGCAATTCGCGGCCGGGCGTTGGAGATAGCGGAAATCAACGTGGACTTGCCGGCATTGGGCATCCCGAGCAGCCCGACATCGGCAAGCACCTTCAACTCCAGCTTCAGATCCTTTTTCTCGCCCGGCCAGCCGGGCGTCTTCTGTCGCGGCGCGCGGTTGATCGCACTCTTGAAGCGCATGTTGCCGAACCCGCCATCACCGCCCTTGGCAATGGTGATCACCTCGCCCGGCTTGAGCAGTTCGTACAGGACCTCGCGGGTTTCGGCGTCACTGATGATGGTGCCGACCGGCATTTTCAGCACGATGTCGGGACCGGCTGCGCCGAACATGTCCGAGCCCATGCCGTGCTCGCCGCGCCTGGCTTCATGGCGCCGCGAGAAGCGGTAGTCGACCAGCGTATTGAGGTTGGGATCGGCGACGGCGAACACATGGCCGCCCCGTCCGCCATCGCCGCCGTTCGGGCCGCCGAATTCCTTGTACTTCTCGTGGCGAAACGAGACGCAGCCGTTCCCGCCGTCGCCCGCGGCGACGTCGATAAACGCTTCGTCAACGAATTTCATGATGCTCGATTCTAGTAACGCCCAACGAAAAAGCCCCGCGCGGGAACGCAGGGCTTTCGCAACGGAGCCTGATGACTTACGCCGGGAGCACGCTCACGGTGTGCTTGTTCAAGGAACCCTTGACAGCGAACGTCACGTGCCCGTCCACCAGCGCGAACAGGGTGTGGTCCTTGCCCACGCCCACGTTGCTGCCAGGATGGAACCGGGTGCCGCGCTGGCGCACGATGATGGAGCCAGCGCTGATCAATTCACCGCCGAATGCCTTCACCCCAAGCATCTTGGGCTGGGAGTCCCGCCCGTTTCGCGTAGAGCCGCCGCCTTTTTTCTGTGCCATTTCGAACCTCTTAGTCAGTTGGGGACAGAGCTTAAGGTCGGTCCCGCAAGATCATTGGAAGGACAGAGCTTAAGGTCTGTCCCGCAAAGGCATTTGCTATCCCGCAATGGCACCGATTTGCAGTTCGGTGAACTGCTGGCGATGCCCTTGGCGCTTTTGATAATGCTTGCGACGGCGCATCTTGAAGATGCGAACCTTGTCGTGCTTGCCGTGAGCCACCACAGTGGCAACCACGGTCGCGCCGGACACCAGGGGTGTGCCGACCTTCATCTCGCTGCCGTTTCCGACGGCGAGCACCTGGTCGATCACAATTTCCTGGCCTACGTCCGCAGCAATCTGTTCTACTTTAATTTTTTCGCCGGAAGCAACGCGATACTGCTTGCCCCCGGTTTTTATGACCGCGTACATGTTGACCTCTTGATTCGAGGCGCCAAAGGCGCCTCCACAAAGAAAGCTCTCCGGACGGATTTCCGCAGAGCCCAAAACTATAGCATAGTTTGCGGTTACTCACAGTCATCGACGGTCAACGCAACCGAGGGCGACCACGACCCACTGGCCTGCGCAGAATGGCTGACGCCTGCTTTCTATAATCGAATCAATCAATGCCTCGCCCCAGCCCTTGACTGCCTCCTCCGCCAGCACGGCTTCCGTGCTTTCCCTTATCACCGATGACATGGGTGAAGTCGACGCGGTGATCGCCCGCCGGCTTGACTCGGCGGTGCCTCTGGTGGGCGAAGTGTCGCGCTACATCATCTCCGCCGGCGGCAAGCGATTGCGCCCGGCCTTGCTGTTGCTCGTCTGTGGCGCCCTGGGGTACACCGGCGATCAGCGTTTCAACCTCGCCGCGGTGGTGGAGTTCATTCACACCGCGACGCTATTGCACGATGACGTGGTGGATGAGTCGACCCTGAGACGCGGGCGCGCCACGGCGAACGAGAGTTTCGGCAACCCGGCCAGCGTTCTGGTGGGCGACTTCCTGTATTCGCGGGCGTTTCAGATGATGCTCGACGCCCGCCAGGTGCGGGTGATGGAAATCCTGGCGGATGCGACGAACGTGATCGCGGAAGGCGAGGTGCTGCAGCTCATGAACATGCACGATCCCTCGCTGGATGAAGCCGCGTATCTCCGGGTGATCCGCTCCAAGACGGCCAAGCTGTTCGAGGCCAGCGCCCGCCTGGGCGCCGTGCTGTCGCAGGCGAACCCTCAAATCGAGCAGGCGTGCGCGGATTACGGTCAGGCGCTCGGCACCGCGTTTCAGGTCATAGACGACGTCCTGGATTACGACGGCGACGCGGAGGAAATGGGGAAGAACCTGGGCGACGACTTGCGCGAAGGCAAGGCCACATTGCCGCTGATAGCGGCAATGCAGCGCGGCACCGGCGAGCAGAGCAATCTGATCCGGCTCGCGATCGAGACGGCTGGCGTAGCCGACCTTGAGCAGATCGTGGCGATTGTTCGCGCCACGGGCGCCCTGGAGGTGACGCGCGAGGCGGCCGCCGCCGAAGCACGAAGGGCTGTCGAGGCGGCCCGCCAACTTCCAGACAATGCCTACAGCCAGGGTTTGCTACAATTGGCGGCTCAACTGCTGCAGCGCCGCCACTGATTCGTGACAAGCGTTTGCCTGGCAGACGGGGTGTAGCTTAGCCTGGTAGAGCGCTACGTTCGGGACGTAGAGGCCGGAGGTTCGAATCCTCTCACCCCGACCAGAATTGCCTTCTTGCGTATGGACCACTGCCCGCAGGTCGAGCGCCTCCATGACACCACCGTCCAGCAGTATCCGGCTTCATTCAAAGTGGCAGGTCTTCAAGGGGGTGGCGCATGGCTTGAGGCAGGCCACCCTTGTGGGTAGGCTCGACATCATCATTGCTGCGAATTACGACTTTGGGGCAATCGACGAAGCCATGGGTCCGCTCTTCGATGAGCGCCTCTCGCCCCCGCCGCAGCTTTCCGGCGCAGCGGAATCCCTCCTGTATCGGCTTTTGAATTGGCACGCGGTGGCCCAGCGGCAGCAAAGGATCGCGGTCTTCGGCTCTCACCACATCGTCGCCGCGCAGCATCTGGCGGCTGGGAGCCAGTTCACGGTAGCGATCCCGTACCAGTCGCCAAAAGCCACGTTGAAAGCGCTTCAATGGGTGGCAGCCAGCCTGAATCAGCTCTTGACGAAGCCTCTGGGAACTTCCGGGGAGGCCGCGGAACTCTGCAAGAGCTTCGAGCTCCTGCAGGAAAGTCTGAGAAACGATGGCATGCGTGGGGTGAACACATTCCATCTGTTGCATGCAGCGTACCTCCTGGATATTCCCTGCAAGGCCGTGCTCAACGACATTTTTTGCTTCGGCTACGGTGCGAATTCCCGATGGCTCAACAGCACGCAGACCGACCAGACCTCCGCACTAGGAGTGCAGATTGCCGCGAGCAAGAGCAAGACAGCCTACGTGCTTCGCCAGTGCGGAGCACCGGCTCCGGTTCATTCACGCGCCAGCACCGAGCAGGAGGCACTGCAGATCGCTCACGACCTTGGCTACCCGGTGGTGATCAAGCCAGATGACCAGGAGCAGGGGCGGGGCGTGGCAGCAGGATTACATGACGATGCCAGCGTGATTGCGGCCTACCGCGAAGCGTGCACCCATTCGAAGAACATCCTGGTCGAGAAGCACTATCACGGCGAAGATTACCGTCTCACCGTGCTCAGGGATCAGGTGGTCAAAATCCTGCACCGCCGGCCCGGAGGATTGACTGGTGACGGTGTGCACACAGTGGCTGAACTCCTGAATCTGGAGCAGCAGAAACCTCGGTTCAGGAAGCGGTTCCGGCAGACGGGCAGACACCTGATGGAGTTCGACCCGCAAGCGCTGGGCCTGATGTCCCAAAATGGATTCACGCCCGACAGCGTACCCGCGGTAGGGCAGTTCGTTGTCATGCGGCGCAAGAGCAACATTTCCGCGGGAGGCATGCAGACCTTGATCCCGCTCGAGCGCGCCCACCCCGACAACATCGATCTCGCAATCCGTTCCACACGAGCCGTGCAGCTCGATCTCTGCGGGGTCGACCTGCTGATTCCGGATATCTCCAGGTCATGGCTGGCAACCGGCGGCGTCATCATCGAGATGAATTCAAGACCGCAGATCGGCATTGATCTCGCGCCCGAGGTGTACCCGCTACTGCTTCGTGAATTGATGAAAGGTGACGGGCGTATCCCGGTCAATCTCCTGGTGTGCGCCACCAGTTCGGACTACCCGGGTACCGATGAAGCGCTTGCCCTGGTGCAGGCGGACGCCTGTAACGGGCTGGCGATGACCGGGAGCGTGTTCGTGGACGGCAAGAAAGTCTGCGACGCCGAAAACTCGTTCCGGGCCGCGCAAATTCTGTTGCTGGACAAGAGCGTCACCGGCGCCCTGTGCGTGATGACGGCCGATGAAATCCTGCGCAGCGGACTGCCTGCGGATCGCTTTGGGCGAGTCACGGTGGCCGGCCGTCGAAGCTTGTCGGACAAGAACAGGATCATTCTGGAAAAGAGTCTTTCCCTGCTTTCGGCCAGTCGCATCGGAAACATGGCGGGCGATCTGGATTGAGTTCGGCGAGAATCGCCGCATCATGCAAGACAGCTCCATGAACCGGCCAGCACGTGGCCGCCGCAGAGTACTGGCCATCGTCGTGGATTCGCCCAGCCACGAATTGCTATTGCAATGGATCGCTGAGGGCCGCTTGCCGAACCTGCGGCGTCTGCAGGAACGCTCCGCGGGTGTGACCATCACCTCCGTAAAACGAGACAGCAACGAACACTGCTGGATACCGATGCTGACCGGACAGCGGCGGCAACGTTGGAACCACTGGCTCGATCACTGGGACCCGGGCGCCTACAGGTTCGAAGAGGCTTCCATTTTCGACTGGCTTCAAGCGCCCGTGTTCTATGCGCTGGGTGACCAGCGGCGCGTCGTCGCGTTCGACGTGACGGCTCCCATCGTGAAAGGCGTCAACGGCGTGCAGGTGGCGGGATGGGCCAGCGAGCTCAACGAATGTTTTCCCCAGTCTGACCCGCCGGAACTGATGAATGAACTCGTCGCCCGGTTCGGGGCAGATCCCAAACGCGCCGGCTCATTCACCACAACCAATGCCTCATCCGGCAGGCAAGGGGTCTCTCACACCATCCCGAATCTGTACCAGCCTGGGCCGATGGAGGAGTACGCGCGCGGGCAGGTGTGCTCCGTCGAGCGTCGCACAGCCGCATGCCGGCACTTGATGCGGCGCGAAGACTGGGACCTGTTCTTGATGCAGTATTCCGAGCCGCACTCCGCCGGTCATGCGATGTGGCATTTGAGTCAGCCGCATCCCCTCAACGTCACAAGAGCGCCCGGCAAAGATCCCGTGCTCGCGGTTTATCAGGCGGTCGACAGCTCCATCGGGCAACTGCTCGGTGAAATCGACGATTCGGTTTTCGTGGTGCTCCTCACCATCGACGCGATCGCTCCTGATTGTCTCGAGAACGCGCGGGCCGTTTTCTTGCCAGAGTTCCTGTATCGCTGGAACTTTCCGGGCAAGGCCGCGCTCGCCCAAGGTGTGGCGGGCAGTGCGCCACCCGCTCCGCGCCTCGACTATGCGGGACACTGGAAGCACGAGGTGTGGAAGTTGCGCACCGATTGGGGTGGCCGCGAACTGCAATCTCCCGCGTCGCAGGAAGCACGGCGAGACCCGATGAGCTGGTGCCCGGCCAACTGGTACGCGCCGCTATGGCCTTCGATGCGTGCGTTCGCACTGCCCACGGTGGCCGACGGCGGCGTCCGGATCAACGTCCGTGGTCGCGAGTCCCAGGGTCTGGTCAGCGCCGGCGAATTCAGCACTGTTTGCGACCAGATCGCCCGGGAAATCGCGCAGTGGGTGGATGCCCGCACCGGCCAGCCCGCCGTCCGCGAAGTGGTGCGGGTGCGAGAGTCCGCCTTCGACGACGACCCGAAGAAGCCGCCTGCCGATCTGATCGTGGCGTTTCAGGACGAGCGCCCCCTGGATGTCATCGACTCGCCCTATGCCGGCCGCATTGGGCCCGTCCCATATTTCCGCAGTGGCGGTCATCACCGCCATGGCGTGGAATTCAAGAACCTGATGTGGGTGAGCGGGCCGGGCGTCACCCCGGGGCATTCCGAAGAGCTGGCGGCGCCCGAAGACGTCCCGGCGACCATCCTGGCTCTGCTCGGCGTCGATCTGCCCGGCGCATTCGACGGTGCCCCCCGCATTGGGATGAAACCGCTTCTGCACGAACCCGCGTCCACGGGCGCCTAGAAAACACGCATGTCGACACGCCTCGCATTGCACCGCTTTGAAAGCGACCCCGGCCTGCGGCAGCGCGACGGAGTTAACCTGGCCCATGCCGAAATCAACCGTTTATTGGGAGACGCAAGCCACCCGGGCCTGCACGTTGAGTTCCACGATTTCGCCCGCTTGATGCGGGACCGCGCATACGCCATCAAGACGCTCGGGGGTGCCGACTGCGTTCTGTGCAATGTGGGGCCGCATGCTCACTACTATCATTACCTCCGAGATCGCCTGGGCCTGGACTTTCGAATCGTGCGGGACATCAAGACCGCACTCTGGAGCGGGTACTTGCTGCAGGAAAGCCTGTGCGAGCCATACCTGCGGCCAGGCGACGTGCTGCTGGCGACTTCGCACTACTCGCGAGTGCTCACCCAGCATTTGTTTCCGCACTTGCGAGGCAGTCCGATCCATCTGTTCGAGCCCGTTCTGGCGGTGCCGGAAAGGCATCGGGCACGTAATGCCGGCCATCTCCGGGCGGCCGGCGCGATGACGACGTTGGGCTATGTGGGCAGGCTGTCGGAGGACAAGAACTTTCCCCAGGCCGTCGATCTGCTGATCGCGCTGGATCGTGATGAGCCCGGAAAATACCGGCTCATGGCCGTTGGCGCGGTTCACTCGGCCAGTTGCGCCCCGGCAGTCGTGGCCGACCGCATAAGAGCCGCCACCGGTCGCGGCGACCTGTTCGTCTACCTGCCGCCCGTCAGCCATGACCGGGTCCTGGGGGTTCTCGATCAATTCGATTACTTCCTGTTCTTTTCCACTTCCAACCTGGAGGTGCTGGGCCGTGTGCTGGTGGAAGCCGGACACGCCAAGGTTCCGGTATTGGCTGCCGACCATGCGGCGGCGCCGGAGTTGCTGTCGCCCTCTTCCTTGCTCGACGTGACGTACCACCCGGACCAGGAGTTCCACTCGCATTTCGACG
>JBKJHN010000153.1:0-3760 GCA_046599015.1 Ramlibacter sp.
ATGACGGAGAGGTAGATGCTCTTCATGTTGACCGCGAAGCACTTGTCGAACTCTTCCTCGCTGACTTCGAGTGCCGGGCGGTTGCGATGCGTCCAGCCGGCATTGTTCACCATGACGTCGAGCTTGCCATGCCGCTGCACCGCGGCTTCCACCAGCGCCTTCACGTCCGCGGATCGGGTCACGTCGGCAGCGAAGAACGAAGCGGCGCCACCGTCGGCCTTGATCCGCGCGACCACTTTTTCGCCCAGGGCGGGATTGATGTCGTTGACGATGATCCTCGCACCCTCGGAAGCGAGCCGCCTGGCGATCCCCTCGCCGATGCCGCCGCCTGACCCGGTGACGATGATGGATTTGTCCTGGACTCGCATCTTGAAACTCCTGGTGTATTGCCTCAGCCGTGCTTGATCGCCACTGTCTTGAGCGTGGTGAACCCATACAGCGCTTCAAAACCCTTCTCGCGCCCGTAGCCCGATGACTTGACGCCGCCGAATGGCAACTCGACGCCACCGCCGGCGCCGTAGTTGTTGATGAAGACCTGCCCGCTCCTGACGCGCCTGGCCATGCGCAGTTGCCGGCCGCCGTCACGTGTCCAGATGCCCGCCACCAGTCCGAACCGGGTGGCGTTGGCCAGGGCTGCGGCCTCGTCTTCATCCTTGAAACTCATCGCAGCAAGAACGGGCCCGAAGACTTCTTCCTGCGCCAGCCGGTGGTTCGCGGGAACATCGCGCAGCAAGGTCGGCGCCTGGTAGTAACCTGATTCCGGCGCTTCTTCGACGACCTGGCCCTGTGCCACCGTCGCAATGCCCGCCACGTGCGCGTCCGACAGAAAATCCCATACCCGCTGCAGCTGGCTGGCGCGGATCAGCGGACCCACATCGAGGTCCATCGTGGCCGGCCCCACGCGCAGGTTCTCGAAAGCCTTGCCCAGCTGCTCCAGCAAGGGCTCGTAGATCGAGTCCTGAACCAGCAGACGCGATCCGGCCGAACAAGTCTGGCCGGCATTCTGCACGATCGCATTGATGACCGTTGGCAGCGCCGCTTCGAGGTCGGCGTCGGCGAAGACGATCTGAGGACTCTTGCCACCCAGTTCCAGTGTCACCGGGCAATGCCTTTCAGCCGCGACCTGCTGGATCAAGGTGCCGATCTTCGGGCTGCCGGTAAAGCTGATGTGGTCGATGCCTTCATGTCGCGCCAGCGCATCGCCCACCTCGTGGCCGTATCCGGTGACGATGTTGATCGCTCCCGCCGGGAAGCCCACTTCGGTTGCGAGTTGCGCCACGCGGATCAGGGATAAGCAGGCGTCTTCGGACGGCTTGACTACGCACACGTTGCCGGCAGCCAGGGCTGCGCCGACGCTGCGCCCGAAAATCTGCATCGGGTAATTCCACGGGATGATGTGCCCGGTGACGCCGTGCGGCTCTCGCCAGGTCAGCACGCTGTAGCCGTCAAGGTAGGGGATCGTTTCGCCGTGCAGCTTGTCGCAGGTGCCGGCGTAGTACTCGAAATAGCGAATCAGCGCCACGGCATCGGCACGAGCCTGCTTGGTGGGTTTGCCGCAGTCACGCTGTTCGAGTGCGGCCAGCTCATCGACGTGCTCGGCAATCCGGTAAGACAAGCGCATCAACAGGCGGCCGCGCTCGGCGCCGCTCAATTTGCTCCAGACGGCCTCATGGCATCTCCGCGCCGCCCGAACTGCCTGGTCGATGTCGTCGGCATTGCCGCGTTGCAACTCGTCGAACGGTTGGCCGTCCGAGGGATCGATCACCGGGATCGTGCGGCCGGAGGATGAGGGCCGCGCCGCATTGGCGATGTAGTGAAATTGCATGGCGACATTCTGCTCGAAAGCCATGCCCGGGCGAGATAAGCCCTTTGTGCTAGCGGCGTAATGCGGCTCCTAGGCCGGTGCCGCAACCGGTTTGTACTGATCGGTGTGTTCGGCGAGCCACCGCCGCGAAAGGGAACTGTCCTGATCGCGCGGGTGAAAGTCTGGGCGGAAGTAATCGCGCCAAGGCTGGTAGGTGTTTCGGATCAGCCCACGTTGGCCGAACAGGAAAGAGCCCGCGCTTTTCCAGGTGCTCCACTTCCACAAAGTGCCATCGTGCCGGAGGTTGTTGATTGTCTGGCGCAGCGTGTCGCCCAGGAAGATCGTGGTGACACGCCGGAACCAGGTGATGCGCCACTCGTGGTTGCCGCCGAGCGCTTGGTAGATGTCGAAGGCGGTGGTCTTGTGCTCGGATTCTTCCGCGCTGTGCCACAGCCACAGGGTAGCAAGGCGCGAGTCTGCGCCTGCAAGGAGGTCGGGGTTGCGCAGCATCCAGTCCGCAAGGATGGCGGTGAAATGTTCATTGGCCGCCGTGATCGCAACGCTGTGCTTCAAGTCCACGCCGTCCAGCAGCTTGAGCCGCCGCGCGGCACGAGGCGCCCAGTCATTGACCAGGCCGAGTCTTTCGAGATGGCCGTTGTAAAGGGAATGCAGGCGCCGATGGGTGGCCTCTTGTCCGATGAAACCCTGAACTTCCGCATCGAAATGCGCCTGCTTGTCCGGCGGCAGGGCCTTGAAACCGTTACGAACCGAGTCAATGAAAAATTGCTCGCCAATCGGGAAACTCATCGACAGGGCGTTGAAGAGCGCCGTGGGGAAGGCGTCGCCCCCGCACCAATGGCGCGGAATCGGGGCTTCCAGGTCGATCAACAAGCGGCGGACAACGAGCTCGGTCACTGAAGGTTCCTGGGGCGGGATCTGTTTCCGGACAGATGGACCGTATCACTAACGCAGAAGGCCCGCAATCGCGGGCCTTCTGCTGGACAAAGCGCTTGAATTTATTTGGCTGGGGCCGCCGGTGCGGTGATGGCAGCAGGCGCCGGCGTCGACGCCTGCGCCTTGTTCGTGTTGCCCGCTCCACCGTGGAACTGCACCACCAGCGGCACGATCAGCAGGGCCACGATGTTGATGATCTTGATCAGCGGGTTGACGGCTGGGCCGGCGGTGTCCTTGTACGGGTCACCCACGGTGTCGCCGGTCACAGCCGCCTTGTGCGCCTCCGAACCCTTGCCGCCGTGGTTGCCGTCCTCGATGAACTTCTTGGCGTTGTCCCAGGCGCCGCCGCCGGTGCACATGGAAATCGCGACGAACAGGCCGGTGACGATGGTGCCCATCAGCAAGCCGCCGAGCGCCTTCGGTCCGAGCACCAGGCCCACGACGATGGGCACGACGACGGGCAGCAGCGACGGGATCATCATTTCCTTGATCGCCGCTTTGGTCAGCATGTCCACGGCGACGCCGTACTCCGGCTTGGCCGTGCCTTCCATGATGCCCTTGATCTCGCGGAACTGGCGGCGCACCTCGACCACTACGGAGCCGGCGGCGCGGCCCACGGCCTCCATCGCCATCGCGCCGAAGAGGTAGGGGATCAGGCCGCCGATGAACAGGCCGACGATCACCATCGGATCCGACAGGTCGAAACTGATCGACATGCCGTAGCTTTCGAGTTTGTGCGTGTAGTCGGCGAACAGCACCAGCGCCGCGAGGCCGGCGGAACCGATGGCGTAGCCCTTGGTCACGGCCTTGGTCGTGTTGCCCACGGCATCCAGCGGGTCCGTGATCTCGCGCACTGAAGCGGGCAGGTCCGACATTTCGGCGATGCCGCCGGCGTTATCGGTGATCGGGCCGTAGGCGTCGAGCGCCACCACGATGCCCGCCATGCTCAGCATGGAAGTCGCGGCGATCGCGATGCCGAACAGGCCCGCCAACTGGTAGGAA
>JBKJHN010000236.1:0-4101 GCA_046599015.1 Ramlibacter sp.
GCCAGCAATGGCCTATGGGGGCGCGGGCCGCAACTATTCACGCTCGATGGTGTGCCCGCACCCGGCAAGACGCCCGAGTCGGTCGAAGCGGCGCTGCGCGCCGAAGTGGCCAGGGTGGCGCAAGACGGCGTGACAGAAGCCGAACTCAATCGCGTGAAGACGCGCTGGATATCGGGCGAGGTCTACAAGCTCGATTCGATCATGAACCAGGCGCGCGAAATGGGCAGCTACTGGATCCAGGGGCTGCCCCTGGACGCCGGAGAACGCCTGATCCAGCGCCTTCGCGGCATAACGGCCGAGCAAGTGAAAGCCGTCGCTGCAAAGTACTTCGGCGACGACCAGCTCACCGTGGGTGTGCTGCGCCCGCAACCCGTGGATCCCAATCGCAAACCCCGCACGCCCCCGCCCGGGCTGCGTCACTAGAGAGTGCTCCCCCAATGTTTGTCAACAAGAAAAATGCGCGCGAAATCCGGCTCATGGGCTGGATTGCGCTGGCGCTGCTGTTTTGCAGCGCACCGGCCCGGGCGGCCATCCCGATTCAGCACTGGGTCCAGTCCAGCGGCGCCAAGGTTTACCTGGTGGAGAGTCCCACCATCCCGATGGTGGACGTGCGCCTGGAGTTCGACGCGGGCGGCCGCCGCGAACCAGCCGACAAAGCCGGCCTGGCCAGCATCACGGCGGGTTTGATGTCCAAGGGCATTGCGGCGGCCAGGCAAGGCTCGGCCAGCCCCTATCCATCGGCGCTTGACGAAAACCAGCTGAGCGAAGCGTGGACCGATCTAGGGGCCGGCTTCGGCGGCGGCGCCGGCTCCGATCGAATGAGCTTTTCCCTGCGTTCGTTGACCTACCCCGACCTGTTGCCAAAGGCCATAGAGCTGGCCTCACGGCAACTGGGCGAGCCGGCGTTTCCCGAAGCCGTGTGGCAACGCGAGCGGCAGCGCTTCGCCGCTGCGATCCGTGAGGCCAACACCCGTCCCGGCACCATCGCCAGCCGCGCCTATGCAGCGGCGGTCTACGGCACTCACCCCTACGGCTACGAAATGACGGAAGCATCGCTGGAGCGCATCAGCGTGCAGGACATGCGCCAAGTGTACCGGCTGCTCGAACCCTGCCGCGCCAAAGTGAGCATTGTCGGCGCGGTCACCCGGGCGCAGGCCGACGCGATGGTGACGACCTTGCTGTCACGCCTGCCGGCTGCGCAGTCCGGCCGCTGCGAGGCGCTGCCGCCCGTCACCGAGGTGGCGCCATTGCCCGCAGCTGCGGTGCGGGAGATCCCGTTTGCCTCCGCGCAGGCTCATGTGCTCATCGGTCAACCGGGCTACAAGCGCAGTGATCCGGATTTTTTTGCGCTGACGGTCGGCAACTACACCCTGGGCGGCGGCGGCCTGGTGTCGCGCCTGTCGCAGGAAGTGCGGGAAAAGCGTGGCCTGAGCTACAGCATCAACAGCCACTTCTCGCCGGGTCTGCACGCGGGCGCTTTCACCATTGGCCTGCAGACCCGCCCCGACCAGGCCGCACAGGCGGTGCAGGTAGCCCAGGAAGTGGTGGCGCAGTTCGTGGCACAAGGGCCCAGCGCCGCCGAGCTCAAAGCCGCCAAGGACAATCTCATCGGCGGGTTCCCGCTGCTGATCGACAGCAACCGCAAGCTGCTGGACAACATCGCCAGTATTGCGTGGAACGATCTGCCGCTGAACTATCTGGACACCTGGATCGCGCAGGTGGAGCGCCTCACGGCAGCAGACGTGAGGGCTGCCTTTGCGCGGAAACTCCAGCCGGATCATATGGTCAAGGTGATCGTCGGCGCAGCGCCGGCCCGGTGATTTTTAGAGCGCCTGTGGCCCCTGTCAATGTTGACAGGGGTCCGCAACACAGCAACCTTTTTACCTATCAGAATGTGTCATCGCTGTCACACGATCAGCGTCCGACCAAGGGCACTGGGAGGTCCAGGAGCCGGGAGCGCCAGCCGCTCCCGGCTTTTGCTTTTTGGCCATGACTTAAGCTAAGCGATGACCCGACGAGCCGAGCCCCCGCGCGAAGTCCGCATCATCGGCGGCCGGTGGAAGCGCACCAAGCTGCCGGTGCCCGACAAGCCCGGGCTGCGACCCACACCCGACCGGGTGCGCGAAACCCTGTTCAACTGGCTGGGGCAGGACCTGTCCGGGTGGCGCTGCGTCGACGCCTTTGCCGGCACCGGCGCGCTCGGTCTCGAAGCCGCTTCGCGCGGGGCGGCGGACGTCCTGCTGGTGGAACAAGATCCCGACCTGGTGGCCTTGCTCCGAAAAGCGCAGGCCAAGTTGGAAGCCGCGGGCGTCAAAGTGGAGCGTGCGAATGGACTGTCGGTCCTGGGCCGGCTTCTCCCTCGTAGTGTCGATCTGGTGCTTCTCGACCCGCCCTTCGACGCCGCCGTGCATGAGAAGGCCCTGAGCGCGGCGGCCGAGGCCATCACTGAAGAGGGCCTGATCTATCTGGAAGCGCCCGCGGCGTGGGATGACGCCAGGCTGGCGGAGTGGGGCCTCACGGTGCTGCGCTATCTCAAGGCGGGGGCCGTGCACGCGCACCTTCTGCGCCGGGCTGCATAATCCTGCGCAGCCCGTTGCTGCTGATGGAGTACCCCATGGCCAAAAACGTGATCGCCGTCTATCCCGGCACCTTCGATCCCATGACCCTGGGTCATGAAGACGTGGTGCGCAGGGCCATCGCGCTCTTTGATCGGGTCATCGTGGCCGTGGCCGCCGGCCATCACAAGAAGGCGATGTTCTCGTTAGAGGAACGCATCGAAATGGCGCAGGTTGTGGCCAAACCGTACCCGCAGGTGACCGTGGAAAGTTTCTCCGGCCTGCTGCGCGACTTCGTGGTGGCGCGCGGCGGCAAGGCCATGGTCCGCGGTCTGCGCGCTGTGACCGACTTCGACTACGAGTTCCAGTTGGCCGGCATGAATCGCAGCCTGATGCCCGATGTCGAAACGGTGTTCCTGACGCCGAGCGACAGGTATCAGTTCATCAGCAGCACCTTCGTGCGCGAGATCGCCATGCTCGGCGGCGAGATCGACAAGTTCGTCTCGCCGAGCGTGCAGCAGCGTTTGATGGCGAAGGTGCGGGCCATGGGCGGCGAGAGTTAGTTCAGCCGTTCCAGCCACGCCAGCAGCCTGGCGTTGACCACCCCTGTGTCATGAGGTGATTTGTTGGTAAACGTCATTCTGCATTGCCCGGCGCTGGGATAATCGAATGGATGACGGAATTGATCTTGTTACGCCACGGCGAAACCGATTGGAACCGGGAGCTGCGCTTCCAGGGCCACGTCGACGTGGGGCTGAACGCCATAGGGCTGGAGCAGGCGCAGCGGTTGGCGCGCCGGTTGGCGGGCGAATCGGTGCACCACCTGTACGCCAGCGATCTGATGCGCGCACGACAAACGGCGCAGCCGGTTGCAGCGCAACTGAGCTTGTCGCCGGTGAGCGATCCGGCCCTGCGCGAGCAGAATTTCGGCAGCGTGGACGGCATGAGCGTCGACGACATCAAGGCGCAGCATCCGCAGGCCTGGGAAGGCTGGCTGCGCTTTCATGAGGACTTCTGCATGCCCCTGGGCGAAAGCACGCGCGAGTTTCATGCGCGGGTGATGGATGCGGTGTATCGCGTGGTGGCCGCTCACCCAGGCGAGACGCTGGTCGTGGTCACGCACGGCGGCGTGTTGGACATGATCTACCGCACGGCCCGTTCGCTCGGTTTGAACGGGCCGAGGCAAAGCGATATTCCGAATGCCGGCTTCAATCGGGTGCGTGTGCGCGAGGGCGGCATCGACCTCCTGGCGTGGGCCGATGTCGCTCATCTGGCCGACATGCCGCCGCAACCGGTCTACGATCAGAAGAAGCTGGTCGCGATCGATCCGAGTCCGAGCGCGGCGTAGACCTGCGTGGCCTGCCGCTTCAGCCGGGCGGACTCCGGCTGGCCGCGCACCTGTTGTCCCAGCAGGTGCTGCGCTCCCGTGAGTTGTCCGCTGCGGACCAATGCATCGAGATAAACCTGCGCGAACAGATCGCGCTGGGCATGGCTGCCGCCGATTTCGTTCAACCGTGGGAGTGCCTGTCCGAGTTCATCGACCGCC
>JBKJHN010000208.1:0-7639 GCA_046599015.1 Ramlibacter sp.
GCTCGACGCACCGCACGCTGAAGGTCGCACGCACGATCGCCGACCTGGCGGGCGTGGCTGAGACGGAGGTCGCGCATGTGGCCGAGGCGGTGCAGTACCGGAGGGCGCTGGTGGCGAGCAATGGTGCATGAACAGCCGGCTTGGTTGGCACGCCGGCGGGCGGCTTGGGCTGTTCTCGGTCACGCTCGCGGGCGACCACCTGAGTCTGCTTCCATCAGATCATTAACCATGCTATCGCGTGCCAGGGTGAGGGCAACCGCGACTGGATCTGCGCTCAGCCTACACCACACCTGTCTTGAAGTGGATCGGCCGGCGCCAGTAGGAAGCCATAATGCACACGGGGCTTTTACACGGCAGTTCGATTTTGTGTTCGCTGACGACCAGGCGGGAAAACTCCAGATGAAGTGGAGGCATGGTCAAGGGTTCCGAGCTTATCTATGCGTTCCCTAATACGATGTGCTTTAGCGCATCTGGTTGATACCGGGACAGTACTTCGGCAAAGACCAGTCCCGCTAGTTCATGATCCTTTATTTTCCGAAGCGGGGTAAATCCTCCGACCGTGACTGCTAAAGATCAGGCTGGGCAATTCATGCGGGCCGTGGCACACTGCGCACCACTAAGAGGGGAACATGGTTATGAAGAGCCGCCATGGCAACTGAAGTCACCGGACAGCATGCCGGACTGAACTTCGCGGAGGTACAGTCCGTTACGTACCGACGAAACATCATTCAAAAAGCGGTCTGTGAGCTGAAGTTCCCGACCCTGTACGGTCTTGAGCGGGAAAAGCCGCCCCCAGCACTCGCAACCGCGCTGCGGAAGCTGTATCCTGAACATTCGACCTTGGACGGTGTGAATGTTGGGCCTGCAGGAGTGGCAGCCAATTTCGCCTACGTATTCGCTGAAAAAAAGCGCGGCACGCAGGTTGTCTTTAGACCCTCAGCCTTGTCGCTTGAAACCACGAAGTACCAAACATTTGAAGATTTTATCAACCGACTGCTTGTTGTAGTCGAGCTGGCAAAAGGTGTTATTGACGCGGACTTTTTCACTCGAGTGGGCCTTCGGTACATAAACGCCCTTCCGTTCGATCAGCCGACAGTCAACAATTGGGTCAACCCACAACTGGTAGGCGCCCTCGCGAGTGGGATGTTCGGCACGCCCGAGGAGTACGGGGGCCGCATTGCGGGCCGTACAGAATACGGGGGATTTGGCTTTACCCACGGTCTCGGGCAAAACACGGGGTCGGGCAAGCTTGAGTATTTGCTGGACTTTGACCTCTGGAAGGAAGACGTACAGCTCAGCGAGGTCAGGGAAGTGGTTATGAGATTGCACGACCAAGAGCGCCGCATGTTTCAATGGTCACTCGGCCAAGCCGCACTTGAATACATGGGTCCTGCGATTCCGAAGGAACCTTCAGCAAGCGTTCAACGATCTCTCCTAAGGCCGTAATGGACCATCACTTTGCCCAAGTCCCCCGCACTCCCATGTTGCCGAGTAGGTCCACGGACTCCAATTCCTCGGCAACGTTTTTGTTGCTGTCGTCCGAGCGCGGGACATCCCAGGCGCAAACACCGCTGGGCACGGGGATGTACACACATTCATTTCGACGCATTGGCCGATCTGCCTCCTCACTGGAAGAACTCAGAGAGGACCCTAACTTTGGCAGACTGTCGCAGCCAGTAGAGCCGCGGACTGATCCCGCAAATCAGGCCCAGGAGCAGCGCCTTGCGATTTTGGCGCGGAAGTACGAGGGCACTCAGCTCACGCGAGAAGACGAAGCGCGGGTAGCCATTCTTACGCAGCGCCTTCGCCGCTTGGTTCCCCGGGTGACTGCCAAGTCATGGACCATTGCGGAAGAGGCGGTAAATGAGCTGGAGCAGGTCGCGGCAAGCGTGGACGAGATTCGCCAGAAATACGATCTGTGAATCCGTTTGCGTACCCAAAGGGCAAGCACACTCGCGTCTTTAAGCCCAAACAGTACAAGCGGTATCGAACCTACAAGAAGATTCTGCGGCTGGAGTTTCAGGGGCTATGTGTCTACTGCCGAATGCCCGTGACGATGAAGGGAAACGAATCTTTCGGAGTCGATCACTACCGACCCGCATGGAAGTTTCCCGAGCTGCTCTGCACGTATAGCAACCTGTTTTATTGCTGCAATACCTGCAACAGCCATAAAAACAAATACTGGCCTGAGACAACGGCGAAGGAGGCCACGGATTTCATTCCTAACCCTTGCGACCACGTCATGTTCGAACACCTTCGCTTCAATGGGGCGACGGTCACGCCGAGGACGAAACCTGGCAGGGTTGCTGAAGAATTTCTCGACCTAAATGATCCTGAATCCTTGTCGTTCCGGCAATTCATCATCGAAACGATCGACGCATGGACCGAAAAGCAGTCGACCTTGTTAAGGTTAAAAAGGGACGCACTAAAGAAGGCCAAGCAGTCACCTGCAGCTGCCGCTGTGGCAGCAAACGCCGTAACGGAGATCGATTCAAATCTTACGATCTGCGATAGGAACATTAAACGGCTCTCAGGGCAACGCTGAGCAAACAGCTTTTCTGCGCGTTCGCCGCCCAACGGTTCCTATCGAATCTTCGCAAGTCAGTTCTTAACAGCGACCGAAGTCGGCATACGGGTCCCCCAAACTACCTCGGCACCCGTGCCTCTGGCCCTATGTACGAGAAATCAGTGACGGCGGTCGCGAGCAGATGCGCCACTCTCGCAAACGGAGTGCTTGACGCACTTCAATCGTTTCGCAGGCCACCAGCGTCACGCCTTGGGCGTACTTTTGGAACTGCCGGCTAGCCTTCTCAGCTGCGAGAATGCAGTGCATGAGCAAGACCCCAGCTTCCGAGCCGGCGTATGACCGCCGGCTGATAGGCTGGCTCTCCCTGGCCCAGCTGATTACCTGGGGCAGCGTGTTTTACACCTTCGCGCTGCTGATGGAGCCGGTCGAACGCGAGTTGGGGCTTTCGCGCGCCGAGTCATCGCTGGCGTTCAGCCTCGCATTGCTGGCCGAGGGCGTATTCGCCTATCCGGTGGGACGCTGGATCGACCGGGGGCACGAGCGGCTGGTCATGGCTGGCGGGTCGCTGTTGGTGGGCGCCTGCCTTTTGCTGCACAGCGCGGTGCACAGCGAGGCTGGGTTCTATGCGGCATGGATCGGATTGGGCGCGGGCCTGGCGGCGACGCTGTACACGCCGGTGTTCGCGGTGGTCACGCGCCGCTTTCCGCATGACTTTCGCCGCGCCATCATCACGCTCACCTTTCTCGGCGGGCTGGCCAGCACCGTGTTCATCCCGCTGTCGGCCTGGCTGATTCACTCGCTCGGCTGGCGCCAGGCGTTGTGGGTGCTGGCCGGGTTGCACCTGCTGGTCTGCGCGCCGCTGCATGCGGTGTGCTTGCGTGGCGCGCCGCCCGCGCGCGGCTCAGTAGCGCCGGGGAGCGCCCTCGGTTCGCCCGCGGCTTACCTGCGCAGCGCGCCTTTCCTGTTGATCGGTGTGTTCGTGATCGGCATGATGGGCGTCACGGCGGCATTGCCGCCGCACATGATCAGCCTTTTGCGCGGCAACGGGCTGGCCGAAGCCTGGGTCATCGCCATCCCGGCCAGCATCGGAATCATCCAGGTGCTGGGCCGACTGCTGCTGTTCTTCTTCGAACACCATTTCGATCTGCATCTGGCCAACCGGTTGATCCCGACACTGATTCCGCTCGGGCTGGCAGCCTTGCTGGCCGGCGCCGGGCAGCCGGTGGCCGCACTGCTGTTCGTCCTGTTCTACGGTCTCGGCAACGGCATGATGACGATCGTCAGGGGCACTGCCATCGCGCAGTACGTGAGCCGCGATCATGTCGCCGCGCTCAATGGCGCCCTGGGTCTGCCAGCCGCGCTGGCGCGCGCCGTGGCACCATTGCTGCTCGGTGTGATGTGGACCCAGGAAGGCGGCTATACAGCCGGCCTGTGGCTGCTGCTCGCGGTGAGCGTGGCTGCGGCGCTGGCACTGATGCTGGCCCAGCGAAAGGCCTTGGCAGGCACCTGACGCGAGCGCGACCCGCTCAAAGATTGGGTGCCAGCAGACGCTGCAACTGGACGACGTCGGCTCCGCGCCGCCGGGCCTGATCCTTCAACTGGTCCTCACCGATCTTGCCCACGTTGAAGTAAACGCTGTCGGGGTGGCTCAGGTAGAAGCCGCTGACGCTGGCGGCCGGCCACATCGCCAGGCTCTCGGTCAGTTCCATGCCGATTTCGCCGGCCCGCAGCAGTTCGAACATCTCGCGCTTGACGCTGTGGTCCGGACAGGCCGGATAGCCCGGCGCCGGCCGGATGCCGCGATATTTTTCGCCGATCAGGTCCCGGGCCTCGAGCGACTCCTGCGGCGCGTAGCCCCACAGGTCCTTGCGCACCCGTTCATGCAAAGCCTCGGCGAACGCCTCGGCCAGACGGTCGGCCAAGGCCTTGAGCGTGATGGCGGAGTAGTCGTCGAGGTCGTCGAGGAAGTATTTTTCCTTCTTGTCGATGCCGATGCCGGCCGTGACGGCGAACACGCCGACATAGTCCTTGGCTACACCTTCCGGCGCCACGAAGTCCGCCAGGGCGCGGCTGGGCCGCATCTTGCCTTCGATCGCCTGCTTTTCGGTCTGCTGGCGCAGGCCCCACCAGGTCAGCGCCGTCTGCTCGCGCGACTCGTCGGTATAAAGCCGGATGTCGTCGTCGTTCACGCTGTTGGCGGGCCACAGCCCCATCACGCCGTTGGCCGTCAGCCAGCGGCCTTCGATCAGGCGCTTGAGCATGCGCTGACCGTCCGCATACACCCGCACGGCTTCGGTGCCGACCACTTCGTCCTTCAGGATTGCCGGGAACGGACCGGCCAGATCCCAGGTTTGGAAGAACGGTCCCCAGTCGATGTACTTCGCGAGTTCCGTCAGGTCGAAATTCCGGAACACGCGGCGCCCGATGAACTTCGGAACCGGCGGCGTGTAGCCGGTCCAACCGATTGGCGTCTTGTTGGCGCGGGCCTTCGCCAGCGGCCACAGCGGCGTTGTCTTCTTGCTGGCGTGCTGCAGGCGCACCTTGTCGTAATCGGCATTGACGTCGGCGATGTATTTGGCGGCATGCTCGGAAAGCAGGCCCTGGGCCGCGTTCACGCTGCGCGAGGCGTCAGGCACATAAATGACGGGACCCTCGTAGTGCGGCGCGATCTTGACCGCCGTGTGCACGCGACTGGTGGTGGCGCCACCGATCAGCAGCGGGATCTTGCGCATGCGGAAATGATCGTCCTTCTGCATCTCGCCGGCCACGTATTGCATCTCCTCCAGTGAGGGCGTGATCAGCCCCGACAGGCCGACGATGTCGGCGCCCTCTACCTTGGCCCGGGCCAGGATCTCGTGGCAAGGCACCATCACGCCCATGTTCACCACTTCGAAGTTGTTGCACTGGAGCACGACGGTGACGATGTTCTTGCCGATGTCGTGCACGTCGCCCTTGACGGTGGCGATCACGATCTTGCCCTTGGCCTTGACGTCTTCGCCGGCCGCCGCCTGCAGCTTCTTCTCTTCCTCGATATAAGGAATGAGGTGGGCCACAGCCTGCTTCATCACCCGGGCCGACTTCACCACCTGCGGCAGGAACATCTTGCCCTGGCCGAACAGGTCGCCAACGATGTTCATGCCGGCCATGAGCGGCCCTTCGATCACGTGCAGCGGACGGCCGCCGCCGGCCAGGATCGCCTGGTACGCCTCCTCGGTGTCCTGCACGATGAATTCGGTGATGCCCGACACCAGCGCGTGCGACAGTCGCTGTTCCACGGTGCCCAACCGCCATTCGTTGCGCTTGCTGTCGTCCTTGGTCGCGCCCTTGGCCGACTCGGCCACTTCCACCAGCCGCTCGCCGGGGGATAGGTCAGGCTCGCCTGGAGCGAGCCGGGGCCGGCGATTGAGCACCACGTCCTCGACCCGCTCGCGCAATTGCGGTTCGAGCTCATCGTAGACGCCGACCATGCCGGCATTGACGATGCCCATGTCCATGCCGGCCTTGATCGCGTGATACAGGAACACGGTATGGATCGCCTCTCGCACCGGATCGTTGCCCCGGAAGCTGAAGCTCACATTGGAGACGCCGCCGGACACTTTGGCGCCCGGCAGGTTCTGCTTGATCCAGCGGGTGGCGTTGATGAAGTCGACCGCGTAATTGTTGTGCTCTTCGATACCCGTCGCTATGGCAAAGATGTTGGGATCGAAGATGATGTCTTCCGGCGGAAAATCGATCTCGTCCACCAGCAGCCGGTAGGCCCGCTCGCAGATTTCGATCTTGCGCTGGTAGGTGTCGGCCTGCCCCTTCTCGTCGAACGCCATCACCACGGCGGCGGCGCCGTAGCGCTTGACCAGCTTGGCCTGGTGCTTGAACGCGTCCACACCCTCCTTCATCGAGATCGAGTTGACGATCGCCTTGCCCTGGATGCAGCGAAGGCCCGCCTCGATCACCTCCCACTTGGATGAATCGACCATGATCGGCACGCGGGCGATGTCCGGTTCGCTGGCGATCAGGTTGAGGAAACGCACCATGGCGGCCTTGCTGTCCAGCATGGCCTCGTCCATGTTGATGTCAATGACTTGTGCGCCGTTTTCCACCTGCTGGCGTGCGACGGCCAGCGCTTCCTCGAACTGCCCGTTCAGGATCATTCGGGCGAATGCCTTGGATCCCGTGACGTTGGTGCGTTCGCCGATGTTGACGAATAACGTTCTTGGGGACAGATCTTCAGCTCTGTCCCCAACCAACTGAGCGGAGGCGATCGTCATCGGCTCCAGGCCGGACAGCTTCATGGGGGGGACTTGTGACTGCGGCATTTCTCACCTTGTTAACGTCAGGTGAGCGCAGTTGGGAATCTCAAGCCTGACGTCAAGCCGATGCCTGATCGCTGCAGCGCTCCTTGAGCCAAGCGTGAATTCTAAATGCGCCGGGCCCGCAGCGGGGCGGGGGGGAAACAGGATCTTGTGTTTTGTGGTCGGGCGGGCGGCTTTCGTCCAGCAACTCAGTCGAATGCACAGCCGCCTGGGCCGCGCAGGTTGCCGCAGGCGCCGCAGGGACCCGCAGCGGCCGGCACAGACTCGGCGGCCGCTGCGGCCGTGGCAAAGACCGACAGCATCTTGGTGAGCTCGGTCGAATGGCAGCTGGGACATTCTGGAACTGTGTCCGAACGGATGAGCGCCTCGAATTCGCTGTCGCACCGATCGCAGGTGTATTCGTAAATAGGCATGGATCTCCTCGGGTCAGGCGCATTTTGCCGCAACACCACCAATCCGTGCCCAAATGCTACAACGTGCGAAAAAGTGATTCAGAGCACAAAAATGCGCAGGTCGCCCGCGTACCATGATTTCAGCCGGGCGCTCTTTGCAAGTTTCTTCAGCCCGGTTCTTCCCACCCCCTGCGGCAGGCAAGCCCCAGGGGGGTTTTACAGAACCCCGCAGCGTCTGCTAGCCCGGCACGGCAAACTTGCCGCCACGTTCCACCGCTTGTGCGTAGGCCGGGCGCGCATGGATTCGCTTCAGGAAATCCATCAGCCTCGGCCGCGCGTCATCCAGCCCACCTCTGGCCTTGGCAGCCTCGAGCGGAAAGCTCAGTTGGATGTCGGCCACCGTGAATCCG
>JBKJHN010000047.1:0-11174 GCA_046599015.1 Ramlibacter sp.
ATGCTGGCGACGATGAAGGAAGTCGAGAAGTTCGGGCTGACCTACGACGTGGTCGATGACCTGACAGGCAAAAAGATGGGGCGCGCCAGTTCGGGCACCTTCCGCACCGCCGACGTGGTGGGGCTGGACACGATGGCGCATGTGATCAAGACGCTGCAGGACACGCTCACAGCCGAAACCGATCCGTTCTATTCCAGCTTCGGTACACCGGATGTGCTCAAGACTTTGCTGGACATGGGAAACCTGGGCCAGAAGACCAAGGCCGGTTTCTACAAGAAGGCGGGCCGTGACGTGCTGCGATTCGACATCGCCAGCAAGGAGTATGTCCCGGGCGGTGAGAAGGCCGATGAAGTGTACGGACGCATGTTGAAGAAGCCTGCGGCTGAGCGCCTGAAGCTGCTGCGTAATGCGGAGGGGCCGCAGGGCCAGTTCCTGTGGGCGATCCTGCGCAACAGTTTCCACTATGCCGCTGTGCACCTGGCGACCATCGCTGAAACGGCGCGCGACGTCGACTTCGCGCTGCGTTGGGGCTTCGGCATGAAGCAGGGTCCGTTCGAGCTGTGGCAGGAAGCCGGCTGGCTTCAGGTGGCGGGGTGGGTTCAGGAAGACATAGCCGCGGGCAAGGCGCTGTCGACAGCCCCGTTGCCGGATTGGGTGTTCGAGGGCCCGGTGGCCGAAGCGGGCGGCGTGCATACGCCTGAAGGCTCCTGGAATCCGACGACGCGCAAGTTCGAGCTGCGCCGTCTGATGCCGGTTTACTCGCGCCAGCACTTTCCTGAAGCGGTGTCGGGCAGCAAGGCACAGCGTTTCGATTCTGCCGGGACGACGCTGCACGAGGACGATTCGATCCGCTTGTGGACCTTGGACGATCAGGTGGTCATCGCCAGCATCAAGACCAAGATGCATGCGATCAGTCCCGAAGTTTGCGAAGGCCTGCAGAGGGCCATCGATCTGGCCGAGCAGAAGTATCAGGGCCTGGTGATCTGGTCGGGGGACGATCCGTTCAGTGTCGGCGCGGATTTGCAGGCCATGCTGCCGGCGTTCATCGCCGTTGGCGTGAGCGCCATTGACGATGCCGAGCAGTTCATGCAGCAGACCATGTTGCGCATGCGCCATGCAAACGTGCCGGTGATATCGGCGGTCCGCAACATGGCGCTTGGCGGTGGCTGCGAAGTTGCGGTGTATTCCGCGCGGCGGGTGGTAGCGATGGAAAGCTACATCGGCCTGGTGGAAGTCGGTGTGGGGTTGGTGCCGGGCGCCGGTGGCCTGACTTACATCGCGCGCCGCGCCGCCGAGAATCAGGCTCAGTCGGTGCACAAGGACCTGCTGCCGTTCTTGACCGAGGGCTTCACCGCTGCGGCGATGGCGAAGGTCGGCACCAGCGCGATCGAGTCACGCAAGCTGGGCTACTTGCTGGACAGCGACATCATCGTGCCGAACAAGGATGAACTGCTGTATGTGGCCTTGAGCGAAGCCCGGGCGATGTTCAACGCCGGCTACCGTCCGCCGCACAAACGGCAGTTTGCCGTTGCGGGCCGCAGCGGCAAGGCCACGATACAAGGCCAGCTTGTGAACATGCGCGACGGCGGCTTCATCAGCCAGCACGATTTCCACATCGCTTCGCTGATCGCGAATGTGGTGACCGGCGGCGATGTCGATGGCGGCACTTTGGTGAATGAGGAGTACCTGATGACGCTGGAGCGCCAGGCGTTCTGCGAGTTGGTGCAGCATTCGAAGACGCAGGAGCGGATATTGGGGATGCTGTCGACTGGAAAGCCGGTGAGGAATTGATGCGTGCATTCTCTCCTTCCCCCTTCGGGGGAAGGCAGGGATGGGGGCAACGTATGCGCAATCAACCCACAGTTAACGCCCAAATCAATGCTCGCGCCTTGCGCCGCGGCATGACCGATTCCGAGCGTCGCCTGTGGTCGCGTCTGCGAATGGAGCAACTGGGATTCAAGTTCCGCAGGCAACACCCAGTAGGCAATTACATCGCTGACTTTGCGTGCCTCGACCCGAAACTCATCATCGAGCTAGATGGATCGCAACACGTGGACCAGCAGACCTACGACGAACGCAGAGATCTATTCTTCCGCGCTCATGGATTCGCGGTACTGCGGTTTGCATCCAACGAACCATTTTTGAATCTCGACGGCGTCTTGACCGTCATTGCTGCAGAACTTGAAGCGCGCAGCACGCCCCCATCCCAACCTTCCCCCGAAGGGGGAAGGGGTGAATATCCAAGGAACCTCTCATGAAACAAATCCAGGAAGCCTACATCGTCGCCGCCACCCGCACGCCTATCGGCCGGTCGCATCGGGGCTATTTTCGAAACACGCGGCCGGACGATCTGCTGGCTACTGCGCTGCGCTCGGCCCTGGCTCAGGTGCCTGGCCTTGATCGCGGCGCAATCGAGGACGTGATCTGCGGCTGCGCGATTCCCGAGGCGCAGCAAGGCTTGAACGTCGCGCGCATCGGCGCGGTGCTGGCTGGACTGCCGAAGAGCGTCGGCGGCATCACGGTGAACCGCTTCTGCGCGTCCGGCTTGTCGGCGGTGCAAATGGCAGCCGACCGCATTCGCGTCGGTGAGGCCGAGGTGATGATCGCGGCGGGCGTGGAGAGCATGAGCATGGTGCCGATGATGGGAAATTCGCCGTCACTCTCGCCCACCATCTTCTCCAACCCGCAGGACATCGAAAGTTACGGCATTGCCTACGGGATGGGCCTCACGGCCGAAAAGGTGGCGCAGCAGTGGAAGGTCAGCCGCGACGCGCAGGACGAATTTGCTTATCGATCGCACATGAAGGCCATCGCCGCCATGAAGGCAGGCGAGTTCGCCGATGAGATCACGCCGGTCGAAGTGTCCGAACGCTCGGTCGATCTCGCGTCGGCCGAAGTCGCCATCACGACGCGTACCGTCGACCTCGACGAAGGCGCGCGGCCCGACACCACCGTGGAAGGTCTGGCCAAGCTCAGGACGGTGTTCGCCGCGCGCGGGTCGGTCACGGCCGGCAACAGCTCGCAGACCTCCGACGGCGCCGGTGCGCTGATCCTCGCCAGCGAAGCAGCCGTGAAGCGCTTCGGCCTGCAACCGTTGGCCCGCTTCGTCAGCTTCGCCAGCCGCGGGGTGCCGCCGCACATCATGGGCATCGGTCCGATCGAAGCCATTCCAGCGGCGCTGCGCTACGCCGGCCTCAAGCACGAAGACATGGACTGGATCGAGCTCAACGAGGCGTTTGCCGCGCAATCGCTCGCCGTTATCAATACGCTCGGCCTCGATGCCGGTAAGGTCAACCCCATGGGTGGTGCTATCGCGCTGGGTCATCCGCTCGGTGCCACCGGCGCTATCCGGTCCGCGACAGTCATCCATGCGCTGCGGCGCAAGAATCTGAAATACGGCATGGTGACGATGTGCGTCGGCATGGGGCAGGGCGCCGCCGGAATTTTCGAACGGGTGTAATTGGTTCTGTCTCCCTCCCCCGGGAGGGGAGGGAGGAAAACACCTAAGTGGTGCTTTACAAGGATTGAATGTGCAACCTGTCGCTTTGATCGTGGGTGCGGGCGACGCCACCGGCGGCGCTGTAGCCAGGCGTTTTGCGCAAGGCGGATACAGCGTCTGCGCCACCCGGCGCAGCCTCGACAAGTTGCAGCCTTTGCTGGATCGCATTCGTGCTGAAACATCGCGGAGAATTACTGGATGCTTCACAGGCAGCCGCGGGACTCCTGGACCCATGAGCTCGACCTTCGTCCCTGGATCGAAAAATTCTGAAAGCCACGACCTATGACCTGCGCTCTTGAGTTCTATTTCGACGTTGGCAGCGCGACGGGATACCTCGCCTGGACTCAGCTGCCGGCGCTGGCGCAAGAAACTGGCGCCGTTGTCGTCTACAAGCCCATGCTGCTGGGCGGTGTGTTTCAGGCGACCGGCAACCGCTCGCCCATGGAGGTGCCCAGCAAGGCGCGCTATATGGCGGCGGACATGGAGCGATTTGCGCGGCGCTACCAGGCGCCGATGGCAATGAATCCACACTTCCCGATCAACACGCTGACTCTCATGCGCATCGCGACCGGTCTGCAAATGCGGGACGAGTCGAAGTTCATTCCGTATTTGGACGCGGTCCACCGCGCGATCTGGGTCGATCAGCGCAACATGAACGACCCCGCCGTGGTTTCGCAGGTGCTGCAAGCGGCAGGCTTTGATCCGGCGGCGATGCTCGCTCTCGCCGCCGACCCGGAGGTAAAGGAGCGGCTCAAGGCCGATACGCAGGAAGCCGTGGCGCGTGGCGTGTTCGGCGCGCCGACGTTTTTCGTCGACGGGCAGATGTACTGGGGCCAGGACCGGCTCGATTTCGTCAGAGAAGCATTGAAAGCAAAAGCATGAGCAACGACATCCTCACCCACACCGAAGATGGCGTGATGACCGTCACCTTGAACCGGCTCGACCGCAAGAACTCGATCACGTCAGCGATGTATGGGGCGATGGCCGACGCCCTGGCCGCCGCGGAGCGTGATGCCGCGATTCGTGTCGTCGTGTTCCAGGGGCATGAGACGGTGTACTGCGCTGGCAACGACATCGGAGATTTCCTGAACCGCCCGCCGGCCGGCATGGACTCTCCCGTGTTTCGTTTCCTCAAAGGCATTGCCACCTTTCCCAAGCCGGTGGTCGCCGCGGTGTGCGGCCCGGCGGTTGGAATCGGCACCACGATGCTGCTGCACTGCGACCTGGTTTATGCCGGCGACAACGCCGCTTTCTCGGTGCCTTTCGTGAACCTCGGTCTGTGCCCCGAGGCCGCGTCGAGCCTGCTGCTGCCGCAAATGTTCGGCTACCACCGGGCGGCGGAGGCATTGCTGCTGGGTGAACCTTTCATGGCCGAGGCGGCGCTGGAAGTCGGGCTGGTGAATCGGGTCGTGCCGCCCACCGAGGCCAACGGCGTGGCGCAAGCCGCCGCTCGCAAACTGGCGGCCAAACCCAGCACCTCGCTGGTGGAAACCAAGCGCCTGATGAAAAAAGGCCAGCAGCAACTGATGCTTCAGCAGATGGCGGAGGAAGGCCAGGCCTTTGCGCGCCTGCTTGGCGAGCCCGCGGCCAAGGAGGCTTTTGGCGCTTTCATGGAAAAGCGCAAGCCGGATTTTTCGAAACTGTGAAGCCCGCACTGACAACCAGGAGAACACCATGACCCTCAAAGGAAAAACCCTCTTCATCACCGGCGCTTCGCGAGGCATCGGCCTGGCCATCGGCAAACGGGCGGCGGCGGACGGCGCCAACGTGGTGATCGTGGCCAAGACCACCGATCCCAATCCGAAACTGCCGGGGACGATCTACAGCGCGGCCGAGGAGATCAAGGCCGCGGGCGGCCAGGCCTTGCCGCTCGCCGTTGACATCCGTGAAGAAGAAGCGGTGCTCGCCGCGGTCGTCAAGGCCGTGGAGACGTTCGGCGGAATCGACATTCTCGTCAACAACGCCAGCGCCATCAGCATGACGGACACCGAGCACACGCCGATGAAGCGTTATGACCTCATGAACAGCATCAACGCGCGCGGTACGTACCTGTGCACGCAAGCGTGCCTCGCGGAACTGAAAAAATCCGCCGCGGCCGGACGCAATCCGCATGTGCTCAACATGTCGCCACCGCTTTCCATGAAGCAGCACTGGTTTGCGCCGCACACGGCCTACACCATGGCCAAGTACGGCATGAGCATGTGCACGCTCGGTCACTCCGGCGAGTTCAAGAAGTACGGCATCGCCGTCAACAGCTTGTGGCCGCGCACCGCCATCGCCACGGCGGCCCTGCAGATGATCCCGGGCGTGGACCTCAACATGTGCCGCAAGCCGGAGATCCTTTCCGACGCGGCTTATTTCGTCCTGACCAGCCTCGGCAGCAACAGCGGAAATTTCTTTATCGACGACGAATTGCTGGCCGCGCATGGCGTTACCGAGCTGGACAAATACTCGGTCAAACCCGGCACCAGGAACTTTATCCCGGACTTCTTCATCGACTAGCGCACTGCAGAGCTTGGACGCCGGCCCGTTTCAAAGGGCTTGGCATGAAGCAAGGATCGGCGGCATGATCATGGCAGGAGTAATTGCCATGACCTTAGCTACATCCGAGGATCCGCGCGAGATCGTGACCGATCGCCTGATCCACGCCACGCCTGAAAAGATCTTTCGCGCCTTTGCCCAACCGGAGCACCTGGCCCAATGGTGGGGCCCCCGGGGCTTTCGCAACACCTTCGAAGAGTTCGACTTCCGTCCCGGCGGGCACTGGAAGTTTGTCATGCACGGCCCGGATGGCGTCGATTACGACAACCACAGCGTGTTCCGCGAGATCGATGCGTCGTCGCGCGTGGTACTGGAGCATTTGACTGCGCCCCACTTTGTGCTGACGGTCACGCTGACGGAAGAAGGAGAAAAGACGCGCGTCGACTGGCGCGGCCTGTTCGACACCCCCGAAGTGCGCGACAAGGTCGCCACCTACGCCGTCGCGGCCAACGAGCAGAACCTCGATCGTCTCGAGGCCGAACTTGCCGCCATGTCGAAGGCCGACTCCTCCACCGCGACCGCCAAGCCGCGCCAGATATTCGTCAATCTTCCCATCAAGAACATGGAACGCAGCAAGGCGTTCTTCACCAGCCTGGGCTTCTCGTTCAATCCGCAATTCACCAACGAGCAGGGCGCCTGCATGGTGATCAGCCCCAACATCTCCATCATGCTGCTGGTGGAGCCGTTCTTTCAGACCTTCACCAACAAGCCGATTTCCGACGCTACCAGGAGCACGGAAGTGCTGATTTGCCTTTCCTGCGAAAGCCGCGCGGAAGTGGACTCGCTGGTGAAGAACGCCATCGTTGCCGGCGGTACCTCGCCCAACGCGCCCCAGGACCACGGCTTCATGTACGGCCATGGCTTCACCGACCTGGACGGACACATCTGGGAGCTGGCGTACATGGACCCCAACGCAACGCCACCCCTGGCGTAATTGCCGGCGACCCATCGGGCCATCAGCGCTGTCTGGCGCACCACAATGACATGCAAGCTTACTGCGTCTGTTGCGGCGTGACTTCGCGCAGGATCCGCAAGCCCCCAATGGGCCGATCGGACCTCGACTCCGGCGCTGGCCAGGCCGGTCCTGCGCCGAGTTCCGCGGTGGGCGGCCTGTCTTCCACCGAAGGAGCGTGACGCCGGATCACGATCTGCGGCGCCCTGTCCACCGGCGTCGCGTACCCGCGGCCACTCGAGTAGTCGGGGACGCGCTGGTAATCCGGGGTGCGTTGGTAATCCGGTGCGCGTTCACGCTCCGGATACCACTGCGCGGAGTCCGCGCCCCGTTGCACCGGCAGGAGTGGCGGGTATGCGTCGGGCCTTTGCGACGGCGAGATGACGATCGACGGCGGGGAGCCGAGCGGTGCCTGCCGGCCCGGCTGCTCGAAAACCATGGGCTGCTGCGGCTCGGGCCAGCCCAATGGCGGAGGCTGGAATACACCATTCACCCACTCGTTGCCCTGGCCCATCTGCGGCGCCGGCGGGCCGGGATCACGCGGCGCCGAAAAGCGCGCCTTCGCATCGACCAGATTCGCGCGCAATGACTGCTGGAAAAAATCGCCGACGATATTGAGCGCGTTGCGCCCACCCTGGCCCCACGAATCGCCCATCGTGATTCGGTTGTCGTTGAATCCCACCCAGGCCCCGCTCACCAGGTTGGGATGCATCAGGATGAACCAGCCGTCGGTATTGTCCTGGGTGGTGCCGGTCTTGCCCGCTACATCGGCCTTGATGCCAAACCGGCTGCGGATCGCCGCACCCGTTCCCTTGTCGACGACGCCGCGCATGATATCCAGCAAGGTCTGCGCCGCGGGTTCGGCCAACCCTTTTTCGGCCGGCTTGGCCTGAAACCGCTCGAGCACCGCGCCCTTGCGGTTCTCCACGGCGGTCACCAGCACCGGCTCGATGTAGTTGCCGCTGTTGGCGATGGTGCCGTAGGCCGACACCATTTCCTTCAAGCTCACCGGGCTCGTCCCTAGCGCGAGTGAAGGCACCTGGTCGAGCTTGCTCTGGCGCACGCCCATGGCTTGCGCCACCTGCGCGACACGGGCCGGACCGACTCGCTGCATCAGTTGCGCCGTGATGGTGTTCTTCGAATAGATCAGGCCATCGCGCAATGAGGTGGGCATTCCGCTCGCCTCGTGGACGTCGCGAGGCTTCCATACCGTGCGTTCGTCGATGCGGAATTCCACGGCTTGATCGATCAAAGTCTCCCATGGGCTGATGCCTTGCTCGAAAGCTGCGCCGTAAACGAAGGGCTTGAATGTCGAGCCGGGTTGACGACGCGCCTGCTGAACATGATCGAATTGATCTTCCTTGAAGTCGCGGCTGCCGACCCAGGCCTTCACGTGCCCATTGGCCGGGTCCAGCGTCATGAAGGCGGCCTGCAAAGTGGTCTTCTGCCGCCACAGTGCCTGCACGAAGCTGGCGTCGGACTGCAACCTTGCCAACGCCAGTTCGTCCGTCAAGCCTGAGTCGCGGGCTTTGCGGTACTCGGCAGTTTCCCGCAGGAAGGTTGTCACCAGTTCCTTGTTGGCAGCGGCCCGCTTGCCCCAGGCCTTGTCGGCGCTCAACTGAAGCTTGTCGGCCTGACGCACGAGGGCCTCGGTGGCCAGGCTTTGCAAGCGCAGGTCGATGGTGGTGCGCACCACCAGCCCGTCGGCATGGACGTTGTAGCCCTTGCGGTCGGCCCATGAGATCAGCCAGCGGCGCAGTTGCTGGGTCAGATGCGGCGTGGGGCCGATATCCTCGGTCTGCTGTTCAAAGTCGAGTCCGAGCGGCTTGGTCTTCAACACATCGAACTTTGCTTGCTCCAGCTTGCCGTGGCGCACCATCTGCGCCAGCACGATGTTGCGGCGCTGCACCGCACGTTCCGGGTTCTGGACGGGGTTGTAGTAGCTCGTGCCCTTCAACATCCCGATCAGCGTCGCGCTTTCCAGCACGTCCAGCTTGCTCGCGGTCTTGTCGAAGTAAGTGCGGGCCGCCATTTCGATCCCGTAGGCGTTGTACAGGAACGGCACCGTGTTGAGGTAAGTCTCCAGGATGTCGTCCTTGCCATAGGCAGCCTCGATCTTGAACGCCGTGATGGCCTCCTTGATCTTGCGATCGATGGTCGGGGCGCGGCCGATCTCTTCCGGGTAGAGGTTACGCGCGAGTTGCTGCGTGATCGTCGAGCCGCCCTGCACGTCTCCCTGAGCCGTACGTAGCGCTGCCTTGAACGTCCGCCTGAGGTCGAGCCCGCGATGCTCATGGAAGCGATGATCCTCGGTGGCGATGAGCGCATCGACGACGTCCGGGGAAATGTCGGCGAGCTTGACCCATTGGCGATTGGCGCGCTTGAAAACCGCCAGTTCCTTGCCGTCGGCGGAGAGCATCACCGTGGGCTGCTCGGACTTGGCTTTCTGCATATTGGCGACGCTGGGTGTAAGCGGAACCTGTGCGGCCACGTAGATGGCTGCGAGTAACGGCAGCGCCGCCACGATCGTGATGACGATCGACACAGTCATCCAGAGGGGACTTGCCTGTCGCAAGCGCTTCCATACAGACCCCAACAAACCCGCGACCTTATTCATAGCCGAGAGTTTTAGGGGCCGGCCTTGAACGGGCCTGTAGGACGGGAACGCGAGCGCGACCGGACGATGCCGCGCCTTGCATCAATTGGTGATGGCCATGTAGGCCTGCGCCCGACGCGCGCCGGTCAGACGTTCATGATCGTGACGGCTCGCGTGTTGAGGTAAGCCTCCATGGCCTCGGGGCCGCCCTCCGAGCCATAACCCGAATCCTTGATGCCGCCGAAAGGCATTTCGGCTGACGGCATCGCGGGCATGTTGATCCAGAGCATGCCTGCCTCCACGCGCCGCGCCAGCAGGTCGGCATTCTTGAGTGAGCGGGTGAACGCATAACCGGCCAGGCCATAAGGCAGGCGGTTGGCCTCGCTGATCGCCTCTTCGAGCGTGTTGAAGCCGCGGATCGCCGCCATCGGGCCAAAGGGCTCGTCGTTGAACACCTTGGCATCGAGTGGGACGTCGGTGAGGATGGTGGGCTGCCAGAAGTTGCCCTCGCTGCCGATACGCTCGCCGCCGTGGGCCACGGTCGCGCCGTGCTTGATCGCATCCTGGGTGAATTCGGCCATTGCCGTGACGCGGCGTGGATTGGCCAGCGGACCCATGTGCACGCCCTCAGCCAGTCCGTCGCCCACCTTGAGGCCCTGCGCGTGCTTGACCAGCGCTGTCGCGAAATCGTTCTTGATGCTCTCGTGCACCAGAAAGCGTGTCGGCGAGATGCAGACCTGGCCGGCGTTGCGGAACTTGGCGGCACCGGCCGCCTTGACCGCCAGCGCGATATCGGCGTCTTCGGCCACGATCACCGGTGCGTGCCCGCCCAGCTCCATCGTGACGCGCTTCATGTGCTTGCCCGCCAGCGCGGCCAGCTGCTTGCCGACCGGCGTGGATCCGGTGAAGGTGATCTTGCGAATCACCGGATGCGGGATCAGGTAGTTGGAGATGTCGGCCGGGTTGCCGTACACCAGGCCCAGCACGCCGGCGGGAATGCCCGCATCGGCGAAGGCGCGGATGAGTTCAGCGGGCGCGGCCGGTGTTTCTTCCGCCGCCTTGACGATCATCGAGCAGCCCGTGGCCAGCGCCGCCGCCATCTTGCGCACCACCTGGTTGATCGGAAAATTCCAGGGCGTGAACGCAGCCACGGGACCGACCGGATCCTTCAGCACCATCTGCCGGGCGGCCAGGTTGCCGCGGGAAGGCACGATGCGCCCATAGACCCGCAGACCTTCATCGGCAAACCACTCGATGATGTCGGCTGAGGCCATCGCTTCGCCCTTGGCCTCGACCAGGGGCTTGCCCTGCTCCTGCGTCAGCAGGTTGCCGATGGCGCCGGCCCGCTCGCGCATCAAGCCGGCGGCCTTGCGCATGATCTTGCTGCGATCGGCAGCGGGTGTGTCGCGCCATTTCTCGAAGCCCTTTTGCGCTGCTGCGAGGGCCCGGTCCAGGTCAGCCGTGCCGGCATGGGCGACCCGGCCGATTTCCTTGCCGGTGGCCGGGTTGAATACGGCGAGGCTGCGGCCGTCGGCAGCGTCTTGCCATTGGCCGTCGATAAACAGTTGGGTATTGGGATAGGTCAT
>JBKJHN010000037.1:0-21277 GCA_046599015.1 Ramlibacter sp.
ATCCGGGTGGCGTCTCCGAGCGCGTGAATGCCTGGCTGGAAAAGGAGATCAAGCTCATCGCCGAATGCGACTACGAGATGTTCTTCCTGACGGTGCACGACATCGTGCGCTTCGCCAACGAGCAGAAGATCCTCTGCCAGGGCAGGGGCTCGGCCGCCAACTCCGTGATGCCAAGGCAATGGACCCGATGGTGTCGGAGCCGCTGCTGGAGCGCTTCATCAGCGTCGACCGGCGCAACGAGCCGCCCGATATCGACGTGGACTTCGAGCACGAGCGGCGCGAGGAAGTGATCCAGTACATCTACAACAAATACGGGCGTGACCGTGCGGCGATTGCCGCCGTGGTCATCAGCTACCGCACCCGCAGCGCCCTCCGCGACGTGGGCAAGGCGCTGGGCGTGGCCGGGCCATTGATCGACGCCTTCGCGCGGGACCACCACTGGTTCGACGATGACCTGGCGGTCGATCGCCTGAACGAACTCGCGCAATTGACCGGTGTCGACATCGCGCCGCATGCCACTCGATTGTGGATGGAGCTGACCCGCGACCTGATGGGTTTTCCCCGGCACCTCAGCCAGCATGTGGGCGGCTTCGTGCTGACGCAGACGAAGCTCACTCGCTTGGTGCCCGTGGAGAACGCCAGCATGAAGGACCGTTCCGTCATCCAGTGGGACAAGGACGACCTGGAAGACATGGGGCTGATGAAGGTGGACGTGCTGGCGCTGGGCATGCTCACGGCCATCCGGCGCTGCCTGGACTTCGTGAGCCAGCGCCGCGGCGAGCCGTTCACGATGTACGACATTCCGCAGGACGATGCGGAAACTTTCGACATGATCTGCAAGGCCGACACGGTGGGCGTGTTCCAGATCGAGAGCCGCGCCCAGATGTCGATGCTGCCGCGCCTGAAGCCGCGCGTGTTCTACGACCTGGTGGTGGAGGTGGCCATCGTGCGGCCGGGGCCGATCGTAGGCGGCATGGTGCACCCGTACCTGAAGGCGCGCGAGCGGCTGACGCGTGGGGAGGAGATCGAATACGAGCGATCGAAGCTCGACATCGACCGGCCCCGGCTGCAGGACGCGCTCGAACGCACGCTGGGCATTCCGATCTTCCAGGAGCAGGTGATGCAGATCTCGATGATCGCGGCCGGCTTTTCAGCGACCGAGGCCGATTCGCTGCGCCGCGCGATGGCCGCCTGGAAGCGCAAGGGCGGTGTCGAACGCTTCGAGGCGCGGCTGATCGACGGCATGTTGGCCAATGGCTACAGCGAAGACTTCGCCCAGCGCATCTTCAGGCAGATCCAGGGCTTCGGCGAATACGGCTTCCCTGAAAGCCATGCCTACAGCTTCGCCTTGCTGGCCTACGCCAGCAGCTGGCTCAAGTGCCACGAGCCCGAATGCTTCCTGGCCGCGATGCTCAACTCACAACCGATGGGTTTTTATTCCCCGTCGCAGCTGGTGCAGGACGGCAAGCGCCACGGCATCCCCGTGCTGCCGCCCGATGTGTCGCACAGCGACTGGGACTGCAAATTGGGGTCAGATTCCAATTCTTTTCGGCCCGCGGTTCGCCTCGGGCTGCGCATGGTCGGCACCTTGAGCGAAGCGGGGGCAAAACGCGTCGTTGATGCGCGAGCGCAGGCGCCGTTCACAAGCACCGAAGACATGGCGTTGCGCGCGCAGCTCGATGTGAAGGACCTGAAGGCGCTGGCATCGGGTGATGCCTTGCTGTCGCTTTCCGGCCATCGGCGCCAGCAGGTCTGGGACGCGGCGGCGCAGCGACGGGCCCCGGCCTTGCTGGTAGGCGCACCGATCAATGAGGAGGCATTGCAACTGCCAGCCGCACCCGAAGGCGAGGAGATCGTCTTCGATTACGCGTCGATGGGCCTGACCCTGCGGCGTCATCCCCTGGCTTTGCTGCGCCCGCGCCTGGCCCGCATGAAGTTGCTCAGCGCGGGCCAATTGCACGACTTGCCCAACGGAAAGCAGGTGCGCACCTGTGGCATCGTCACGGTGCGCCAACAGCCGCAGACGGCCAACGGCACCATCTTCGTCACGCTCGAAGACGAGACCGGGCCGATCAATGTGATCGTCTGGAAGCATGTGCGCGAGCGCCAGCGCGAAGCACTGCTGCGCTCGCGCCTGCTGGCCGTGCACGGCACCTGGCAGCGCGACGTGGAGAGTGGCGGCCAAGTGCGCCACTTGATCGCCCAGCACATGGAGGACCTCACGCCACTGCTGGGCCGGCTGGCTCAGCAGCAAGGCAGCAGCAGCCGCGACTTCCGTTGACGCGCCGCCTCACACCCAGGCCCTTCTTGTAGGCCAAAGTCGCCAATCACTGCCTGCGGCCGCGTTAAGGGCCACCACGGCACAGAGCAACGACTAAACTGAACCTTAGCCTCACCAGCTGAACTGCGCCTCATGCAAATTTCTGTCCAGGTAAGCGGTTTTTAACTCAACTGAAGTACATATGAAATACGCAACCCTCGTCCTTTCTGTCGCCGTCGCCGCAGTCACCTTGGTCGGCTGCCAGCGCGATGTCGTTGTCACGCCTGGTCCGGCGGTCGCTGTTCCCGGCCCCGCCGGCGCGCCCGGCGCCACAGGTGCCACGGGATCGACCGGCGACACCGGCAGCAAGGGCACTACTGGCAACACCGGGATGGCAGGCAGCACCGGCGACACCGGCAGCACGGGTGCCACCGGCGGCACTGGCGCAATGGGCAGCACCGGCGCCACGGGCAGCACAGGGAGCACCGGGGACACTGGTGCCACCGGCCAGCGTGGCAAAACCGGCGACACCGTGGTGATCGTTCCGGCGCCGGCTCCGGCGCGCTGATCGCACCAAGCACACTGAAGGCGCTGTCAAGCGCCTTCTTTGGCCTCTTGTCCGTGCGCGGCTGACGGGATGCGCAAGATGAACACGGTACCGGACAGGGCGTCGGATGTCACGTCCAGCGTCCCATGATGCCCGGTTGCCACTTCACGCGCGATGAACAATCCCAGCCCGAGGCTGTTGGAAAATGCGTCGCTCGCGCTCGCCGCAGACTTCTCGGATAACTGAACCAGCGGGTCGAAAATGACCTGCAGCGATTCCGGCGGGATCGGCTTGCCGTGGTTGATGACGCAAATCGAGAGTTCCCCTTTGGCCACACTGGCGGACAGCGTAATGGGCGCACCCGGATCTCCGTGCTGAACGGCGTTGTTCAGCAGGTTGGACAAGGCTTGGCGCAAACGGGCGTTATCGACCATCCAATCCGCATCCTCGGGCATCACGATATCGAACTGCCGCTGTGGATGCGCCGCCCGAACCTCGTCGAGGGCGTCGCGGCAGATTGGCGCGATCGCGCACTGCTTTGCGTGAACCGGTATCCCCTTGCCCAACTGTGTGCGTGTGTAGTCGAGAAGATCGCGAATCATCGCGCCCATCTCCTTGGCGCTCGTTTGAATCTGCTCCGCCTGGGTACGGGCACGCTCGGTCGTTGCACTGTTCTTAAGCAGATAGCTGAGCATCGTTATCGCGTTCAGCGGACTGCGCAGGTCATGCGCCAGAATCGCCATGAAGGTGTCGCGTGACAGGGCAAGCTCGGCCGCATAGCGCGCGGTGGATTCGGCCCCCGCCTGGTCTACCGCTTCGTTGAAGCGGATCATGTCATCCAGCATCGCAGAATCCAACCGGCCGTGTTGACTCAAGGTCCACAACCGGATGACGCTGGCGCGCAAGGCGCGGTATTCGGCGCCCAACTGGTTCAGATCGAACCCGCTGACGTGGCGAAGCGCGCCATGGGTGGCTGCCGCAGTCTCCCGGGCGGAGAGCGGCGCGAGTCCCTTGGACTTGTCGGACTGCGCCACGGCGGTCTGGCTCGATTCGAGGTCCTTGGCTATGGCCAACAGGATCGGCTTGGCATGATCCCTGAGCGCCAGTGCGCTCATGGTCGACGCCGCGGGCTCCATCGTGGTGGCGAAGGCCTGCCATTCCGTGACGATTCTCTCCATGTTCTCGGTGATGAAGCAAGACAGCGACATGGTTGGGATCGGGTTAAATAGTAAGAGACGAGCGCGCCTATTCTAGGCCCTGAGGCTATCCACGCCATGCCGTCGAAAGTCAGGGTGGCTGAAATCAGCGCTGGTGCATGTCAATCCGCATCGAATAATCCGCAGCGCGAACGTCCTTGGTCAGTTTACCGATCGAGATGCGGTCTACGCCCGTGGCGGCTATCGCCCGGACGGTGCTCAGGTCCACGCCTCCCGAGACTTCGAGCACGGCACGGCCGGCGTTGAATTTGACGGCCTCGCGGACATCATCCAATGAGAAATCATCAAGCAGGACATTTTGCGCCCCGCCTTCAAGGGCCTGGCGTAGCTCGTCCAGGTTCTCCACTTCGATCTGAATGTCGACACCCGCATTCAGCGCCTGCGCGGCTCGCAGTGCGGCGCCGATGCCGCCAGCGGCAGCGATATGGTTCTCCTTGATCAGGATGCCATCCCACAACGCCATGCGGTGATTGCGGCCGCCGCCCATGCGGACAGCGTACTTTTGCGCCTGGCGCAGGCCCGGCATCGTCTTGCGCGTGTCCAGCACGGCGCAGCCGCGCGGGTTCGGCGACAGCCCCGCGATCGCTTGAACAAACATCTGCGTTGCAGCCGCCACGCTGGACAACATCTGCAGGAAATTCAACGCCGACCGTTCGGCCGTCAACAGGGCGCGGGCATCCGATTCGATTTCGCAGACCAGCGTGCCCGTGGGAACGCTCTGGCCTTCCGCCACGTGCCATTGGCTCTGGCCGCTGTTGTCCATTGCCTTGATGCAGGCATCGAACCAGGGGCGTCCGCAGACGGTGGCTTCCTGCTTGGCGATCACCCGCGCGCGAACCGGGCGCCCCGCCGGGATCAACAGGGCTGTCCAGTCCTGAAGTCCGACATCTTCCGCGAGTGCGTCGCGGACATTGCGATTCAGTGCTTCTTCGAGTGTTTCATTGTGGGAATGATTCATGGCATGGGCACGGGTAAAGGGAAGGACCGCTCGAGCTCGTCCACAAGCGCGCCGACATAACGCACCGCGCTGCGGATCGGGTCCGGCGTCGAGAAGTCGAGCCCCACGCGCTTGAACAGGTCCAGCGGCTTCTGCGTGCCACCGGCTTTGAGCACTTCCAGCCAATCGGTAAAGACCTGGGGTCCCTCGTTGTGTGCTCTTTCGGCAAGAGCGGTGGCGGCGATCAGCCCGACGGAGTAGGTGTACGGATAGAGGCCCAGGTAATAGTGGGGCTGGCGCATCCAGGTGAGGCTCGCCTCAGCGTCGATGCGAACCGCGCCGCCCCAGAACTCCTGCAGGATGGCCTGCTTCAAAGTGCAAAGCAGGTTCGCGGTGACGGCCTCGCCCGCTTCCGCGCGCGCGTACAGCTGCCGCAGCAGCTCGCCTTCGAGCAGGTGCGTCACGAAGTTGTGGTGGTACGTGCCGAGCACCTGCATGATGACCCAGCGCCGCATGCGCTGGTCCTGGCTGCCGGCCAGGATGTGCCGCGCCAGCAGCATTTCGTTCATGATCGACGGCGCTTCGATGAACGGGATGGCCGGCTGCCGGTTCACGAAACGCTGGTGCTGGCCTGAGAACGTGAAGTGCCCGGCGTGGCCGAGCTCATGCGCCAGCACGAACGCGTCCCGCATCGAGTTGGCCCAGGTCACCAGGATGAACGGGTGATACCCGTACGGTGACGCACAGAATGCGCCGGACGACCTTCCGACGTTGTCCACGCGGTCGACCCAGCGGCGCGTCAACGCGTTGTGGATCATCTCCCCGTACGCTTGGCCCATCGGCCGCACGGCTTCGCGGATCAGGTTTCCGGCTTCCTCGAATGTGAGCGGCGGGTTGTAGCCGGGGTCGAGCGGCGCCTTGATATCGCAGAACAGGAGGTGGTCGAGCCCCAGCACGCGCCGGCGCAATTGCGCGTAGCGCCGCATGTGGGGCGCGATCTCGGAACGCACAATATCGAGAATGCTGCGGTACATCTCGAACGAAATCTTGTGATCCTGCAGCAGGAAATGCTCTGCGCTCGGGTATTGGCGCGCACGGGAGAGCACCACGTTCTTCGTGATCTCTGTCGCGAGCGTGGAGGCGTACGTGTTCTTGTAGGAAACGAGCCCCTGGCAGAACGACTTCCAGGCGGCACGCCGTATCGCGACGTCGGGATGGCCTTCGTAGGTAGATTCGTAGAGATTGAAAGAATTCGGATGTTCGACGCCGTCGCGCGCGGTGAAGGGGGCGAACCGCAAGTCGCTCGATTTGCTGCGGCTGTAGGTGGCATACGGAGCCGAGAGCACCTCCCCGAGCGATGAGAGCACCTTCTCGGTTTCCGCGGTCAGCTTGTGCGGCTTGACGGCGAGTGCGTCTTCCAGGCTTGTGCGGTGCACGGCCAGTAGCGGCTCGTCCCGCAGGAAAGCCTCGATCGTTCCGTCCGGCAGCGAGAGGATCTCGGAGTCTACGAAAGAGCACCCGGCATTGACCTCGGCCTCAAGCCTGTCGACGCGCGCCAGCGCGGATTGGCCGGCCGGGTCAGTGCCATCCGATGCGTTTCGCAGGTGTGCATACAGGTAGGCAGGCTCCAGCCGCGCCCACAAGGCATCCCGGGCGTCGAGACAGGCGAGCAGCGACCTCGAATCGTGCAGGCGTCCCTGGTGGCGGGCGACCGTCTCGACCGCGGCGGCGATGCTCTCGACCTCGACGAGCCAGGCTGGCTCACTCGCGAACAGGTCGCCCAAGTTCCAGGTCTGCTCCGGGTCCACCTCGGCGCGGGTCAATGGTCGGCTCATGCACGCTCCTCGAACTCGGCTGGAGCGGGCGATGGGAATCGAACCCACGTCTTGAGCTTGGGAAGCTCAGGTCCTGCCATTGAACGACGCCCGCGATTTGCAGGCGTCATTATGTCATCTGCACAAAAACGAATGAGCGTGGGCGCGCACCCCATGAGCCGCGCATCCAGCAGACCCTGCGTCAATGACTCACTTCTGGATATCGCCCAGGCAGAGGTACTTGATCTCGAGGTACTCGTCCATGCCGTGGTGCGAGCCTTCGCGGCCGAGGCCCGACTGCTTGACGCCGCCGAAGGGCACGTGCTCGGTGGCGATGATGCCGACGTTGATGCCCACCATGCCGTATTCCAGTGCCTCGCTCACGCGGAAGATGCGCCCGACGTCGCGGCTGTAGAAGTAGCTGGCCAGCCCGAATTCGGTGTTGTTCGCGGCGTCGACGGCTTCCTGCTCGGTCTTGAACTTGAACACCGGCGCCACCGGGCCGAAGGTCTCTTCACGCGCGCAAAGCATGTCCGCGGTGGCTCCGGAGATCACGGTCGGCTCGAAGAACTGACCCTGCAGCTTGTTGCCGCCGACCACCACTTTGGCGCCCTTGTCCAACGCATCCTTCACGTGGCGCTGGACTTTTTCGACGGCGGCGTCTTCGATCAAGGGGCCTTGCACCACCCCGTCCTCGAACCCGTTGCCGACCTTCAAGCCCTTGACCTTCACGGCGAATTTCTGCACGAACTGGTCGTACACGCCTTCCTGCACGTAGATGCGATTGGCGCAGACGCAGGTCTGGCCGGCGTTGCGGTATTTGCTGGCCATTGCGCCTTCCACGGCCGATTCGATGTCGGCGTCGTCGAACACGATGAAGGGCGCGTTGCCGCCCAATTCAAGCGACAGCTTCTTGACGCTGGGAGCGCTCTGCGCCATCAGGATGCGGCCGACTTCGGTGCTGCCGGTAAAGCTGATGTGGCGTACGGTATCGCTGGCACAAAACACTTTGCCGATCGCGACGCTGTTGGCGGCGTCGGCCGTCAGCAGGTTCAGCACACCGGCGGGAATGCCGGCGCGGATCGCAAGTTCGGCTGCGGCCAGTGCGGTCAAGGGGGTCAGTTCGGCCGGCTTGATCACGACCGGGCAGCCAGCGGCCAAAGCCGGCGCGACCTTGCGAGTGATCATCGCCAGCGGAAAGTTCCAGGGGGTGATGGCGGCACAGACGCCGACCGGCTGGCGCAGCACCAGCAGGCGGCGGTTGTTGTCGAACTGCGGCAGCGTCTCGCCGTTGACGCGCTTGGCCTCTTCGGCGAACCATTCGACGAAGCTGGCACCATACGCCACCTCGCCTTTGGCCTCGGCGAACGGCTTGCCCTGCTCGGCGGTCATCAGGCGGCCCAGGTCCTCCTGGTTGGCCATCAGCAGGTCGAACCACTTGCGCAGGATGATGCTGCGCTCCTTGCCGGTCTTGCCCCGCCATGCCGGCCAGGCTGCGTTGGCCGCGGCGATCGCTTTCTCGGCATCGGCGGGGCCGAGATTTGCCACGTCGGCCAGCTTGGCGCCATTGCTCGGGTCGTGCACGTCGAAGCGCGCGGTGCCCTTGACCCATTCGCCGTTGATGAGCGCGTCGGTTTTGAGCAGCGTCGCGTCCTTGAGCAGGGCCAGTGGGGAGGTCTTCATGTCCATCGCGGTCTCCAGGGCAGTGGTGCCAATGCGCCGATTGTCGCACCGGACGCACGGCTGACCCGGCCGATGAGAGCCCGTTCACAGTGCTGACAGACCCCAGCTCGCGAAGCGGCATGCGCGGGCTCAGAACTTGACCATCACGTGGCGTGCCACGGTGTAGTCTTCCAACGCGTACATCGAGAGGTCCTTGCCATAGCCGGAGGACTTGAGGCCGCCATGCGGCATCTCGTTGGCGAGCATGAAGTGGGTGTTGATCCAGGTGCAGCCGTACTGCAGCTGGCGCGCCACCCGCATCGCCCGTGCGGCGTCGGTGGTCCAGACGCTGGATGCGAGCCCGTAGTCCGAGTCGTTGGCCCAGGCCACCACCTGGTCCGCATCCGAAAAACGCGTCACCGAGACCACCGGCCCGAACACTTCGCGCTGCACGATCTCGTCGTCCTGGCGCGCCCCGGCGATCAGCGTGGGCTCGTAGAAGAAGCCGTTTCCGGGGCGCAGCTTGCCGCCGGTGGTCACCTCCATGTGGCCCGCCATCTGGGCGCGCTCCACGAAGCTGGCTACCCGGTTGCGCTGGCGGTCGGAAATCAGCGGGCCGATCTCGACGCCGTCCTCGTCCGGGGCGCCCGCCCTGATGGTGGCGACCGCCGAGGTCAGCTCGGCCACCAGCCGGTCGTAGATCTTCGGCCCCGCGTAGACCCGGCAGGCCGCCGTGCAGTCCTGGCCCGCGTTGTAGTAGCCGAAGGTGCGCACGCCTTCCACCACGGCGGCGAGATCGGCATCGTCGAACACGATCACCGGCGCCTTGCCTCCGAGTTCGAGGTGGGTGCGCTTGAGCGTGCCGGAGGCCGCCTGCAGGATCTTGCGGCCGGTGGCCACGTCGCCCGTCACCGAGACCATGCGCACCTGCGGGTGCTCCACCAGCGGCTGGCCGACGCTGGCGCCGCGTCCGCACACCACATTGAACACGCCGCGCGGCAGGATGTCGGCGGCGAGCCGCGCGAGGAACAGGGCGGTGAGCGGGGTCTGCTCGCTCGGCTTGAGCACCACTGTGTTGCCGGCGGCCAAAGCTGGCGCGGCCTTCCAGGCAGCCATCATCAGCGGGTAGTTCCACGGCGCGATGGAGGCGACCACACCGATCGGGTCGCGCCGGATCATGCTGGTGTGGCCGGCCAGGTACTCGCCGCTGACCGAACCGGTCATGCAGCGAATGGCGCCTGCGAAATAGCGGAAGCAATCGGCCACCGCGGGAATTTCGTCGCCGAGCGCGCGCGCGTACGGCTTGCCGCAGTTGAGCGACTCCAGCCGCGCCAGCGTCGCCGCGTTGTCCTCGATCGCGGCCGCCAGCCGCAGCAGCAGGCCCGAACGCTCCGCCGGCGTCGTCCGCGACCAGCTTTCCCAGGCCCGGCTGGCCGCCGATACCGCTCGGTTGATCTGTTCTGGCGAGGCCTCGTTCACCTCGCACAGTACGTCGCCGCTGACGGGGTTCAGGATGGCCTCGGCCACGCCGTCGCCGCGCACCAGCTGATGGTCGATCATCAGTTCGGTCGGCAGGCTGATGCTGAGTTCGTTCGGGTGTCCCATGGTTCGGCTCCTTATGGCGGTCGATGTGCGGGTCAGCGTGGATCGCCGTCTTCACCGGTGCGGGTGAGCCAGTAGGCGGCGACGATCGGGATGAAGGTGAGGGCGATGATGAACACCGCCACCACGTTGGTCACCGGGCGCTGGCGCGGCCGGATCAGCTCCTGCAGCATCCAGATCGGCAAAGTGGTCTGCTGACCGGCGGTGAAGGTGGTCACGATCACTTCGTCGAAACTGAGCGCGAACGCGAGCAGCGCGCCGGCCAGCATCGCGGACCCAAGCTGCGGCAGCAGCACGTGGCGAAAGGTCTGGAAAGCATTGGCGCCCAGGTCCATCGAGGCCTCCACCAGCGACGGGCTGATCCGGCGCAGGCGGGCGACGGCGTTGTTGTAGACCACCACGACACAGAAGGTCGAATGGCCGATCACGATGGTCCAGAAGCTGAACGGAATTTCCAGCGTGTGGTAGGCCGAGCGCAGGGCGATGCCGGTGACGACTCCCGGCAGCGCGATGGGCAGAATCAGCAGCAGCGACACCGCGTCACGACCGAAGAACTGCGTTCGCGCCAGCGCGCCCGCCGCCAGCGTTCCGAGCACCAGGGCGATGGCCGTCGACCAGGCGGCGACCTGGGCAGAAAGCTGGATCGCCGCCCAGACGTCTTCGCGTTCCAGCGCCACGGCGAACCACCGCGTGGTCAGGCCGGGCGGGGGAAACACATAGCTCTTGTCCTCGCTGCTGAAGGCATACAGCACGATCAGCGCCAGCGGCACGTGCAGGAAGGCGACGGCGCCCCAGGCCGCCAGCCGCAGGCCCCAGGGCGCGCGCGATGCGGTGGCTGCGTGGTCAGAGCGCATCGAAGGCCCCCTTGCGCCGTGCCAGCCAGAGGTATACGGCGATCACCACGATCGGCACCAGCGAGAAGGCGGCGGCGAACGGCAGGTTGCCGGCGACGCCTTGCTGGCGGTACACCACCTGGCCGATGTAGAGCGTCGAATTGCCGATCACCTGCGGGATGATGTAGTCGCCCAGCGTGAGCGAGAAGGAGAAGATCGAGCCGGCGGCCACCCCCGGCATCGCCAGCGGCAGCACGACTTGCCGGAAGGTCTGGAACGGCGCCGCGCCGAGGTCGGCCGAGGCCTCCAGGCACGACGCGGGGATCCGTTCCAGCGCCGCCTGGATCGGCAGGATCACGAACGGCAGCCACATGTACACGAACACGATGAAGGTCCCCATTGGGGAAAAGCTGAGCGAATTGCCGCCGACCACCGGCACCGCGAGCAGCGCGTCGAGCAGCCACTGCAGGTGCAGCGACTGGGCCACCCAGGAGATCGCGCCTTCCTTGGCCAGCAACAGCTTCCAGGCATATAGGCGCACCAGGTAACTTGACCAGAGCGGCAGCATGACGGCGACGTACAGCAGCGCCTTGTTCGCGCCCCGGGCGTGGCGCGCCATGTAGTACGCGAGCGGAAAGCCCAGCACTACGCACGCCAGCGTGACCAGCGTGGACATCAGGATGCTGCGCCACGCCACGTCGAGGTTGGCCGGCTCGAAGAGGTCACGGAAGTTCTGCAGGCCGATCTCACGCACCACCTGGCCGGAGAAATCGTCGAGCCGGAACAGGCTGTTGGCCAGCAGCGCCAGCAGCGAACCGAGGTAGATCACGCCGAACCACAGCAAGGGCGGCAGGAGCAGCACGCCCAGCAGCAGCCCGGGGCGCGTGTACAGCAGGGTGGACAGCCGGTCCAGGACGCGCGCGGGTGGCCTGGCAACGGCGGTTGCCACGGCCATCGGCGGGGCGGAAGTGCTCATCGCAAGAGCGCGGTGCCGGCGGCGCCGCGCTCGACCGGACTCTTGGCGCCATGCCTCATGTCGCTGCCTCGTCCCGCAGTGGATGCACCGCGTCGGCCGCCCAGTGCAGGAACGCCGGCTCGCCCAGGCGCGGCACCTGCGTGCCGGCAATAGCCACGTCCGCCAGCAGGTGTCCGGCCTCGGGCCGGGCCACGCGGATGCGCCAGAACGAGCCGAAGTACTGCACGTCGTCGATCGTGCCGATGGCGTGCGCCGCCTCGGGCGGGCCGAGCCGCACGCGCTCGGGCCGGACCATCGCGCTCGCGGAGCCGGTGAACCGGCGCGCCTCCTCGCCTTCCAGCAGGTTGGCGCTGCCCACGAAGCCGGCCACGAAGCGGGTGGCCGGTGTGTCGTACAGGCCCGCCGGCGTGGCGACCTGTTCCAGCCTGCCGCGGTTGAACACGCCGATGCGGTCGCTCATCGACAGCGCCTCGTGCTGGTCATGGGTAACGAAGATGAACGTGATGCCGAGCTTGCGCTGCAGGCTCTTGAGCTCACCCTGCATCTGTTCGCGCAGCTTCAGGTCGAGCGCGCCCAGGGGTTCATCGAGCAGCAGGACCTTGGGCTCGCCGATCAGCGCCCGGGCCAGGGCCACGCGCTGCCGCTGCCCTCCGGACAATTGCGCCGGCTTGCGGCCGGCCACGTCGGGCAGCCGCACCACATCCAGCAGTTCCGCCGCGCGCGCCTCGCGCCGCGCCCGGCTCACCCCGCGCACCATCAGGCCGTAGGCGACGTTGTCCAGGATCGTCATGTGCGGGAACAGCGCATAGTCCTGGAACACCGTATTCACCGGGCGCTCGTAGGGAGGCAGCCTGCTGACGTCCTCGCCGTGGATCAGGATGCTGCCGTCGGTCGGCAGCGTGAAGCCGCCGATCATGCGCAGGCAGGTGGTCTTGCCCGAGCCGGACGGGCCGAGCAAGGTGAAGAATTCTCCCGGCTCGATGTCCAGGCTGACCTCATCGACCGCGCGGACGGGCCGGCTCGCGGGGCCGAAGACACAGGAAACCCGGTTCAGGCTGACGGCGTGGACCATGGCTTGCTCGGGTGGACCCCGGCACGGGGCGGCGGCGCCGCCCCGTGCCGGGGTGGTGCGAAAGACCCGGGTTTCAGCGCCCGCCCAGGACCGCGATGTAGTCGGACACCCACTTGTGGTACGGGATGCACTGGTTGTTGTTCGTCTTGCACTGAGTGGTCGGCGTCCGCCAGAACGAGATCTTCTCGAACGAGTCGAAGCCCTGCCGCGCGCAGCCGGCATCGGTCAGCAACGTGTTGCCCTTGCACGCGGCGGGCACGGCGGGGACCGACCCGAACCACGCGGCCAGGTCGCCCTGCAGCTTGGGATTGAGCGAATGTTCCATCCACAGATAGGCGCAGTTTTTGTTCTTGGCCTCGGCATGCATCATGGTCGAATCGGCCCAGCCGGTTGCGCCTTCTACCGGGACCACGGTGGCGACCGGCACCTTCTTGGACCCGAGCAGGTTGGCCTGGAACTGCCAGGAACTGGAGGCCACCACGCCTTCGTTGGTGAAGTCGTCGATCTGCACGAAGGCATCGTGCCAGTACTTGCCGACCAGCTTGCGCTGTGCGCGCAGCAGCTCGAGCGCGGCCTTGTACTGAGCCTCGTTGAGTTCGTACGGATCCTTGATGCCCAGCGCCGGGTTCTTCGTCATCAGGTACAGCGCGGCATCGGCGATGTAGATCGGTCCGTCGAAGGCCTGTACCCGGCCTTTGTTCGACTTGCCGTCGGGCAGGTTCTGCTCCTCGAAGACCACCGACCAGGAGGTGGGCTTCTTGTCGCCAAATACCTTGGTGTTGTACATCAGCACATTCCAGCCCCACTGGTAGGGCACGCCATAGTGCGTGTTGTTCTCGTAGTGCCAGGCGGCCTTCTGCAGGCGCGGGTCGACGTTCTTGTAGCTCGGGATCAGGTTGACGTTGATCGGCTGCACCTTCTTGCCGCGGATCAGGCGGGTGCTGGCATCGCCCGAGGCCGTGACCAGGTCGAACCCGCCCTCGTTCATGAGCGCCACCATTTCATCGGAGGTGCCGGCGGTCTTGACGTTCACCTTGCATCCGGTCTTCTTCTCGAAATCGGTGACCCAGTCGAAGTTCTTGTCGGTCGCGCCGCGCTCGATGTAGCCGGCCCACGCCACGATGTCGACTCGGCCTTCGGGCTTGCCCAGTTTCTGCAGCGGCTGTTGGGCCAGGCCGACGCTGGCGATGGCCGCCACGCCCATGGCTACGGCGGCTTGATGCATCACTTTCATGGGAGTTGCTCCGGTGAGGTTGAACGGGAACGGGTGCGGCGCTGGCAGCCCACAGGGCCTTCAGCCAACGCAATGTAGCCTTGACCGTCGAGCAGGCACAGTTCAATATTGGGAGTGGGAGCTATCTGCCTTTTCGATACCGGGGGAAAACCCGCAGGCGTCGTCCTTCGACCACGATAAACGTGCATCGCCATTTCACGCTCAAGCAATTCCGCTACTTCCTGGCGGTAACGGAAGCCGGATCGGTGGCCGCTGCGGCCCGGATGATCAACATCGCGCAGTCGGCACTGACCCGCAGCATCCTGGAGCTCGAAGCCACATTGGGCATGCCCCTGTTCGACCGCACGCCGCGCGGCATGGACCTGACGCAGGCCGGCCACCGCTTCCAGGCCAGCGCGCGCAAGGTGATTTCGGCGGTGGCCGAGGCCGGCATGATCGACCGCGGACGCCAGGAGGCGCTGACCGGCAGCCTGACCCTGGGCGTGACCAGCCTGGTGGCCGGCTACTACCTGGCGGAGCTGTTCGCGCGGTTTCAGCGCTCGCACCCTTCAGTGCGCATCAATGTTTTCGAGGACAGCCCGCAGTTCCTCGAACACCTGCTGGTCAACGGCGAGGTCGATCTTGCAATCATGGTGTCGAACGCGCTGGGCGACCCGCAGGCGCTGGTGGTCGAAGTGCTGACCAGCTCGCCCAACCGGGTCTGGCTGTCCGCGAGCCACCCGCTGGCCGGGCTCGCCGAGCTGACCCTGGCGGACTGCGCGGCGGTGCCGCAGGTGGTGCTGGAGGCCGACCGGGTGGAGAACGTCCTGCGCTCGGTCTGGTCACGCTACGGCCTGACCCCCGACGTGGTGCTGCGCACCGGGTCGCTGGAGGCGGTGCGCTCTCTGGTGGGCGTCGGGGCCGGCATCACCATCCTGCCAGATTTCCTGTACCGCCCGTGGACGCTGGACGCCGACCACATCGAGGTGCGGACGCTGCGCGATGCGGTGCCGAGCATCGACGTTGGGCTGGTCTGGCGGCGCGGCACCCGCACCCGGGACGTGGTGTCCGAATTCATTGAGGCGGCCCGTGAGCAATCCGCCGCCGCCCGACGCAACTGAGGCGGCGCCGTGCCTTCGGCAAGGCTTTCGCCCCCAAACTTATAATCGAAAGCATGCTGCGTGCTCGGCTTCCGCCCGGGCCGGGCGCATTCCCCACGGCCCGGCAGGGTCGCTTTCAGACACCATGACTTCGCCTCAGACCGCTGCCCACACCTCCGTTGCCGACATCCGTAAGACCTTTTTGGACTTTTTCGCGTCCAAGGGGCATACCGGGGTGCCGTCCAGTTCGCTGGTCCCAGGCAACGACCCGACGCTGATGTTCACCAACTCGGGCATGGTGCAGTTCAAGGACGTGTTCCTGGGCACCGACAAGCGCCCGTACGTGCGCGCGGCCTCGGTGCAGGCGTGCCTGCGCGCTGGCGGCAAGCACAACGACCTGGAGAACGTGGGTTACACGGCGCGGCACCACACCTTCTTCGAGATGCTGGGCAACTGGTCGTTCGGCGACTATTTCAAGCGCGAGTCGCTGAAGTGGGGCTGGGAACTGCTCACCGAGGTGTACAAGTTGCCGGCCGACCGCTTGTGGGCGACCGTCTATATCGATGACGACGAGGCCTATGACATCTGGACCCAGGAGATCGGACTCCCGCCGGAACGCGTGGTGCGCATCGGTGACAACAAGGGCGCGAAGTACGCGTCCGACAATTTCTGGATGATGGCCGACACCGGGCCCTGCGGGCCGTGCTCGGAGATCTTCTACGACCACGGCCCCCACATCGCCGGCGGCCCGCCCGGCAGCCCGGACCAGGACGGCGACCGCTACATCGAGATCTGGAACCACGTGTTCATGCAGTTCGACATGCAGGCCGACGGCTCGGTCCGCCCGTTGCCCGCGCCCTGCGTCGACACCGGCATGGGCCTGGAGCGGCTTGCCGCGATCATGCAGCAAGTGCACAGCAACTATGAGATCGACATCTTCGAGGCGCTGATCAGCGCGGCGGCGCGAGAGACGAAGACGCAAGATCTGACGAACCCGTCGCTGCGCGTGATCGCCGACCACATTCGCGCCACATCTTTCCTGGTGGCCGATGGCGTGATCCCCTCCAACGAAGGACGCGGCTACGTGCAGCGCCGCATCATCCGGCGCGGCATCCGCCACGGGTACAAGCTGGGTCAAAAGACGCCGTTCTTCCACAAGCTGGTGCCGGATCTGGTGAAGCTGATGGGCGAGGCTTATCCGCACCTGGCGGCGGCGCACAAGCGTGTGATGGACGTGCTCAAGGCCGAGGAAGAGCGCTTCTACGAGACGCTCGAGAACGGCATGGAAATCCTGGACGCGGCGCTGGCCGGCGGCCAGCAGGTGCTGCCGGGCGACGTCGCTTTCAAGCTGCACGACACCTACGGCTTTCCGCTGGACCTGTCGGCGGACGTCTGTCGCGAACGCGGCGTGAGCGTCGACGAAACCGGCTTCAATGCCGCGATGGACAAGCAGCGGGCTGCCGGTCGGGCGGCCGGCAAGTTCAAGATGGACCGGGTGCTGGATTACGCCGGCGCCATCAACCGGTTCGTCGGCTACGAGAAACTGGAAGAGGGCGGCAAGATCGTCGCCATCTACGTCGACGGAACGCCGTCCGCGGTGCTCAAGAGCGGCCAGGAGGGCATCGTGGTCCTGGACTCGACACCGTTCTATGCAGAAAGCGGCGGCCAGGTCGGCGACGAGGGCGTGCTGGAAAGCGGCTCGGCCAGCTTCCAGGTGCAGGACACGCAGAAGATCAGGGCCGACGTGTTCGGCCACCACGGCCGGCTGGCGCACGGAACGTTGAACGTCGGCGACCATGTCACGGCGAAGGTCGACATGAAGCGTCGCGCTGCCACCATGCGCAACCACAGTGTCACCCACCTGATGCACAAGGGCTTGCGCGAGGTGTTGGGCGATCACGTGCAGCAGAAGGGATCGCTGGTCGATGCCGACAAGACCCGCTTCGACTTCACCCACAACGCGCCGGTGACGCCGGAGCAAATCCGCGAGATCGAGGCACGTGTCAACGCGGAGATCCTGGGGAACCACGCCACCCAGGCGCGTGTGATGGACATCGACTCCGCCAAGGCGACCGGGGCGATGATGTTGTTCGGCGAGAAGTACGGCGACAGTGTGCGCGTGCTGGACATCGGCTCGAGCCGCGAATTGTGCGGCGGCACCCATGTGCAGCGCACCGGCGACATCGGTCTGTTCAAGGTGGTGTCGGAGGGCGGCGTCGCGGCCGGCATTCGCCGCATCGAGGCGGTGACCGGCGCGAACGCGCTGGCGTACCTGCAGCAACTCGAATCCACCGTCAACCGGGTGGCGGGCACCTTGAAGGCGTCGCCCAGCGACTTGCAGGGCCGCGTCACGCAGGTGCTGGATCAGGTGCGCACGCTCGAGAAGGAAGTAGCCCAGCTCAAGGGCAAGCTGGCATCTTCGCAAGGCGACGATCTGGTCTCGCAAGCCGTCGACGTCAAGGGCATCAAGGTGCTGGCGGCGCGGCTGGACGGCGCCGATGCCAAGACGCTGCGCGACACCATGGACAAGCTCAAGGACAAGCTGAAGACGGCCGCCATCGTGCTGGCCTCGGTCGATGGGAGCAGGGTGCAGATCGCTGCCGGCGTCACGGCCGATAGCATGGGCCGGGTGAAGGCCGGCGACCTTGTGAATTTCGTCGCCCAACAGGTTGGCGGCAAGGGCGGTGGCAAGGCCGATATGGCGATGGCCGGTGGCACCGATGCGAGCAAATTGCCGGGCGCGCTGAAGTCGGTGCAAGGCTGGGTGGCCGAGCGGGCGTGAATGACTTCCTCTCTATGCGACACCGTGTTTTGTCATTCCGGAGGGTCAAGCCCGGATGGCAGCCGGGAGGTCGCTTATCGCTTCACGAACACCAGATCCCACACCCCGTGTCCAAGCTTCAGCCCGCGGTTCTCGAACTTCGTCAAGGGCCGGTAGTCCGGTCGCACGGCATAGCCTTGCGAGGTGTTTTCGAGCGCCGGCTCGGCCGTTAGCACCTCGAGCATCTGCTGGGCATACGGTTGCCAATCGGTGGCGCAGTGCAGGTACCCGCAGGGCTTCAGGCGTGATGCCAGCGGCGCGACCAGGGGCGGCTGCACCAGCCGCCGCTTGTTATGGCGCGCCTTGTGCCAGGGATCGGGAAAGAAGATGTGCGCAGCCGCCAGGCTGTCCTCGGGCAGCATGTGCTCAATGACGTCCACCGCGTCGTGCTGCACGATACGGATGTTGGCCAGGCCCTGCTCGCCAATACGCTTGAGCAGCGCGCCGACGCCGGGTTCGTGCACTTCGCAGCACAGGAAGTTCTTCTCCGGCATCAAAGCGGCGATGTGCGCCGTGGCCTCGCCCATGCCGAATCCAATCTCCAGGACGGTGGGGGCGTCCCGGCCGAACACGGCTGCGAAGTCCAGCGGCTGCGGACGATAGGGCACCAGGAATCTCGGTCCGAGCTGTTCTACCGCCCTGGCCTGGCCGGTCGTCTTGCGCCCGGTACGCAGCACGAAGCTGCGGATCGCTCGGGGGTGAGGCACGCCCTCGGGTGTCTTGCTGGTTTCAGTCACCCGCTGGATTGTAGAAGTCGCGCCACTGCGCCTGCCATGAGGCCAGTGCGTCGGCGATGGAGCCATCCTGTTCTCGAAGACCGAGCACCAGTGCGGCATCATTGAGCGCCCGCAAAGGCTCATCCAGGTTCAGCGGCAAGGCGCCGTTCTGCTTGGAGAGCTTCTCCCCGTTGGGTCCCCGTACCAGCGGCGTGTGCAGGTAGCTGGGGGTGGCCAGCCGCAAGGCCCTTTGCAGCAGGATCTGGCGGGGCGTGTTGTCGGCGAGGTCTTCTCCGCGCACCACATGCGTGATGCCCTGATCGGCGTCGTCCACCACCACAGCCAGCTGATAGGGCCACAGCCCGTCGGCGCGCTTGAGGACGAAGTCGCCCACCTCGTGTTCCACATCCTGTTGCTGCGGGCCGAGCCGCCGGTCATTCCACCTGACGATCCCGGGTGGAACCCGGAACCGCCACGCCCGCGCCGCCCGCCCGTGCAAACCGCCGCGGCACGTACCGGGATACACCAACTCTGCGTTACGTTGGTGCGTGTAGCCCTGCGCCGCCAGCGCCTCCTCGATGTCCTTGCGGGAGCACGCGCAGGGATAGGCCAAGCCTTTGCTGGCGAGGTGGTCAACGACGCTTTGGTACAGCGGCCCGCGAAGCGACTGCCAAATTGGCTTCGCGTCGCCGATGAGTGCGCACGCGGCCAGCTGTCGCAAGATCGTCTCAGCCGCGCCAGGCAGGCAGCGCGGTATGTCCACGTCCTCGATACGCACCAGCCAGCGCCCGCTGTGCGCGCGCGCGTCCAGCCAGCTGGCCAATGCGGCGACCAGCGAGCCGGCGTGCAACGGTCCGGTGGGAGAAGGCGCAAACCGCCCGACGTATGCAGCGGCCACCTTGGTCAGCCCACCTGCGCCTTCAGCCCGCGTGCACTTTCAACGCGAGCTCCAGCCCCGAGACGAAAGCGTCTTCCACACGGTAGCCCAGGCACCAGTCGCCGCAGGCGCCCAGGCCGGCACTGCCGTCCCACAAGTGCGATTGCCCGAGCGGCGTGGTGGTCTTGGCCCAGCGCCAGCGGTGCACCTGGGCGTGAGCCGGCTCCGCGTGAATGCCCGTAACCTCGGCGAAAGCCTTGAGCAACTTGGCCTGCACCCGGAGGACGTCGTCTTCCAGATGCTCCTGCGACCAGGCGGCACTGGCCTGCACGGTCCAACGCTCCACCGGCGCGCGGCCGGGTTTGGATGACTCACGCGCGAGCCAGGCAATGCGGTGATGGGTGCTGAGGGCGGCGTTCCACTGCGGGCCCAGGTGCGACAGCGTGGGCTGTACCGCTTGCGGGAACGCCAGCATCAAGGTCCAGCAGGGGCTGACTTCCACCTTGTCCATCTGTTGCGCAACGTCCCGGGCCTGGGCCGATTGCCGCAGCAAGCCGCTGGCCACCGCGTGCGGCACCGCCAGCAGCACGGCATCGAATCCGGAAAACACATGCACCGAACCCTGCGGGCCGCTGGTGCGCAGCTGCCAGCGGGTGGCGTCGAGCGCGTCGGGCTCCATCTGCGTCACGCGAGTCTCGAGCTCGACCCGGCCGGCGGCGATCAGTGGCTGCGCCCACACACGGGCTAGCGCGTCCATGGTAGGCACGCCGACCCAGTGAGACTCCCGGGGGGGCAGTGGGGACTCGGCCACCCGGCCGTGGGGGTCGAGCACCCTAACGGTGTTGGCACTCCACGCCTTGCGCACACCGGGCGACACTGACAGCGCCTTTTCGAAGCGTTCATCGCGGACGGTGAAATACTGCGCTCCGTGGTCGAAACTGCCGAAAGGCGTCTCGCAACTGGCAACCCTGCCTCCGACAGCGTCTCCCCTCTCCAGAAGGGTCACCCTGTGGCCCGCCCGGTCGAGGGTTCGGGCACACGCCAGCCCGGCGATTCCGGCGCCGATGACGGCAATGTTCTTCGGTTGTGTAGGCATCGTGCGGTTCATTGTGCATCAGGCTACATTCGACAACATGCAAACACTGGAAGGAACGACGTGCTCACCTTGCGCAAATCACAGGAACGCGGCTACGCGGATCATGGCTGGCTCAAGTCGTACCACAGCTTTTCGTTTGCCAGCTATCACGACCCGCGGCACATGGGGTTCGGCAACCTGCGCGTGATCAACGAGGACCGGATCGCGCCCGGCACCGGCTTCGGCACCCACGGCCATCGCGACATGGAGATCATCAGCTACGTGCTCGAGGGCGCTCTCGCGCACCAGGACTCGATGGGCAACGGTGAGGCTGGCGCGGTGCAAAGCGGCGTTATCCGCCCCGGCGACGTGCAACGGATGAGCGCCGGCACCGGCGTGCGCCACAGCGAGTTCAACGGCAGCCAGAGCGATGCGGTCCACTTCCTGCAGATCTGGATCGAGCCGGCCGCCCGCGGCGCGGATCCGGGGTACGAGGAGAAGCATTTCGACGCCTGGTCGAAGCGCGGCAAGCTGCGCCTGATCGCTTCCCCGGAC
>JBKJHN010000054.1:0-112694 GCA_046599015.1 Ramlibacter sp.
GCGCTGAAGTGCTTGCCGGTGGAAGAAATCACCAGCGCGCGGGCCTGGCCGTCACGATGGAGTTCAGTCAGCGTCTGGTCCAGTTCCCGCCAGAACGCTGGACTCATGGTGTTCATCGCCTGGGGGCGGCTGAGCACCAGGTGGGCGATGTGATCTTGCTGGGTGAGCGTGAAGCATTGCATGGCGGGCCTCGGGGAAAAGTGTCCGCCACTGTAACGCGTGCGCCGGAGGCGGCTTACCCCTCGGCCTTGCTGCAGGGAATTCAGAACAGGTCCAGCGTACCCGGCGATGCCGCCGCGACCCGGTGCGTCGCATTTGCCGGTTCGGCCGGCGGCATCTGCGGTTCCACCGACCCCGCCTTGGCCAGTTTGCCCACGCGAACGCCCAGCAGCCGCAGTCGCTGGCTCAAGTCGACCCGCTTCAGGCACTGGCCAGCGACCTGCCTGATGGTGCTGCTGTCGGCCGTGAAGTGGTCGATGGTCTGATCTCGCGTGGCGATCCGGAAATCCGTGTAGCGCAGCTTGATTCCGATCGTCTTGCCGACGTACCCCTTGCGCTGCAAGTCACCGGCCACCCTCGTGCACAGGTCGGTGAATACGGCGCCGAGCTCCGCCTTGTCGCGCACGGCATGCAGGTCGCGATCGAAGGTGGTTTCGCGGCTCATCGAGACCGGCTCGTTTTCAGTCACCACCGGCCGCTCGTCACGGCCCCAGGCCGCGTCGTGCATCCAGGCGCCATACGACTTGCCGAAGTTGTCGATCAGCCAGTCGCGCGGCTGGGACGCGATATCGCCGATCGTGTGCAGATGCAGCTTCGCCAGCTTGACTTCGGCTTTCGGGCCGATTCCATTGATCTTGCGCACCGGCAACGGCCAGATCCTGGTCCGCACATCTGATTCGTAGACGATCGAGATCCCGTTGGGCTTGTCGAACTCGCTGGCCATCTTGGCGATCAGCTTGTTCGGAGCGACGCCGATCGAACAGGTGAGGCCGGTCTTGTCGTGGATGGCTCTCTGGATCAGCCGGGCCAGGGCGCGTCCGCCCTCGCGCTGACCCCCGGGGACCTCGGTGAAGTCGATGTAGACCTCGTCGACTCCGCGATCCTCCACCACTGGCGCGATCTCGGCGATGGTGCTCTTGAACATCCGCGAGTATTTGCGAACCTCCTCGAAGTCCGCCGGCAGCACGATGGCTTGCGGGCACAGCTTCGCCGCTTTCATCATCCCCATCGCAGAGCCCACGCCGAACTGCCGGGCAGGGTAGGTGGCTGTCGTGATTACGCCGCGGCCCAGGTAATCGCGCAGCAGTGGAAACGCCGACGCGGGGATCGCGTTCAAGGGCTGGTCGGCATAAATGTCGCGCAACAATTCGTCTGCCCGGCGGCGGCCGCCACCGATCACCACCGGAAGACCTTTCAGCTGCGGATACCGCAGCAGCTCGATGGAAGCAAAGAACGCGTCCATGTCGAGATGGGCGATGCGGCGTTCGGAACTCACAGCGGCATTTTGCTACCTCGGAGCGCATGTGGCCAACATGTGCATCGGCTGCCACGGCGAGCAGGCGGCCGTTCAACGGGATGCGAGTCCGGTCAATGGGTGCCCGGCAGCAGGATGCTCTTGTCGACGTTGTTGATGTCGGTGCGGCCGCAAAACGCCATGGACAGATCGAGTTCCTTGTGGATGATCCGTAGCGCGTGCCGCACGCCCTCCTGGCCCATCGCCCCCAGCCCGTACAGCATGGCCCGTCCGATGTAGGTTCCCTTCGCGCCGAGCGCCACTGCCTTGAGCACGTGCTGGCCTGAGCGGATGCCGCCGTCCATGTGGACTTCGATCTTGCTGCCCACCGCCTCCACGATTTCCGGCAGCGCGGAGATCGAGGAGGGCGCGCCATCGAGTTGCCGCCCACCGTGGTTGGAGACGATCAGGGCGTCGGCGCCGCTGTCCACCGCCAGCTGGGCGTCCTCCGCGTCCTGAATTCCTTTCAAAATCAACTTGCCGCCCCAGCGCTTCTTGATCCACGCCACATCGTTCCAGGACAAGGCGGGATCGAACTGCTTGGCCGTCCATTCAGACAGTGAACCCATGTTCTCGACGCCTTTGACATGCCCGACGATGTTGCCGAAATGGTGGCGCCGGGTCCCCAGCATTCCGAGCCCCCAGCGCGGCTTGGTCATCATGTTGAGGATATTGGGGAGTGTGAGTTTGGGCGGGGCCGACAGCCCGTTCTTCAGGTCCTTGTGGCGCTGCCCGATGATCTGCAGGTCCAGCGTCAGCACCAGGGCCGAGCAGTTGGCGGCCTTCGCGCGGTCGATCAGGCGCTCGATGAAATCGCGGTCGCGCATCACATACAGCTGAAACCAGAACGGATGGTTGCCGGTTTCCTTGGCGACGTCCTCGATAGAGCAGATGCTCATGGTGGACAACGTGAAGGGAATCCCGAAGTCCTTGGCGGCGCGGGCCGCCAGTATTTCGCCGTCGGCGTGCTGCATGCCGGTGAGCCCGGTGGGCGCAATGGCCACCGGCATCGCGACTTCCTGCCCGATCATCGTGGTGCGCGTGCTGCGGTTTTCAATGTTCACGGCGACGCGCTGGCGCAACAGGATACGGTTGAAATCCGCCTCGTTGGCCCGGTAGGTGCTCTCGGTCCACGAGCCGGAATCCGCGTAGTCATAAAACATCCGCGGAACCCGCCTTTGCGCCAGCACACGCAGGTCTTCGATATTGGTGATCACGGGCATGTTGTCTTCTCCGGTTTTAGGGGCTCAGCCCAGGCGCGCCCGGTGGCGCGCGATTTGCGCTCGCACCTGGACCGGCGCCGTGCCGCCCAGAAGGTTGCGCGCTTCGAGCGAGCCGCGCAGTGACAACACATCGTAGACATCGTTCTCGATCGCGGTGTTGAATTGCCTGAGCACCGCCAGCGGCAACTCGCCAAGGTCCATGCGGTGCGCGACAGCGGCCTTGACTGCGTGCGCCACGGTCTCGTGGGCGTCACGAAAGGGCAGTCCCTTCTTCACCAGGTAGTCGGCCAGGTCCGTCGCGGTCGCATAGCCTTTCAAGGCCGCCTTTTCCATCGCCTCCGGTCGGGTGGTGATCCCGCCCACCAGGTCCGCGAAGATCCGCAGCGTGTCCTTGAGCGTGTCCACCGTGTCGAACAGCGGCTCCTTGTCTTCCTGGTTGTCCTTGTTGTAGGCCAGGGGCTGGCCTTTCATCAGCATCAGCAGTCCCACCAGGTGGCCGACGACCCGCCCCGTCTTGCCGCGCGCCAGCTCCGGCACGTCCGGATTCTTCTTCTGCGGCATGATCGAAGAGCCGGTGGTAAACCGGTCGGCGATTTCGATGAAACTGAAGTTCTGGCTCATCCACAGGATCAGTTCCTCCGAGAGACGGCTGACATGCACCATCGCGATCGACGCCGCGCAGGCGAATTCGATCGCGAAGTCCCGGTCGCTCACTGCGTCCAGCGAGTTCTGGCACACGCCCTCCATGTTCAAGGCGCGCGCCACCGCTTCGCGGTCGAGCGGGTAACTCGTACCGGCCAGGGCGGCGGCGCCCAGAGGCAGCTGGTTCACGCGCTTGCGGACATCGGCCATCCGCTCGGCGTCCCGGCTGAACATCTCCACATAGGCCAGCATGTGGTGTCCGAAGCTGACCGGCTGCGCAACCTGGAGGTGGGTGAAGCCCGGCATGATGGCATCCGCGTTGCGGTCGCCAAGTTCGAGCAGCGCCCTTTGCAGATCGGCCAGCAGCCCTGAAATCAGGTCGATCTCGCCGCGCAGCCAGAGCCGGATGTCGGTGGCGACCTGGTCGTTGCGGCTGCGGCCGGTGTGCAGCCGCTTGCCGGCGTCGCCTGCCAATTCCGTCAGGCGTGCCTCGATGTTCAGATGCACATCTTCCAGATCGAGTTTCCATTCGAAGCGGCCTGCCGCGACTTCCGCGGCGATCTGCGACATGCCGTCCTGGATGGCTGCCAGGTCGGCGGCGGAGATGATGCCCTGCTGCGCGAGCATTTCGGCATGGGCCAGCGAGCCTTCGATATCGGCTCGCCACAGCCGCTGGTCGAACGAAACGCTTGCCGTGTAGCGCTTGACCAACTCAGTCATCGGCTCCGAGAACAGCGCGGACCAGGCTTTGGATTTCTTGTCGAGTTGGTTCATAGGAAGGGATCGCGACGCTCCATACTGGTTCGTCCCGGGGTGGTTAGGGCAAGGATCACCAATAATCGGGCCGAAGGCAACCGTTCCTGATGAAAGATTCCCAAATTTTATCGACGTTCCAGGATGGGGCCGCGCTGGCAGCGCCGCCCCAGCGCGTCCTGGTGTTCGACGCCTGTCACCTGGGGGTGATCTTGCGCGCGCTGTTGTTCGTGGAAACGGTGATGTCCGTGGGCGCGATGTTCGGCGCCAGCAGCGCGACGGACTGGTTGCTGCGCGTGTCGGTCTTGAGCGGCGCCGCTTTGGCCGCAACCCTGTTATGGCTGATCGTCGCCTGCACCTTCAAGAATCTGCTGGCTCGCCTGAACCCGTTGGCGCAGCAAGTCTTCGGCACGGCGCTTGGCGCATTGGCCGGACTGTACGGTTGCGCCTTGCTGGCGCTGGTCGGCTTCGTCGGGGCGGCGCCCTGGGTAGCCTCCGCGTTTGCCGGGGCTTTGCTGTCGGCCGCGCTGGTGTTTGCGTTGGTGTTGCGCGCCAAGGGCCGCATGCCGGCCGACACTGCGGCCCGCCTGTCGGAGTTGCAGGCGCGCATCCGCCCGCACTTCCTGTTCAACACCCTCAACAGCGCGATCGCGCTGGTGCGCGACGACCCGGCGCGCGCCGAGACCATCCTGGAAGACCTGAGCGACCTGTTTCGCCATGCCCTGGTGGATTCCGGCGAATCGGTGACTCTGGCCGAGGAGGTGGCCCTGGCGCGCCGCTACCTCGACATCGAGCAGGTGCGATTTGGGGACCGCCTGCAGGTCGAATGGGCACTTGACGCGTCGGCCGGATCCGCCCGGGTCCCGCACCTGGTATTGCAGCCGTTGGTGGAAAATGCGGTCAAGCATGGGGTCGAGCCAAGCGCCGACGGGGCCCAGGTCAAAGTCAGCACGCAGCGGCGCAGCGGCACCGTGGTGATCAAGGTGACCAATACCGTGCCGGGCGGCCAGGGCCGGCCCGGCCATGGTGTGGCGCAGGACAACGTGCGCGACCGGCTGCGCCTGCTGCATGACGTGCAGGGGCAGTTTCAGGCCGTGCTGAAGGACGGGATCTATCAGGTCCGAATGGAGGTGCCGGTATGAGCGGTACAAACGCTTGATGAGCTTGCAGGTCCTGGTCGTCGACGACGAGCCCCTGGCGCGCTCGCGCCTGCGCACGCTGCTGGCAGGGTGCGCGGCGCCGGCGGCGTTTGCCGGCGCCGAAGCAGGCAACGCCGCCCAGGCGATGGAGGTCCTGGGGCGCCAGTCGTTCGACGTGGTGCTGCTTGACATCCATATGCCAGGGGCAGATGGGCTGGCGCTGGCCCAAGCGCTGCGCTCGTTGGCGCGCCCGCCGCCGGTGGTGTTTGTCACGGCCCACGCCGAACACGCGGTGGCGGCGTTCGAACTCGAAGCCGTCGACTATCTGACCAAACCTGTGCGACTGGAACGCTTGCAGATGGCGCTGCAGAAAGTGGAGCGGCTGATCCAGACCCGAGGGATCCCGCAGCCGGACGCCGCACCGGAAATACTCTTGATCCAGGACCGCGGCCGCACCGAGCGTGTGCCGCTGCTGGAAGTGTTGTATTTCAAGGCCGAACTCAAGTACGTCACCGTGCGCACCGCAGCCAGAAGCTATATTCTGGACGCGTCTTTGAGCGAGTTGGAAGAACGGCACGAACGGCAGTTTCTGCGTGTGCACCGCAACGCTCTGGTGGCGCGGCGCGCTGTGCGTGCGCTGGAGAAGCACTATGACGCGGAAGAAGGCGAGGGCTGGGCGGTGCGTCTGACTGGCATTGATGAGCTGTTGGCCGTTTCACGGCGTCAGCTCAGCGCCGTGCGCGAGGCGTTGGCAGCCTGAGCCGAATCAGCCGATGAACCCTACGCAAGAACAGAGGCACCATGGATCGAGCACCAGAAGACGACAAGCCCGCCGTGGCGCCGCTGCCCGCTGACACCAGCCAGCACGTCCCCGTGGCGCCGCTGCCCGCCGACACGAGCCAGCACGCCACCATGGCGCCGCGGCCGGCTGAAGCGACCGGGCACGAGCCCGCGGCGGGGCCGCCGTTGCCCGCCGACCCTGAGGACCCTTCCCACGCGCTGTTGCGCATGCCGCTGCACGTGCGCAGCGCGACCCTGGTGGTGCTCGCGGTGCTCGGGGTGCTGGCCACCTTGAAATGGGCGAGCGCCTTCTTCATTCCTTTGATGATCGGGTTGATGTTCAGTTACGCGCTTTCCCCGATAGTGGATGCGCTGCAGCGGTGGCGCATTCCCCGCGCAATCAGCGCCGGCGTGCTGATCCTCGGGATACTGGGTGGCGCGGGATTTTCGGTCTACTCGTTCAGCGATGACGCCAACCAGTTGATCGACTCCTTGCCCGCCGCCGCGACCAAACTGCGCGAGGCAATGCGGGCGCGCGATGGCAGCAGCGGCACGCCCTTGGACACGGTGCAAAAAGCCGCCGACCAGCTTGAGCAGGCAGCCCAGGAGGGAAGCAAGTCCGTACCGGCAGGTCGCGGCGTCCAGCGGGTGCAAATCGAAAAGCCCCGCTTCGACATCCGCGACCATCTGTGGACCGGCACCGTGGGCTTGGCCAGCCTGATCGGGCAGGTCACGGTGATCACCTTTCTCACTTTTTTCCTGGTTATTTCCGGCGACACTTTCCGACGCAAGCTGGTGAAGATCACCGGCAAGACCTTGACCGACAAGAAAATCACCGTCCAGGCGTTGGACGAGATCACCGGGCAGATCCAACGTTATCTGCTGGTGCAGGTGGTGACCAGCATCATCGTCGGTGTCGCCACGGGACTGTCTTTCTGGGCCCTCGGGCTGAAGCACGCCGCCGTGTGGGGCTTCGTCTCCGGACTTCTGAACTTCATTCCGTACCTCGGATCGGCCATCGTCACTGTGGGGGCCGCGCTGGTGGGCTTCCTTCAATTCGGCCAGATCAATATGGCCTTGTACCTCGCCGGTTCGTCCCTGGTGATCCACACCCTGGTCGGTAACCTGCTGGTTCCCTGGCTGACCAGCCGGGCTAGCCGGATGAGTCCGGTGGTGGTGTTCATCGGGGTCTTGGGATGGGGTTGGTTATGGGGTATCTGGGGCTTGCTGCTGGGCATCCCCATCATGATGATCGTCAAGGCGGTATGCGACCGCGTGGACGACCTGAAGCCGGTCGGGGAACTGCTCGGGAGCTGATGCCGAGGCGCCGATGGCAGCCCTGGGTCGCTTCCGGCTCATCCGGTATTGCGAAGCCCCGCCGCGATGCCGTTGATGGACATGTGAATGCCGCGCTGCGCGCGCTCATCTAGCGTGCCTGCACGATGTCTTCGCACCAGCTCCACCTGCAGGTGATGCAAAGGGTCGATATAGGGAAAGCGATGCCGGATCGAGCGCTGCAACCCCAGGTTGCCCGCCAGGCGCTGTTTCTCGCCGGTGACCCGCTGCAGCGCTTCCGCGGTTCTTTGCCATTCGGCTTCGATGGTGGCGAAGATGCGTTTGCGCAGCCGCGCGTCGGTTACCAGCTCCGCGTAGCGCGAAGCCAGCGCCAGGTCGCTCTTGGCGAGCACCATGTCCATGTTCGAGAGCAGGGCGCGGAAGAACGGCCATTGCCGGTACATCTTCTGCAGCAGCGTGAGGTTTTCACGCCCCGCGCCGGCCGCCTGCTCGCCCAGGAACTGATGGACTGCGCTGCCGAAACCGTACCAGCCGGGCAAGGTGAGACGGCACTGGCCCCAGCTGAAACTCCAGGGAATGGCCCTCAGGTCTTCGATGCGCAAGGACGATTTGCGGGAAGCCGGCCGTGAGCCGATGTTGAGCTCGGCGATTTCTCGGATCGGGGTGGATCCGAAAAAATATTCGGTGAAGCCGGGGGTTTCGTAGACCAGCGCCCGGTAGGCCGTCATGCTGGCCTTGGACAGCGACTCCGCTGCCAGCAGGAAAGCTTTCGGCGCGGTCTTGGTTGGCTGCAGCAGCGTGGCTTCCAGCGTGGCGGCCACCAGCGTCTCCAGGTTGCGCCGGCCAATTTCGGGGTTTGCATACTTCGAGCCGATCACTTCGCCCTGTTCGGTCAGCCGGATCTGTCCGCGCACGGTGCCGGGCGGCTGCGCCAGGATCGCCTGGTAGCTGGGGCCACCGCCTCGTCCCACCGTGCCGCCGCGGCCATGGAACATGCGCAGCTGAATGTATGTGGCCCCCACGCTTGTCACTTCGTGTACTGCGCTGCCCCCCGGGGGGGCCTTCGCGCCTGGGCGCGGCCCGGCGGCGCTCAAGCCGTGGCTCGCAATCTGGTCGAACAATTCCACCAAAGCGATCTCCGCCTGGTACAGCTCCCAGTTGCTGGTGAAAATGCCGCCGTCCTTGTTGCTGTCGCTATAGCCCAGCATGATGTCCTGCTCGGCCCCCGAGCGCTGCACCAGCTTCGCGATGCCGGGCAAGCCATAGAAATCGCGCATGATCGGAGCCGCATTGCGCAAGTCTTCGATGGTTTCGAACAAGGGCACGACGATCAGGTCGCTCACCGCCTTGTCGTCCAGGGTGCCGGTCATCAGCCCCACTTCTTTTTGCAGCAGCAGCACTTCCAGCAGGTCGCTGGCGGTTTCGGTGTGGCTGATGATGTAGTGCCGGATCGCCTGGGCGCCGAAGCGCTCGCGCATGCGCTTGGCAGTTTCGAAGATGGCGAGTTCGCCCCGGGTGTGCTCGGAGTAGCGAGCGCCCATCACACGCAAAGGCCGCGCGTCTGCCAGCAGTTTGACCAGCAGCGCGCGCCGCGCGCCTTCCTCCAGCCTGGCGTAATGCGGCTCGACCCGGGCCACGGCCAGCAGCTCGGCGACAACGGCTTCGTGCTGGTCCGAACTTTGCCGAAGGTCCACGGTGGCCAGGTGGAAGCCGAACACTTCGACGCCGCGAATCAACGGGTGCAGGCGCTGTTGCACCAACGCCGCGCCATGGTGGGCCAGCAGCGATGCCTCGATGGTGCGCAGGTCGGCCAGGAAATCCTCGGCCGTCAAATACGGGTTCTGTGGCGGTAGCGCGTGCCGCGCCGCATCCCCGCCCGTCAGATCCTTGAGCGTGGCGGCCAGTCTCGAGTACATCCCGGCCAGGGCGCGGCGATAAGGCTCGTCGAGACGGTGCTCGTTGGCATCGGGCGAACTGTCGGCCAGCACCTGCATCTGCGGGGACAGCCCGACCAGCATCGCCGAGAGCGACAGCTCGCCGCCCAGGTAATGCACCTCGGTCAGGAAATGCCGCAGCGCTACCTCGCATTGCCGCCGCAATGCATATTCGAGCGTCTGCGCGCTGACATTCGGGTTGCCGTCGCGGTCGCCGCCGATCCAGTTGCCCATGCGCAGGAAGCTCGCCACCGGGTGATGGCCGAGTTCGTGCTCCAGGTCGGCATAGATCTTCGGGATCTGGCGCAGGAAGGTGGCCTCGTAGTAACTGAGGGCGTTCTCGATTTCATCGGCCACCGTCAGCTTGGTGAAGCGCAGCAGCCGCGTTTGCCATAGCTGCAGGACTCGCGCCCGCAGCTGCGCCTCGTTGGCGGCCAGCTCGCGCGGCGCCAGCGCGTCCTTGGGCTGCGCGCGGGCCTTGATCTCGTCGCGTGCCGTCAGCAGATTGGCGATGTCGCGCTCCGCGTCCAGAATGCTCTTGCGTTGCACCTCGGTGGGGTGCGCCGTGAGCACCGGGGACAGATAGCTCTGGGCCAGGGTTTGTGAGACGGTCTTGGGAGCGATCCCCGCCCACCGCAACCGCGCCAGCGCCACCTGGATGCTGCCCTCCTGGGTGTCGCCGGCCCGCTCGTGGATGGCGCGGCGTCGGATGTGATGCCGGTCCTCGGCCAGGTTGGCCAGATGACTGAAGTAGGTGAAAGCGCGAATCACTCTGACCGTCTGATCGCCGGAGAGCGCCTTGAGCAGGCGCTTCAGTGCCTTGTCTGCCTCCGGGTCGGCGTCTCGCCGAAACGCCACCGAGAGCTTTCGAATGCGTTCGACCAGCTCATAGGTGTCCACCCCTTCCTGCTCGCGGATCACATCGCCCAGGATGCGCCCCAGCAGGCGGATGTCTTCAACCAGGGGGCGCTCATTTTCCTTGGCGCGCCGCGACGGGGACTGCGGGGTGGGCGTCATGGGTATGGGACCTCTTTCGATGCAGTTCGGCGCAGCCCGGGGAACCTGCTCGCAAAGCCGGGGCGTGTGCTTATTTTTTCGGCAGCGTGCATGCTAGCATCGACTGCCCTCCCGGCATTACAAACAGGTTACGACTTTGAGCAAGCTAGTGATCGCCACCCGCGAAAGCCGCTTGGCCCTATGGCAGGCCGAGCATGTGAAGGCTTTGCTGGAGCAACGCGGCCATTCGGTGTCGCTACTTGGCATGACCACCAAAGGCGATCAGATTCTTGATCGCTCCCTGAGCAAGGTCGGCGGCAAGGGGTTGTTCGTCAAGGAACTGGAGACCGCCTTGGAGGAAGGCCGCGCCGACATCGCGGTGCATTCACTGAAGGATGTCCCGATGGACCTGCCGCAGGGCTTTGCCTTGGCCTGCGTGATGGAACGCGAGGACCCGCGCGACGCCTTTGTCTCCGTCCGCTTCGCCGGCCTGGCGCAACTGCCGCAAGGTGCCGTCGTGGGAACCTCCAGTCTGCGCCGGGTCGTGTTGCTGCGGTCGCTGCGGCCGGACCTGAAGATCGAGCCGCTGCGCGGCAACCTCGACACGCGGCTGCGCAAGCTCGACGACGGGCAGTACGATGCGATTGTGCTGGCCGCCGCCGGCCTGAAGCGACTGGGCCTGGCGGGGCGCATCCGCGAGGTGTTCGAGCCTGAGCAGATGCTGCCCGCGGCCGCGCAGGGTGCCTTGGGAATCGAAGTACGCGCCGAACGCACTGACCTGCTGGATCTGTTGTCGCCGTTGGCGCACCAGGCGACCTGGTTCGCCGTGGCGGCTGAACGCGCGGTCAGCCGCGCCATGGGCGGCAGTTGCTCCATGCCGCTGGCCGCCTTCGCCACGTTCTCGGGCGAGTACCTGCAGCTTCGCGCAGCCTGGGGTGATCCGGACAACGCCGCGCCGCTGGTGCGGGCACAGTCGGCCGCCGCTGCCGCCGACCTGGCGCAGGCTGACATGCTGGGCGCCGAAGTGGCGGCGCGGCTGCGCGCGGCCGGGGCTCATTAGTTCCATGCGGGTGATCGTGACCCGGCCCGAAAGCGAGGCCCAGGGTTGGGTGCGCGACCTGCGGCAGTGCGGCTTCGACGCCGTCGCGCTCCCCCTGATCGTCATTGCGCCCGCGCCACGGCCGGCCGATGTGGTTGCGGCGTGGGGCGGGCTGGGGGGCTGCCGCGCCGTCATGTTCGTCAGCGGCAATGCGGTACGCCATTTTTTCGCGAGCCGTCCGGCGCAGGACGGCTGGCCGGAGCGGCTGCGTGCCTGGGCGACGGGCAACGGCACTCGACGCGCCTTGCTGGCAGCCGGTGTGAAGCCCGCCTTGGTGGATTCGCCGCCCTCCGGGTCAGCGCAGTTCGACTCTGAAACACTGTGGCAGCAGGTGGCCGGCCAGGTTGATGCGGGCGCTCGCGTGTTGATCGTGCGAGGTGGCGAGGCGGGCTCGGACGGCGTTGGCCGCGACTGGCTGGCCGAGCAACTGCTTGCCGTGGGCGCACAGGTGGACACGGCGATCGCCTATCTGCGCGCGCCGCCCGAATTCAGCGCCGAGCAATTGGCACGGGTACAGGAGGCAGCCGACTCGAGCTGCGTGTGGCTCTTCAGCAGTTCCCAAGCCATCGCCAACTTGAACAAGCTACTGCCTGGGCAGGACTGGACGAAATGCCGAGCCCTTGCGACGCACCCTCGCATCGCGCAGGCAGCGCGGACGACGGGTTTCGGTGTTGTTTGCGAGTCACGACCTTTCGTCGACGCGGTGACCTCGGCCCTAAAATCATTTCGATGATTCCAGCGCCCACGAGCCCGCCGATTGCCTCTGGGCAGATCCCGGCCGTGGAAGTAGCCGCCACGGCCGATGCGACGACCCGGTCGCAGGCCGGCATGCAGGTCAGCCGTCGCGTGATGTACTTTGTCCTGGCATTGGCCGCGCTGTCGCTGATGGCCACGGTGATGCTCTGGCAGAAGCTGTCGAACATCCAGGAGCAACTGGCACGGCAGAGCCATGATGCGACGACCAATGCCACCGAGGCGCGCGCCTTGGCCAGACAGGCGCAGGAGCTGGTGCGAGAAACGGCCGCTCGCCTGGCGCTCACCGAGAGCCGTCTCGGAGAGGTGGCGCTGCAACGCTCACAAATCGAGGAACTCGTGCAGAGCATGTCGCGCTCGCGCGATGAAAACATGCTGGTGGACATCGAGTCGGCGTTGCGTCTGGCGCAGCAGCAGGCGCAGGTGAACGGCAGCGTCGAGCCTCTGCTGATGGCGCTGCGCAGCGCCGACCAGCGCCTGGAACGGGCCGGGCAGCCGCGCTTGTCTCGTGTGCGCGTGGCCATCGCCCGCGACATCGACCGGATCAAGACCTCCAGCGTCACCGATGTGCCGGGTTTGCTGGCCAAGCTGGACGACCTGGTTCGGCAAGTCGACGAGTTGCCGCTGGCCAATGCGGTGGCCAACCCCGCTGCTGCGCTGGCCGCGCGCAGGCCCGATCGCGCCGAGCCGTTGCGCTGGTGGGAGCAAGTCCTCGACGACATCCGGCAGGAGGCGCGCGGCCTGGTGCGGGTCAGCCGGATCGATCAGCCCGAGGCCGTGCTGCTGGCCCCGGACCAGGCCTTCTTCCTGCGCGAAAACCTCAAATTGAAGCTGCTCAACGCGCGGCTTGCGTTGATGTCACGGCTGACCGACTCGGCTCGCGCCGATGCCGCCTCGGCGGCCATTGCCCTGCGCAAGTATTTCGATCCGGCCGCGCGCCGCACGCAGGCGGCGGCAACCTTGTTGCAACAGGTCGAGAGTCAATTGCGCGCCGTCGAACTGCCGCGAATCGATGAAACGCTCGCTGTGCTGGCCACGGCGGCGGCGGGGCGATGACGAGCCACTGCCCGGATCACCGCCCGGCTCCCGCTCTGAGGATTGGCTGAGATGCGCGCGGCATTGTGGCTGCTGGCGTTGTTCGGTGTGGCAGTTGCCATAGCCTTGTTCGCAGGGAACAATCAGGGGACCGTCACCCTGTTCTGGCCGCCACACCGGGTAGATCTCTCACTGAACCTGGTGCTGCTGCTGCTCTTGGGCGCTTTTGTCTTGCTGCATGCCGCTTTGGGCGCCCTCGCCGCGCTGTTCGACCTGCCGCGCCAGGCTGTGCGCTGGCGTTCGCAGCAGAAGGAGCGCGCCGTCTACAGCGCACTGCTGGATGGTCTGTCGCACCTGCTGGCCGGACGTTTTATCCGCGCCCGGAAATCGGCCGAGATCGCGCTGGCCCAGGAGAAGTCGCTGAGCGCCGGCGGTCAACAACTGGTCAACGCGGCTCAGGTGCGCACGCTGTCGCACCTGCTGGCGGCGCAAGCTGCACAGGCCTTGCAGGACAGGGTGGCGCGCGATGAACACCTGCGCCAGGCGTTGGAGCAAAGCTCGTTGCGTGAAGCCCAGGAAACACGGGAAGGCGCTTTGATGCGAGCGGCTCAGTGGTCACTGGCCGACCGGGAACCCGAGGCGGCCATGGCATGGCTGAAAGGACTGCCGCAAGGTGCGGCCCGTCGCACCGTGGCACTGCGCATGAAGCTGAAGGCGGCGCGCTTGACACACCGTTCGGCAGACGCGTTGGAAACCGCCCGTCTGCTAGCCAAGCACCGGGCGTTTTCCGAGAGCGCCGCCCAAAGCATTGTGCGCGGACTGGCAATCGACATGCTCAATGGCGCGCACGACACCGCCCAGTTGCAACGCGCCTGGAACTTGCTGGAACCCGCGGAGCGGCTCATGCCCGAGTTGGCGGTTCACGCTGCCCAGCGCCTCAACGCGCTTGGCGGCGACCCGATTTTGGCCCGCGATTGGCTGCTGCCGGTGTGGGAACGGCAAGCTCAGCTCGATGACGATCTGAAGGTGAAGCTGGTGCATGCGCTCGAGCTTGGCCTTGACAGCCTCGACGGCGCCTGGCTGGCCCGCATTGAAGCGGCGCAGAAGACCAATCCGCGTGATCCGACGCTCCAATACCTGGCCGGCATGGCCTGCATGAAGCGGCAGCTGTGGGGCAAGGCGCAGCAGCTGATGAGCCAGGCTGCGGTCGGTCTGCAGGACTTGAAGCTGCACCGCGATGCCTGGCGTTCGCTGGCGCTGCTGGCTGAAGAGCGCGGCGACGCACAGGCCGCCGCGCATGCCTGGAAACGCGCGGCCGGCGTTTAGCACCGGTCCGGAACAGCCCGCGGACGCAGCCTATTGCAGCGGCGGAGTGGGTTGCTCGAAGGGCAGCTTCAACTCGCGCAAATCCCGCTGGGTCTCGACCAGCACCAGCGGGCCTTCGTCGACCACAATGGCGGGCGGCCGCTCACGCGGCACGCGCATCGGAAGGGGCGCAGCCGCGATCGCGGCCTGAACGGCGGCGATCTTTCCCGGATCCGAGTTGATCCATTGAAGCCCTGAGCCTTCCGCCACTTGAGCCAGTTCAGCAACCGGCAATTCGAACGATCGAACCTGGGGCAGATTGCGCGCTGGCGCCACCGGCACCGCCGTCTCAGTAACCGGACGGCTTTCCACCTCGGGCGCGGTGGGCGCCGGCATCGGCGCCGGCATACTCGTGATCGGTGCGGCGGCTGGCGCCTCCTCGGTCACAAAGCCGGTCGGATAACGCGGCGTGCGTTCCTGCGAAACCGGCTCGATGGGCTGCGCGGCCGCACTGTCGCCGGCCGATACAGGAGCTTCACCCTGGGGCGCACGGTCGCCGCGCTCGCGGCCGTAACGGTCACGTGAGCGGCGATCCCGCCGTTCCTCGCCGTCCTGCGGCTCATTGCGGCCGCCGTCCTGGTGCGTGTGTGACTCAAGGACCGCATCCGCGGCTGGCAGTTGCTGGTCACCCATTTCGGTCACGGTGCCTACCGAAGTGGCCGCGCCGGCGAGGGCTGCAAGCTCGGCGCCTTCGGCAGCGGGGGCCTGCTCGCGCGGGCCTCGGTCATCACGACGCTCGCCACGGGGGCGGCGGCCGTCGCCGCGCTCGCGCCGTCCCTCCCCGCGTTCGCCACGGGGCGCGCGGTCTTGGCGCTGCTCGCCGGTTGCCATGTCGGTGGCGGGCTGAACCTCGGGTGTGGCGCTCTCGCCGACACCTCGGCCGTCGCCCTCCCTGCGCTCGCGCGGGCCCTGGCGCTCGCCGCGAGCTTCGCGGTTTTCGCGAGGCTCACGGGGTTCGCGGCCCTCGCGCGCTTCGCGTGGCTCACGCGGCTCGCGGTCCCCGCGGCCGTCGCCCCGCTCCTGCCGCTCACCGCGGCGTTGTTCGCCGTCGCGCTGACGGTTGTCGGGCCCACGTCCCTGCTGCCCTTCGGCTCCGGCCTCGGCGGGTGCCCGCTCGCGGCGCTGTTCGCCGTCGCGGCCACGCCCGTCTCCGCGGCGGCCGCCCTGACGCTCTGCGTCACGCCCGCGGCCTTCACCGCGGCCGCCGCGGCGGCCATCGCCCCGCCCGCCTTCACCGCGCCCTTCGCGCCGCGGTTCGTCCCTGCGCACTTCGGGCACCGCAGCAGGCGCGGGCGCCGGCACTGCGGCCGGCGTGATCCCGAACAAGCCCTTGATCCACGCCGTAAAGCCGGATTCGGCAGGCGCTGGCGCCACAGCGGGCGCTCGTGTTGGCGCCGGCGGCGCCTTGGCAACAGGCTCGGCGGCCCTGACGGGCTCCGGCCTGGGCACGGCGATCGGCGCGGGTGCGTCCGGCAGCACGCCCTTGATAACCGGCTCCTGCTTGTTGGTGCGTTCGTGCGAGCGGCGCGTGACCGCCGTCGGGTCCTCGATTTCCTCGGCCATGTGATAGCTGGCCTGGATGTTGTCGAGGCGCGGGTCGTCGTGCTTCAGGCGCTCGAGGCGGTAGTTGGGTGTTTCCAGGGTCTTGTTGGGGACCATGATCACAGAGAGCCGCTGCTTGAGTTCGATCTTGGCGATCTCGGGGCGCTTCTCGTTGAGCAGGAAGGACGCCACGTCCACCGGCACCTGGACGTGCACCGCGGCGGTGCCGTCCTTCATCGATTCCTCCTGGATGATGCGCAGGATCTGCAGGGCCGAACTCTCCGTGTCGCGAATGTGGCCGTGGCCGCCGCAGCGCGGGCAGGGCACCGATGCGCCTTCGGACAACGCCGGGCGCAGGCGCTGCCGGCTCATCTCCATCAGGCCGAACTTGCTGATCGAGCCGAACTGCACCCGCGCCCGGTCCTGGCGCAAGGCATCGCGCAGCCGGTTTTCGACTTCGCGCCGGTTCTTCGACTCCTCCATGTCGATGAAGTCGATCACGATCAGGCCGCCAAGGTCTCGCAGCCGCATCTGGCGGGCCACTTCGTCGGCCGCTTCCAGGTTGGTGCGCGTGGCGGTCTCCTCGATGTCGCCTCCCTTGATGGCGCGCGCCGAGTTGACGTCGATCGAAACCAGCGCCTCGGTATGGTCGATCACGACCACGCCACCACTGGGCAGCTTCACTTCGCGGGCGTAGGCCGACTCGATCTGGTGTTCGATCTGGAAGCGGCTGAACAGGGGGGCGTCATCCCGGTAGCGCTTGACTCGAGCCGCATGCTCCGGCATCACGTGAGCCATGAACTGCTGCGCCTGATCGTAGATGTCGTCGGTGTCGATCAGGATGTCGCCGATGTCGTGGTTGAAGTAATCGCGAATGGCCCGGATGACCAGCGAGGACTCCTGATAGATCAGGAAAGCGCCCTTGCCGCCCTTGGCGGCGCCGTCGATCGCGTTCCAGAGCTTGAGCAGGTAGTTCAGGTCCCACTGCAGTTCGGGCGCGCTGCGGCCGATGCCGGCCGTGCGCGCGATGATGGACATCCCGTTGGGATACTCGAGCTGGTCCATCGCTTCTTTAAGCTCGGCCCGGTCGTCGCCCTCGATGCGGCGTGAGACGCCGCCGCCGCGCGGGTTATTGGGCATCAGGACCACATAACGGCCCGCGAGCGATACGAAGGTGGTCAGCGCGGCGCCCTTGTTGCCGCGTTCTTCTTTTTCCACCTGCACCAGCAGTTCCTGGCCTTCGCGGATCGCCTCGTTGATGCGCGCCTGCGAGACGGGTACACCCTGGGCGAAGTAGGTCCTTGAAATTTCCTTGAATGGCAGGAAGCCGTGGCGGTCTTCGCCGTAATCGACAAAGCAGGCCTCGAGGGAGGGCTCCACTCGTGTCACCACGGCCTTGTAGATATTGCCCTTGCGCTGCTCGCGCCCTTCGATTTCGATTTCGTAGTCGAGGAGTTTTTGTCCATCGACGATGGCCAGCCGGCGTTCTTCCGCCTGCGTGGCATTGATCAGCATCCGCTTCATAGCGTCACCTTTTCCATTTCAAACCTGCGGCGAGATCGGATTGCCAGGCAATCACTGTCTCCCCGCGACTTTCACCATGGACCCTGAATGGGTCAACGATGCCGGGCAGGTGCTTCGAAACGAAAAGGAATCGGCGGATGCGACGCTGGGCTGTCGAGTGCTAACTCAGCAGGCGTGGCAAAGGCGCGTGGATTGGGGCGAGGGACGCGGCGCCGGAACGGCGCTCCCAGGGTGCCACACGGAGTGCGGCGTGAAGGATCCGCGGAGCGCGGACCTTTGGCAATGACATGCCTTCGGAGGGGGCTGTGAGCCATCTCCAGCAGGCCATGAGGATCGCCATCAACACAGGTGTTCTCGCTTTGATCCGTCTGCCAGAGCTGCTGGCGGACTGGTATTCCGTATCAGTGTTTCAAAGAGCCGGCTTCACGCAATCTCGGCGGGCCATTGCCGGCATCTGGCTGGCAAATCTGCGCGCGAAGGCTGCGGTGGCATCGACCTTCCAGCGTAACCCGGTGGCGTGCGTGGACTAAACTCCAAGGCAATCAACCACTTACAGCGTTACGCTAGTGAAACACATTATAGGGGGCGCTGAGTCCCCTGCAAGCGCGCAGGTGCAATTAGTGGCGGTGGACGAAGAATCCGCCGGCCAGCGCCTCGACAATTTCCTGTTTCGCCAGCTCAAGGGAGTGCCCAAGACACACGTGTACCGGATCATCCGCAGCGGCGGAGTGCGGGTGAACAAGGGGCGCGCAGCAGCCGATACCAGAGTGGCCGCGGGTGACGTGGTGCGGCTCCCGCCGGTGCGGATTTCGGAATCGGTAGCGCAGAAGCTGGACAAGCCGGCGCCGCCGCGTGAGTTCCCGGTGCTCTACGAGGACGAGCATCTCATTGCCATCGACAAGCCGGCCGGCGTGGCGGTGCACGGCGGCAGCGGTGTGAGCTTCGGGGTGATCGAACAACTGCGCCAGGCCAGGCCGGACGCGAAACTGCTGGAACTGGTGCACCGGCTGGACCGCGAAACCTCCGGCATCCTGCTCGTGGCGAAGAAGCGCTCGGCTTTGCTGAAACTGCAGGACCAGTTTCGGGAACGCGAGACCGGAAAGACTTACCTGGCCCTGGTGGTGGGCGCCTGGCCGCCCAACAGGAAAGTCATTGACCAGCCATTGCACAAGTACTTGCAGGCGGACGGCGAGCGCCGCGTGAAAGTCGTCTCCAGGGACGACCCCGACGGGATGCGCTCGATCACTCTGGTGAAAGTGAAGGCGGTCATGCCGGCCAAGGCCCGTGTCCACGACCCGGGTTTTACACTGCTCGAAGTGACCATCAAGACCGGCCGCACCCACCAGATTCGCGTCCACCTGGCCAGCGCTGGTCATCCCATCGCGGGCGACGACAAGTACGGCGATTTCGAGCTCAACAAGAGCCTGCAAAAGCAGGGGCTCAGACGCATGTTTCTGCACGCATGGCGGTTACAGTTCGACCATCCCGCCACGGGCGAGCGCATTGAACTGCTTGCGCCGCTGCCGCCGGACCTGAAGAAATTTGCCGACCATGCCGCTCCTGCGCCCGCGCCAGTTTGACTTGATTGCGTTCGACTGGGATGGAACCCTGTTCGATTCCACCAGGATCATCGTGCGGTGTATCCAGCGAGCCGTGGTCGATGTAGGTGGCCAGATGCCGTCCGACAAGGCGGCTTCCCACGTGATCGGCATGAGCCTGGTGCAGGCGCTGGCGCATGCCGCGCCCGACGTGCCGAGGGAGAAATACGCCGAGCTCGGCGCCCGTTACCGCCATCACTACGTCAAACACCAGGATGACCTGATTTTGTTCGACGGGGTGCTGGCATTGCTGGCTGAACTCAAGGCGCGCCAGCATCTGTTGGCTGTGGCTACCGGCAAGTCGCGGCGCGGACTGGATGAAGCCCTTCACAGTGTTCAACTCAAGGGTGTGTTCGACGGTTCTCGCACCGCCGACGAAACGGCCGGCAAACCGGATCCCCTGATGCTGCAGGAGCTGATGCGTGAATTCGGCACCGAACCGCAGCGCACGCTCATGATCGGCGACACCACCCACGACCTGCAGATGGCCGTGAACGCGGGCTGTCCGGCGCTCGGCGTGAGTTACGGCGCACACGATTGGGGCGAGTTCGAATCGTTGAATCCGGTTTTTGTGGCGCATTCGGTGGGCAGCTTGCGCGACTGGCTGGCGGAAAACGCATGAACGACGGGTTTCATTCCATCCCGTTGTGCAATTCGGCGGATCTGGTCGAAGGCGGCGAAGCCGTCCCATTCGACGTGGCGCTTGCCGGAGAAACCTGCCGGGCTTTCGCTATCCGTTACGAGAGCGCGGTGCATGCGTACGTCAATCGCTGCGCCCATGTGGCGATGGAACTGGATTGGCAGCCCAACCGATTCTTCGACGACACCGGCCAGTGGCTGTTGTGTGCCACGCACGGCGCTGTGTACCGCCCCGATACCGGCGAATGCACTGGGGGACCCTGCCGCGGCGGGCTGAGCAAAATCACCATCACCGAACACGCGGGCGTGGTGCACTGGCATACTGCCCACAACCTCAAACCCGTCGAGTTTTAGAAATAATGACTGAATCGCCAACGCCCGAATCCGCTGCGCCTGAACCGCGCCCTCCTGCGCGCGACCCGGCCGGCGAGCCGCTTGCGCCTGGCTGGGAGCGCTCCACGCTCGAGAGGCTGATGTTCGCCACGCTGGATGAGCAGCGCACGGCGCGCCGTTGGCGCACGTTCATCCGGCTTGCATGGCTGGCGTTTTTTGTCTTCCTTCTGTGGGCGCTGATGCATCGGGGCTCGCCAAGCACCGACAAATCATTGCCACACACTGCCGTCATCGAGATCAAGGGTGAGATCGCCGCCGGAGGCGATGCCGGCGCCGAAGCAGTGGTAGCCGCCATGCGCAGCGCTTTCGAGGACACCGGCGCCAAAGCGCTGGTGTTGCTGATCAATTCGCCCGGGGGCAGCCCGGTGCAGGCGGGGATTATCAACGACGAGATCAAGCGGCTGCGAATCAAGCACAACAAGCCGGTCTACGCCGTGGTTGAGGAAACTTGCGCTTCGGCCGCTTATTACATCGCCGCCGCGACTGACCGAATCTTCGTTGACAAGGCCAGCATCGTTGGCAGCATCGGCGTGTTGATGGATGGGTTCGGCTTCACCGGCTTGATGGACAAGCTGGGCATTGAACGCCGGCTCATGACGGCGGGCGAAAACAAGGGATTCCTGGATCCCTTCAGTCCCCAAACCGAAAAGCAGCGCGTGTTCGCCCAGGCCATGCTCGATCAAGTGCACCGGCAGTTCATCGAGACGGTGAAGGCGGGCCGGGGCAAACGGTTGAAGGAAACCCCCGAGTTGTTTACCGGCCTGTTCTGGACCGGGCAGCAGGCGGTGGAGATGGGGCTGGCCGATCAGTTGGGCAACCTCGACTTCGTGGCCCGTGAAATCGTCAAGGCGGAAGACCTGGTCGATTACACGCGGCGCGACAATGTGGCAGAGCGTCTTGCCAAGAAATTCGGCGCCGCGATGGGTGAGGGCGCGATGCGCGCGCTCAGGACGATTCCCGCCCTGCGTTGATCCGGCTTAGCGGCCCAGGGCGAACACCGCGGGAATGTCGCTTGCGGCGGGCGGCGGCAGCTTTCTCCAGGCCGCGACGGTCCGGCTCAATACCACGCCTTCACTCAGCGTAAGCCCGCTGGCCACGGCCAGACGCGTGGCAGGCTGGAGCGTTTTGAGCAAGGCGTCCCATAACGCCATGTTCCGGTACGGTGTCTCAATGAACAGTTGCGACTGTCCGCCCTTGAACGCCAGGTGCTCCAGTTCGCGGATGCGCAGCGCCCGCTGCGCTGGGTCCTGGGGCAAGTAGCCCACGAACGCGAAGTTCTGGCCATTGAGGCCGCTGGCCGCAAGCGCGAGGACCAGCGAAGCCGGGCCAACCAAAGGGATGACCGCGACACCCAGGTCATGCGCCGCCCGCACAACGGATGAGCCGGGGTCGGCTATCGCCGGCATCCCGGCTTCGCTCAGCAGGCCGAGATCATGGCCCTGCAGTGCGCGGGCCAGCAACGGGCCGGCTTCGAAGCCGCCTTGGTGGTCGCCTTTCTTGTGCACCTCGCGAGGCAGTTCGACGATTTGCTGCTCGCGCACGGGCGCAGCCAGCGCATGGACCTCGTTGATGCGCTTGAGATAGGCGCGCGCAGACTTGGCGTTCTCGCAAATCCAGTCGGTAATCCCGGCGGCCACTCTCAGCGTGTGGGCAGGCATCACATCGGTCAGCGGTGCCTGGGCCTTGCAGCCAAAATCGAGCGGCGCCGGCACGAGGTAGAGCTTGCCGCTCGAAGGCGTGGCGGTCACAGCACTTTGATGCCGGCGGCCCGGATCATGCGGCAGGTCCGGATCAGCGGCAGTCCGACCAGCGCTGTCGGGTCATCGCTTTCGATAGCGTCAAGCAGTGCGATTCCGAGCCCTTCGCTGCGAGCGCTGCCGGCGCAGTCGTAGGGCTGCTCCGCACGAAGGTAGGCCTCGATCTCGGCGTCCGTGATGCGGCGAAACTTTACCGTCACGGGCGCAAGATCCACTTCTTCGAACCCCGTTTCGGCGCAGACGACAGCCACGGCGGTCTGGAACACGACACTTTCCCCGCGCATCCGCCGCAACTGGGCCACGGCTTTGTCATGGTTGCCGGGCTTGCCCAAAGGCTCGCCCCTCAAATCCGCCACCTGGTCGGAACCAATCACCACCGCCTGCGGAAACTTCGCTGCCACCGCATGGGCCTTCGCCAGCGCCAACCGCAGCGCAAGGTCGTACGGGCGTTCATCCGGCAGCGCGGTTTCATCGACCTCCGGCGCCTCCACGGTGAACGGCAGGCGTAAGCGGGACAGGAGGTCACGCCGGTAAGGCGAGGTCGAGCCCAGCACCAGCGGGCGGCTTTCAGGGGAGAGTAGGGCCTGCGACATGGCGTGATTCTCTTACACTGGCGCCATGAGCAAGGAGTTCGCTGCCCGCCGGCTGGATGTGACGAGCTTCGCCGAAGAGGCGGGAAGCTTGCGCGGTGAAGAGCCGGTGCAAGAGCACGGGCGCCTGATGGCAGAAACGCAGGGGCGCGGGTCGGCGGCGCCGGTGACCTGGGCGGCTACCGGCGAGTTGCGAAATGCGGCCCATGTGCAGCCGGAAATATGGCTGCACCTGCAGGCACAGGCGGTGCTTGCGCTGACCTGCCAGCGCTGTCTGGGCTCCGTGGATGTCGCAGTGGCATTAGACCGGTCGTTCCGCTTCGTGTCCGACGAGGATCTGGCTGCCGCGCAAGACGAAGAATCCGAGGAAGACGTACTGGCGCTGAGCCGCAGTTTCGATCTGGTTGAACTGGTCGAGGACGAGTTGCTGATGGAAATGCCCCTCGCGCCACGCCACGGGGTCTGCCCGGTGCCGCTCAGGCTTGCCGCGGCGGACGACGAGTTCGAAGCGGCCAGCGGGACTTCGCGCGACAATCCATTTGCAATTCTGGACAAGCTCAAGAAGGGCAAGACCTAGCTGAAGCTGCGGCTTCCGTTATAATTGAGGGCTTCGCGCCGCTGCCTTGCACTGTGCGCGCACCAACCTACTCATCCACCTCCGCGTTTTGCCGCGGGGGCCTTTTGAATCCAGGAGCCCACCATGGCCGTCCAGCAGAACAAGAAATCGCCCTCCAAGCGGGGCATGCACCGCTCGCACAACGCCCTTGTCGTGCCGGGTACCGCCGTGGAACCCACCACGGGCGAAACCCACCTTCGCCATCACATCAGCCCCACCGGCTTCTATCGCGGCCGCAAGGTGCTCAAGACCAAGAACGAAGCCTGAGCAGGCTTTGCGCCAGAAGGCCCGGCTGCACCGCAGTACGGGCCTTTATTTTTGGGCCTAGCCTACATTTAACCGAATGACTATCCTGGCTGTGGACTGCATGGGGGGGGACCATGGCACGCGTGTCACGCTCGCCGCGTGCAGGCACTTCCTGCAGCAGGAGCCGCAGGCGCAGCTGTTGCTGGTGGGCGCGGCGGAGAGCCTGCAGGGGTTCGAGCACCCGCGGGCCCGCGTGGTTCCGGCGGCGGAAGTGGTGGCCATGGACGATCCGATCGAAGTGGCCTTGCGCAAGAAGAAGGACTCTTCAATGCGAGTCGCTATTCAGCAGGTCAAGAATGGCCAGGCCCAGGCGGCGATATCGGCCGGCAACACCGGCGCCCTGATGGCACTGGCGCGTTACCTGCTCAAGACCATCGACGGCATCGATCGTCCGGCAATAGCCTCTCCACTGCCCAACGCCAAAGGCGGGGCGACGATGGTGCTTGACCTGGGCGCCAATGTCGACTGCACCGAGCAACACCTGCTGCAATTCGCGGTGCTGGGATCGGCCCTGGTGTCGGCGCTCAGTCATGTGGACGCGCCGAGCGTCGGACTATTGAACATAGGCGAAGAGACCATCAAGGGCAGCGAGATGATCAAGAAGGCCGGCGATCTCCTGAGGTCGGCGGCCAACGCGGGAGACCTGAATTTCTACGGCAACGTCGAAGGCAACGACATTTTCAAGGGCACGACCGACGTCGTTGTCTGCGACGGCTTTGTGGGAAATGTCGCGCTCAAGACCAGCGAGGGGTTGGCCTCCATGGTCGGTGAATTCCTGAAAGAGGAGTTCTCACGCAACGCTTTCACGAAAATGGCGGCATTGGTCGTCTATCCGGTGCTATCCGCCTTCAAACGGCGCGTTGACTACCGCCGGTACAACGGCGCCGCGTTGTTGGGGCTGCGTGGGCTGGTGTTCAAGAGCCATGGTTCCGCCGACGCGTTCGCGTTCGAGCAGGCTTTGCACCGGGCGTATGATGCGGCCCGAAACAACTTGCTCGACCGTGTCCAGGCGCGCATCGCCCACGCCCGGCCCCTGCTCGCCGCCAGCGCAGACCAGGGGCAGCGGCTGGACGCGGTCACTATTTGATGAAGAAATATTCGCGCATCACCGGCACCGGCAGCCACCTGCCACCGCGCCGCGTGGCCAACGCCGACCTGGCTGCCGAACTGGCAACCAGGGGCGTGGAAACTTCCGACCAGTGGATTTTTGATCGCACTGGCATCCGGGCTCGCCATTTCGCAGCCCCCGGAGTGAACACTAGCGACCTGGCGATGCACGCGGCCCGCGAGGCTCTGAAAGCCGCAGGCGTACGGCCCGCGGAAATCGACCTGATCATCCTGGCGACTTCGACGCCGGATATGGTGTTTCCGTCGGCGGCCTGCATCGTGCAGCACAAACTCGGAATCGCCGGTTGCCCGGCGTTCGACGTGCAGGCGGTCTGCAGCGGTTTCGTCTATGCGCTCGCCATCGCCGACTCCATGATCAAGACCGGGGCGGCCAGCAAAGCCCTGGTGATAGGCGCCGAGACGTTCTCACGCATCCTGGATTTCAACGATCGAACCACCTGTGTGCTGTTCGGGGATGGTGCCGGCGCGGTGGTCCTCGAAGCTTCGGATACGCCCGGCATCCTGGCCAGCGATCTGCGTGCCGACGGCAAGCACGTGGGCATACTTTGCGTCCCCGGCACGGTGTCCGGCGGGCAGGTGGTGGGCGACCCGCTGCTCAAGATGGACGGGCAAGCGGTGTTCAAGCTGGCGGTCGGCGTGCTGGAAGAAGCGGCCCGTGCAGCGCTGGCCAAAGCCGGCAAAACCGACGCCGACATTGACTGGCTGATTCCCCACCAGGCCAATATCCGGATCATGCAGAGCACCGCTAAAAAGCTGAAGGTGCCCATGGACAAGCTGATAGTGACCGTGGATGAGCACGGCAACACCTCCGCGGCATCGATCCCGCTGGCCCTGGACAGCGCCGTGCGCAGCGGCAAGGTCAAGAAAGGCGACACCGTCATGCTGGAAGGCGTGGGCGGCGGGTTCACCTGGGGTGCGGTCCTGCTGGACTTCTAGGCGTCCCGCGAACCGTTCATTTCATTCCTGGAAACGCGCATGAAACCGTTTGCTTTCGTCTTTCCTGGTCAGGGCTCGCAAATCGTGGGCATGCTGGATGCCTGGGGCGATCACCCTGCGGTGAAGCTCGCGCTCGAAGAGGCCTCGCAGGCACTGGGCGAAGACCTCGCCAGGCTGATTCGTGAAGGGCCCAAGGAAGCATTGGCCTTGACTACCAATACGCAACCCGTGATGCTGGCGGCGGGCGTGGCCGCTTTTCGCGCCTGGCGCGCCGAGGGTGGCGAACTGCCGGCGGCGATGGCGGGACACTCACTGGGCGAGTACTCGGCGTTGGTGGCGGCGGACACCCTGACTCTCGGAGATGCGGCGTCGCTGGTGCGCTTTCGCGCCCAGGCGATGCAGGACGCAGTGCCGGTCGGCACGGGCGCGATGGCTGCGATCCTCGGCATGGACGCCCGCAAGGTGATCGAAGGCTGTGCCGAGGTGGTGCGCAGCTTCGGCGCCAACGCCGGGGAAGTCGTGGAAGCTGTCAATTTCAACGATCCCGCGCAAACTGTGATCGCCGGCAGCAAGGCCGCCGTCGAGAAAGCCTGTGAGGTTCTCAAGGCCGGTGGCGCCAAGCGAGCCTTGCCGCTGCCGGTGTCGGCGCCGTTCCACTCCAGCCTGATGAAGCCCGCGGCCGAAAAGCTCAAGGCGAAGCTGGCCGCCACCACGTTCCGCTCTCCAAAGGTTCCGGTCATCAACAACATCGATGCCAAGTGTGAAAGCGACCCCGACCGCATCCGCGCGGCGCTCTATGAACAGGCATTCGGACCGGTGCGCTGGGTCGAATGTGTATTGGCGATCAAGGCCCGTGGGATAGCGACGATCGTGGAGTGCGGCCCTGGCAAGGTGCTGGCCGGACTGTGCAAGCGCATCGACCCTGAATTGACCGGCGCCGCCGTGTACGATCCGGCGACGTTGGCCGACGTGAAGGGACTGCTCGCATGAGCTCGGTCATGGAAACGCGGGTGGCGCTGGTCACAGGTGCGTCGCGGGGCATCGGCGCGGCAATAGCACTGGAACTCGCCGAACGCGGATTGAAGGTCATCGGCACCGCCACGACAGCAGAAGGCGCATCTAAAATCTCGACCGTCCTGGCAAGCCACCCCGGCTGCAAGGGCGCGACGCTCGACGTCAACGACGCGGCGGCCGGCCAGGCGCTCGTGGACGCAATCGTCAAGGAACATGGCGCGCTGCATGTGCTGGTCAACAATGCCGGCATCACGCGCGACATGCTGGCGATGCGGCTCAAGGACGAGGACTGGGACGCGGTGCTGGACACCAACCTCAAGGCGGTATTCCGCATGAGCCGGGCGGTGATGCGCGCCATGATGAAGCAGCGCTATGGCCGGATCATCAGCATCACGTCGGTGGTCGGCGCGTCGGGCAACGCCGGGCAGGCCAACTACGCCGCGGCCAAGGCCGGCGTCGCCGGTATGACCCGGGCCCTGGCACGAGAGCTTGGCAGCCGTGGCATCACGGTGAACTGCGTCGCGCCGGGGTTCATCGAAACCGACATGACGGCGAGCCTGCCGGAAGAGCAGCAGAAGGCGCTGCTCGGGCAGATTCCGATGGGCCACCTGGGCAAGCCCGCCGACATCGCCCATGCCGTGGCCTTTTTGGCGTCAAGCCAGGCCGGCTATGTGACAGGCCAGGAATTTCACGTCAACGGCGGCATGTACATGGCGTGAAGGATCGAACGCCGGATTATCCGCACGGCCACTAGCAGACTAAAAGCTCGAAGAGCTTTCAGCGCAGGCTAACAAGTGCCCGAAGGGGCTCCGCCCCAAGGGCTTGTTATGCCGGAGCTAAAATCGCGGATTCATTCACAACCCTTTGAGGGAACCATGAGCGATATCGAAGCACGTGTCAAAAAAATCATCGCCGAGCAGCTCGGCGTGGAAGAGTCCCAGGTCACCAGCGAAAAGGCCTTCGTGGCCGACCTCGGGGCCGACTCGCTCGACACGGTGGAGCTGGTGATGGCGCTCGAGGACGAGTTCGGCATCGAGATCCCAGACGAGGATGCCGAGAAGATCACGACCGTGCAAAACGCCATCGACTACGCGAACGCCCACCAGAAGGCCTGAGGCGCATGAGCGTCGCTCGCAATTGCACTTTTCCGGCGGGGGAGTCTCATGTCTAGACGCCGCGTTGTTGTCACCGGACTGGGCTGCGTCAGCCCCGTGGGCAATTCGGTCGAGGAGTCGTGGGCCAACCTGATCGCCGGCAAGCCCGGCATCGACCTCATCACCCAGTTCGACGCGAGTAATTTCGCCTGCAGGTTCGCCGGCGAGGTCAAGGGATTCCGGATCGAGGACTACATCCCCGAGAAGGAAGCCCGGCACATGGACCGCTTCATTCACCTGGGTTTGGCCGCCGCTTGCCAGGCGGTGGTCGACAGCGGGCTGCCGACGGGGGATGCGCTGGACGACGAATTGGCCGTCCGTATCGGCTGCAATATCGGAGCGGGTATTGGCGGGCTGCCAATGATCGAGCAGACGCATGCAGACTTGACGAGCCGGGGTCCGCGACGTATATCGCCCTTTTTCGTGCCGGCCTCGATCATCAACATGATCTCGGGCCACGTGTCGATCAAGTATGGTTTCAAGGGGCCCAACATCGCCGTCGTCACGGCCTGCACGACGGGCCTGCACGCCATCGGCGTGTCGGGGCGAATGATCGAATATGGTGACGCGGATGTGATGATCGCCGGCGGCGCCGAAGGGGCGATCTCGCCCCTGGGTATCGGTGGCTTCGCTTCGGCGCGCGCCCTGTCCACCCGCAATGACGATCCCAAGACGGCTTCGCGGCCGTGGGACAAAGACCGGGATGGCTTCGTGCTCGGCGAGGGCGGCGGCGTGCTGGTGCTGGAAGAGTACGAGCACGCGAAGGCGCGCGGGGCCAGGATTTACGCCGAACTGGTCGGATTTGGCATGAGTGCGGATGCGTATCACATGACCGCACCGGACGTCGATGGCCCGCGGCGTTCCATGGTCAATGCGCTGCACAACGCCGGCATCAACCCGGACCAGGTCGATTACCTGAATGCGCATGGCACGTCCACGCCTCTGGGTGACCTGAACGAAACCAACGCCATCAAAGCGGCTCTTGGCGACGCCGCGCGCAAGCTGGTGGTGAACTCCACGAAGTCGATGACCGGGCACCTTCTGGGCGGCGCGGGTGGCATCGAATCGGTGTTCACCGTGCTCGCCGTGCATCAGCAGAAGAGCCCTCCGACGATCAACATCTTCAACCAGGATCCCGAGTGCGACCTGGACTACTGCGCCAACACCGCACGCGACCTGAAGATCGACGTCGCAGTCAAGAATAACTTCGGCTTCGGCGGCACGAACGGAACCCTTGTCTTCAAACGGTTTCAATAGCCCGGACTCGCACCAGTCCAGGCCTTGAACCACCCCCTTTCATGCACACCGCCCCGTCGGTAAGCTTTCCGGTGGGGCGTTCGCGTTTTGCTGCCGGATTGCTGCTGCTGATATGGCTTGTCGCGGCGCTGGCAATCGGACTGTGGTGGACGCAGGTCCAGACGTCGGGTTGGCGTGCAGGTGCCGCCACGCTGTTGCTGGCCGGTGTGGGAATCTCGGCAGCGTTGAATTGGGCGCATGCTCCGGCAGGGGCCCTGGTTTGGGATGGTTATGTCTGGCGCTGGGACGTCCAGGGAACGTTGGAAGAGGGAGAACCAGAGGTCAGCGTGGACCTGCAACGCTGGCTGCTGTTGCGCTGGACGAGCGAACAGCGGGTCCGGTGGCTGTGGCTCGAGCAAGCACGAGGCGTCGAACGCTGGGGCGACGTGCGGCGTGCGGTATATTCCCGCGCCAGACCGCAAGCACTGCGGCAGGCGGAGCCGCCCGCGGCCAACCCATGACGAAAACCCCTCCCGCCGCATCCCCTACCCCTGCCGACACGGACCTGATGCTGGTCGAGCGGACGGTTGCCGGAGATCAGCGGGCCTTCGAACTGCTGGTGTTGAAGTACCAACGCCGCATCGAGCGGCTGATCGGCCGGATGGTCCGCGACACCGACCTGGTGGAGGACATTGCACAGGAGACGTTCATCCGCGCCTATCGGGCCCTCGCCCAGTTTCGGGGGGAGGCCCAGTTTTATACCTGGCTTTACAGGATTGCGGTGAATACGGCCAAGAAGGCGCTGGTCGACCTCAAGCGCGACCCGCTGATAACCGAATCTGCGCTTCGAGGAGGCCGCGGGGACGACGAAGATGAAACTTCCGCAGTGGAGAACGAACTAACCACCGCGGAAACGCCGGAAACGGTGCTGGCCGCCAAGGAAATCGCCGGTGCGGTCAACTCGGCCATGGAAGCGCTGCCCGACGAATTGCGGCAGGCCGTGACCTTGCGCGAGATTGAGGGCCTGAGCTATGAAGAGATTGCTGAAGTGATGAACTGCCCGATCGGCACCGTGCGGTCCCGGATTTTCCGTGCGCGCGAGGCGATTTCGGCCAAGGTCAAGCCCATGCTGGAAAACCAGACGGGCAAGCGGTGGTAAGCGGGCGAGGTGATGTGATGGACAACATGCAGACACAGGAACTCATTTCGGCGTTGGCGGATGGCCAATTGCAGGGGGAAGCGCTTGCGCGCGGACTCGAAGTTGCCGTGTCCGATCCTGTGGCGCGCGAGGCATGGCACACTTATCACCTGATCGGTGACGTGCTGCGTTCCGGCGAAATCGCCGCTGGCAGCGCTCCCATGGCTTTTCTGGACCGGCTGCAACGCCGGCTTCAGTTGGAGCAGCGGCAAATGCCAGAAGCCGCGGTGGCTGCAGAGTTGACACCGGTTCGTGCACTTCCGGCGCAGCGTCGCGCTGCCAATGACGACAGTTTCCGCTGGAAGCTGGTGGCGGGCCTGGCCTCGGTGGCGGCCGTTGCCGCGATCGCGTGGACAGTGATCGGGGCCGGCGGCAAGCCCGAGCAGGCCCAGCTGGCCGGTGCCCAGAGCGGCACGGTACTGGCGAGCGGCGAGCGCGGTGTCATGATCCGCGACCCGCGCCTTGATGAGTTTCTCGATGCGCACCGGCAGCTGGGCGGCGCCTCTGCGCTGCAGATGCCGGCCGGGTTCCTGCGCAACGCCACCTTTGAAGGCAACCGCTGAGAGCGGCGACACGCGCATGCCAGATATCGTCAGACCGCGATTGAACTCCGTCCTCCGCGGCGTCGCCATCGTCGGCGCAGTGGGCAGCCTGGCGTTGGCCCACGCGCAGAATATGCCGCCGGCGCCTTCTCCGGTCAGTCAGCATGCCGCACCAGCGGGCGGAAAAATCCCTGAGCGCAGCGTGGGCGAATGGCTGGTTCGCATGCATGAGGCTTCGCGCGTTCGAAGCTATGTGGGCACTTTTGTCTTCTCATCCAACACTGGCAGCATGTCCAGCGCCCGCATCTGGCACGCCTGTGACGGCGACCAACAGGTGGAACGTGTCGAATCGCTGACGGGAGCACCGCGTTCCGTGTTCCGCCGCAATCAGGAAGTCGTTACCTTTCTTCCCGAGACCCGCGTGGTGCGCACCGAGACAAGGGAATCTCTCGGCCTGTTTCCGAATCTGCTGAAATCCGCGGAAAGCTCGATTTCTGAGTTCTACACCGCGCGCCGCGTCGGTGGCGATCGTGTCGCGGGCTTCGAGACCGACGTGGTCCAGCTTGTGCCCAAGGACAACCTGCGTTTCGGCTATCGAATCTGGAGCGAGAAGAAGAGCGGCCTCGTCGTCAAACTCCAGACGGTGGACGGTGAGGGCAACGTGTTGGAACAGTCGGCGTTCTCCGAACTTCAGCTCGACGCGCCGGTCGGGTTCGACAAGCTCAGCCAGATGATGACGCCCGCCGAAGGCTGGCGCGTCGAGAGGACGGAGGTTGTGAAGACGACTCCGGGCGCCCAGGGGTGGCAGCTGAAATCCACCGTGGCCGGTTTCAGGCCGATCAGCTGCTACAAGCGGCCGGCCGGCGGCGCGCCGGCGGCCGAAGGCACGATGCAATGGATTTTTTCGGATGGACTGGCCGCGGTTTCGTTGTTCGTCGAGGCGTACGATCGGCAACGCCATACCCAGGAAGGCCTGTTCTCCAACGGCGCGACGCAGACGCTGACCCGCCGGGTCGAGGATTGGTGGGTGACAGCCGTGGGAGAGGTTCCGCAGCAAACGCTCAGAGTGTTTGCCCAGAGCCTTGAGCGGCGCAAATGAGCCCCCACCTGAGGCTCATCGTCGCGTTGCGGACACGGCGGGTGGAGACTTTGACGGTTTGCGTTTTCAGCATTTGTCTTTTCTGAAGGAAAGTTCGATATGTTCCGGATCGATTGGAAGAATTTGCGTGCCTACGGTCTGGTGATCGCCTTGGCGATCGCTGGCACCGTTGCGCTGATGCCTGTGCGGCCGGTGGTCGCGCAGGCCCGCGCGCTGCCAGACTTCACGGACCTCGTGGAGCAGGTGGGTCCATCGGTAGTCAACATCCGGACGCTCGAGCGGGGGCGCAGCGGCACGGCTGCCGCGCCCGGCGGTACAGAAGAGGAAATGCAGGAATTCTTCCGGCGCTTCTTCGGCCAGCCGCTGCCCGGGGTGCCCCGCCAGAGTCCCGGTCCGCGGCCTAACCGCCCGCAGCAGGAAGACGAGCCCCGGCCCCGCGGCGTGGGGTCCGGCTTCATCCTGACCCAGGATGGCTATGTCATGACCAACGCTCACGTGGTGGATGGCGCCGAAGAGGTCCTGGTCACGCTGCCCGATAAACGGGAATTCAAGGCCAGGATCGTGGGCCACGACAAGCGCACCGACGTGGCCGTCGTGAAGATCGAAGGCAGCGGGTTCCCGGCCGTAAAGGTGGGCGACATCACCCGCCTGAAGGTCGGCGAGTGGGTCATGGCTATCGGGTCGCCGTTCGGCCTGGAAAATACGGTCACCGCTGGCATTGTCAGCGCCAAGCAGCGCGACACGGGCGACTACCTGCCGTTCATCCAGACCGACGTGGCCATCAATCCCGGGAACTCCGGCGGGCCGCTGATCAACATGCGCGGCGAGGTGGTCGGCATCAACAGCCAGATCTATTCGCGCTCCGGCGGTTTCATGGGCATCTCATTCGCGATCCCCATTGACGAGGCGATCCGGGTGAGCGAGCAGTTGCGGGCCTCCGGGCGGGTTTCGCGTGGCCGCGTCGGCGTGCAGATCGATCAGGTGACCAAGGATGTCGCCGAGTCGATTGGTCTTGGCAAGCCACAAGGCGCCCTGGTGCGCAGTGTGGAAAGCGGCTCGCCGGCCGACAAGGCGGGCGTGGAGGCGGGCGACATCATCACGAAGTTTGACGGCAAGTTGATTGACAAGGCTTCAGACCTGCCGAGGATGGTGGGTAACACGAAGCCTGGCACGCGCGCCACGATGACGGTGTTCCGCCGTGGCGGCTCGAAGGACCTGAGTGTCACCATCGCCGAGTTCGAACCGGAAAAGCCGGTGCGCCGGATCGCCGAGAAAGAGGAAAAGCCCAAGGCATCTCCTGCTGCGCAGTCGGTCGGTCTTTCGGTCAGCGAGTTGACTGACGCGCAACGCAAGGAACTCAAGCTCAAGGGCGGCGTGAAAGTCGAAGCCGTCTCCGACAGTGCTGCTCGCGCTGGCATTCGCGAGGGCGACATCATCGTCGCGATCGCCAACACCGAGATCGGCAACGTGAAGGAGTTTGATTCGGTGGTCGCGAAGATGGACAAATCCAAACCGGTGCCGGTGCTTCTGCGCCGCGGTGAGCTCGCTACTTACCTCCTGATCAGGCCGGCGCGCGGATAAGACCGGAGGCTGACAAAGCCCCAGACCTGAGTAGGGTTTGGGGCTTTTCAATGCCCGTAAAAAAAAATACGGGTGCTCCTGAATTTTATTTTCGACCTGAAAGTCGAGTTAGATTGTTTGCGCTTGCTAACTTCAATGTGACCTAATTACGTTTTTGGGTAGAATCCAATCGCCTAATCCGCGGTTTGCGGCATATCGAAAGCCGCTTACCCCGCGATACGGGACGATCGGGGGCGCTGCACAGCCGATCCACAGATCGCCCACAAGTTGTCCCAAAGCTTGCCCACCATTTATGTTGATAAGTTGTGCATATCTTGCTTGTTGCTGACCGGCAACGGCGCCGTTTGGAGATGCCTACGGCTGTACGCCCCGGGCTTTTTGCCTACAATGAAGCTCCAACTATCGCAGTTGCCATAGATTGTTGGTTTAGGGCGCGTCACAACTCGACGCGCCCTTTTTTCTTTTCCGCCCCCGTTTGAATTCAATCACTTAAGCGTTCCGGTTGATGAATCACATCAGAAACTTTTCGATCATCGCGCACATCGATCACGGCAAATCAACGCTCGCGGACCGCTTGATCCAACGCTGCGGGGGGCTTTCAGATCGAGAGATGGAAGAGCAGGTGCTCGACTCGATGGATCTCGAAAAGGAGCGTGGGATAACCATCAAGGCGCAGACCGCCGCACTGCATTACACGGCGCGCGATGGCCAGGTCTACAACCTGAATCTCATCGACACGCCGGGCCACGTGGACTTTTCGTACGAAGTTTCGCGCTCGCTGTCGGCGTGCGAGGGCGCGCTGCTCGTTGTCGATGCGAGTCAGGGTGTCGAAGCCCAGACCGTCGCCAACTGCTACACGGCGCTGGACCTCGGTGTCGAGGTCGTGCCGGTGCTCAACAAAATGGATTTGCCCCAGGCAGATCCGGAAAACGCGAAGGCGGAAATCGAAGACGTGATCGGCATCGACGCGGGCGACGCGATACCGTGCTCCGCCAAGACCGGCATGGGGATCGACGAGATCCTGGAGGCGGTGGTGGCGCGGATACCGCCGCCTCGCGGCAACCCCGACGGCGCATTGCGGGCCATGATCGTCGACAGCTGGTTCGACAGCTACGTGGGCGTGGTCATGCTGGTGCGCGTTGTCGACGGCAAGGTGGCAAAGGGCGACCGCATCAAGTTGATGGCCACAGGCGCCACCTACAACGCCGACAACCTGGGCGTGTTCACGCCCGGTAACGAATCACGCGACGTTCTGAGGGCTGGGGAGGTGGGGTATCTCATCGCCGGCATTCGGGAACTGCAGGCGGCCAAGGTAGGTGACACGGTGACGCTGATCAAGCCGGGCACCGGCGGGGCGGCAGCGACCGCGACCGAGCCTCTGCCCGGCTTCAAGGAAATCCAGCCCCAGGTTTTCGCCGGGCTGTACCCCACCGAAGCCAACCAATACGACTCGCTGCGAGATGCGCTGGAAAAACTCAAGCTCAACGATTCGTCGCTGCACTACGAACCCGAGGTAAGCCAGGCACTGGGTTTCGGCTTTCGCTGCGGGTTCCTGGGGCTGCTCCACATGGAAATCGTGCAGGAGCGGCTGGAGCGGGAGTTCGACCAGGACCTGATCACGACCGCGCCGAGCGTGGTGTACCAGGTGCTCAAGGCTGATGGCGAGACGATCATGGTGGAGAACCCGTCCAAGATTCCGGACCAGGGCAAGGTCACGGAGATCCGCGAGCCGATCGTCACCGTCCACCTGTACATGCCCCAGGAGTACGTCGGCCCGGTGATGACGCTGGCCAACCAGAAGCGCGGCGTGCAACTGAACATGGCCTACCACGGCAAGCAGGTGATGCTGACCTACGAGATGCCCCTGGGCGAGATCGTGCTGGACTTCTTCGACAAGCTCAAATCGGTCAGCCGCGGCTACGCGTCCATGGACTACAGCTTCAAGGAGTTCCGGGCTTCGGACGTGGTCAAGGTCGACATTCTGCTCAATGGCGAGAAGGTCGACGCCCTGTCCATCATCGTTCACCGCACCCAGGCCCAGTACCGCGGCCGGGCCGTGGTGGCCAAGATGCGCGAGATCATCAGCCGCCAGATGTTCGACGTGGCCATCCAGGCCGCCATCGGCGCGAATATCATCGCCCGCGAGACGATCAAGGCACTGCGCAAGAACGTGCTGGCAAAATGCTACGGTGGCGACATCAGCCGCAAGCGCAAGCTCCTCGAAAAACAAAAAGCAGGCAAGAAAAGAATGAAGCAGATCGGTTCGGTCGAAGTGCCTCAGGAAGCGTTCCTCGCGATCCTGCAGGTGGACGAATGAGTCCCCACGCCGGTTGGGGGGCGTCGTGATGCCCGTCCTCACGGCTGCGGTGCTTGCGGCATTCGTCGCCTACGCGGGGGCCTGGTACTTTGGCGTGGTGGAGGGCAACTTTGCCCTGCTGCTGTTCCTGGCGACTGCGGTCACTGGCTTGTACTGGCTGGCGGAGCGGCTGTATTTTCTGCCGCAGCGGCGCGTTGCCGCGGCTAGCCTGGAAAAACACGCCGCGGAGCGAAACGCCGGCCTGGCGGCCAAGGGCATCACACAAGTCGATGGCGACGTCGCGCAGGCCCGTCAGCGGGTGCTGATGCAGCCCTGGTGGCTGGACTGGACGGCAGGGCTCTTCCCGGTGATCCTGGCCGTTTTCGTGCTGCGTTCATTCCTGTTCGAGCCCTTCAAGATTCCATCCGGATCGATGATCCCCACGCTGCTCGTCGGCGACCTGATCCTGGTGAACAAGTTCACCTACGGCATCCGGCTGCCCGTCATCAACACCAAGCTGACGGACGGCGCCGCACCGCAGCGCGGCGACGTCATGGTATTTCGGTATCCGCCCAAGCCCAGCCTGGACTACATCAAGCGGGTGGCCGGCGTGCCGGGCGATGAGGTCGCGTACTTGAACAAGCAGCTCACCATCAACGGTCAGCCGGTGAGCAAAAAGCCCGTCGCCGATTTCTTCGATGAAGATGGGATGCTCTATTTCAAGCAGTACGAAGAGGCGCTGGGTGCGCGAGCCCACCGTATCCTCAATGACGATAGCCGGCCGGCCTTCATCCCGGGCGCCGAGAACTTTCCCATGAGGCAGAATTGCCGTTACAGTGTCGAGGGGGTGATCTGCAAGGTGCCGCAGGGTCACTATTTCATGATGGGCGACAACCGGGACAACTCGCTTGACTCACGCTACTGGGGCTTCGTGCCCGACCGCAATATCGTGGGCAAGGCCTTTTTCATCTGGATGAATTTCGGCAGTCTCAAGAGGATCGGCTCGTTTGAGTAAGGTCCCGCGCTGCAAGAGGGGTAGTACATGAAGCTTCGCTGCAAGTCCGGACAGTCCGGTGTTTCCTTTGTTGCCGTGCTGTTCATTGTCGGGGTGCTGGCGTGCCTGGCGTTGCTGGGCGCGCAGGCGTTCCCGACCGTGCTTGAATATCAGGCGGTCCTCAAGGCCGTGCAGAAGGCGTCGAGCGGCAGTACGATAAACGATGTCAGGACGATCTTCGACAAGGCGGCGCAGATCGACGACATCAAGTCCGTTACCGGCAAGGACCTGGACATCACCAAGAACGGCGACAAGATGCTGGTGAAGTTTGCCTATGAGAAGGAAATCCACATGTTCGGCCCCGCTTTCCTGCTGTTGAAGTATGCGGGTGAATCAAAGTTGAGCGAACGTTAGCAGCACGCGTGGATGGCCAGCTCATTGCCCTGCAAGCGCGCTTGCAGCATCGCTTCTCGGATCCGCTGTTGCTGGCGCGGGCGCTGACCCATCGCAGCTTTTCGGCCGAGCACAACGAGCGCCTGGAGTTCCTGGGCGATTCCGTCCTGAACCTCGCGGTTTCCGCATTGCTTTACGAGCGGCTCCATGCCCTTCCCGAGGGTGATCTCACCAAGGTGCGTGCCACATTGGTCAAACAGGAGCCCTTGCACCAGCTTGCAGTCGGGCTTGGCTTGTCTGATGTGATCCGGCTGGGCGAGGGTGAACTGCGCACCGGCGGGCGGGGCCGCCCTTCGATCCTGGCCGATGCCCTGGAGGCTGTCATAGGCGCGGTTTACCTGGACGCCGGGTTTGCTGCCGCTGAAGGGCTTGTGCGAAGGCTGTACGAAAAGGTGGAAATCAATCCGACCCTGGCCGCAGCCGCCAAAGATCCAAAAACGGAGTTGCAGGAATGGCTGCAAGGCCGGCGCATGAAGCTGCCCATCTATCGGGTAGCGGGGACTCTGGGCGCGGCTCACAAGCAGACCTTCGATGTCGAGTGCGAGATTCCCGAGCTCGGAGTCACCGAGCGCGGCATTGGCGCCTCCCGGCGCGCCGGCGAACAGGCGGCCGCTGCCGCGACCCTTCTGGCGCTGAAGGCGAAGGGCAAATGATGCAAGCGCCGCACACGGCGGATGCACATGCTGGCCAACGCTGCGGGGTGATTGCGATCGTCGGCAGGCCCAACGTCGGCAAGTCAACCCTGCTCAACGCCCTGGTGGGCCAGAAGATCAGCATCACGTCGCGCAAGGCCCAGACTACCCGGCATCGGATCACCGGCATCCGGACCATCGGCGCCACGCAATTCATCTTCGTGGACACGCCCGGTTTCCAGACGCGCCACGGCACAGCGCTGAACCGCTCGCTCAACAAGACCGTGCTGGGCGCGGTGAGCGACGTCGACCTGGTGCTGTTCGTGGTCGAGGCCGGCAAGTTCACGCCGGCCGACGCGAAGGTGCTGGCGTTGCTGAAGGAGGGCGTGCCGGCCTTGCTGGTAGCCAACAAGGTCGACGAAGTGCATCGCCGGGCCGACCTGGCGCCGTGGCTGCAGGACATGCAGCAACGCCACGAGTTCACCGAGTTCGTCCCGATGTCCGCCAAGAACGCCAAGGACGTGCAGCGCTTGTTCGCCATCTGCGAGAAATACCTGCCCGAGCAGCCGTGGTGGCATGGCGCTGACGAACTGACGGACCGGAGCGAGAAATTCCTCGCCGGCGAAACGGTGCGCGAAAAGCTGTTTCGTCTCACCGGCGACGAACTTCCCTACACCTCCACGGTGATCATCGACAAGTTCGAGGAGGAACCGAGTCCCAAGCACAAGCGCATGGTCAGGATCGCCGCGACGATCATCGTTGAGCGCGACGGGCACAAGGCGATGGTCATCGGTGACAAGGGTGAAAGGCTCAAGCGGATCGGCACCGAAGCCCGCCAGGAACTTGAAAAGTTGATGGATTGCAAGGTGTTCCTGGAGATCTGGGTCAAGGTCCGTTCAGGATGGGCGGACGACGAGGCCCGCGTCAAGTCCTACGGCTACGAGTGAAGCTTGAAGTGCAATGCCCGCCAAACGCATCAGCGATGAGCCGGCCTTCGTCCTGCACCGCTACGACTGGAGCGAGTCCAGCCTGATCCTGGAAGTCTTCACCCGCCAACACGGGCGTGTGGCTCTGGTGGCGAAGGGCGCCAAGCGGCCCAGCTCCAGTTTCCGTCCGGTGCTGCTTCCGCTGCAGCCGCTGCATATAGCCTTCGGGGGTGATGCCGAAATCCGCACCCTCAAGAGCGCGGAGTGGGGCGGCGGGCAGGTCATGCCCACCGGCGACGCGCTGCTTTCCGGCTACTACCTTAATGAGCTGCTGCTCAGGCTGCTGGCGCGCGACGACCCGCACCCGCAACTGTTCGACGCCTATTCAGATGCGGTAGCCGTACTCGGCTCGGAGCACGGCGAAGCGCTCGAGCCCGCATTGCGCGCCTTCGAACTCCTGCTGCTGCGTGAGATCGGGCTGCTGCCATCCCTGGATCTGCAGACTCTGACGCTTGCGCCGCTGGACGCCGACACACGTTACAGCCTGGTGCCCGAAGCGGGGCTGGTCGCTTCACGGCCCGGGGAGTCGCGCGGCAGTTTGAGCGGAGCGGAATGGCAGGCCTTGCAGCGCGCGCTGGATGACCCGGCCTCGTTTCACGCCACGCTGCGGCAAGCCGCGCAAACGATGGCCGAGCTCAAGCCGCAGTTGCGCACCCTGCTGCACTACCATTGCGGGGTCAGCACATTGAAAACGCGCCAGCTGATGATCGACCTCCAGGCTTTATGACTTCTACCGTTCGCCGAACCGCGCTGTCCGTGAACCTCAACAAGGTGGCACTGGTGCGCAACACCCGGCACCTGGGCATCCCAAGCGTCACGCGGGCCGCGACGCTGTGCCTGCAGGCCGGCGCGCAGGGCATCACGGTGCATCCGCGCCCGGACGCCCGCCACATCCGGGCCGACGACGTGCGCGAATTGCACCAGTTGCTGAAGGCCTGGCCGGCGGCTGAATTCAACATCGAGGGAAACCCGTTCCACAACCTGATGGACTTCGTGCGCGCGCTGCGGCCGCACCAGTGCACGCTGGTGCCCGACAGCGAAGGCCAATTCACCAGCGACCATGGTTGGGATCTGGCAGCCGATGCGCCGCGCCTGAAACCGATCATCGAGGAAGCGCGCAGCCTGGGCGTGCGGGTCAGCCTGTTCATGGATCCGCTGCCCGAGGCGATGGCCGCGGCCAAGGCCGTGGGCGCCGATCGCGTCGAGCTCTACACCGAGAGTTACGCGAGCGCATTTCAAACGGCCGGGCAAGGCGAAGTGCTGGAGCGGTTCGTCAATGCGGCGCGCGCCGCGCAGGCTGCGGGCCTGGGCGTCAATGCCGGTCACGATCTGAGCCAGGTCAACCTCACCGACTTCCTGCGTGCGGTGCCCGGCGTGCGCGAAGTCTCGATCGGCCACGCACTCATCTCGGACGCGCTGGAGCTGGGCTACACCGCCACGATCAAGGCTTACCTCGCGAGCATCGATCGCGCCTTCATAAGTCCTCCGCACGCATGATTCACGGCATCGGCACCGACGTTTGCGACGTGCGCCGCATCCGCGCCACCTTCGAGCGGCAGGGCGAGCGCTTTGCGAAAAAGGTGCTGTCCGAGGGCGAACTGGCGATTTGGAAAGCCCGCAGCGCCCGCTGGCCGGAGCGCGGGCTGCGCTATCTGGCCACGCGCTTTTCCGCCAAGGAAGCCTTCAGCAAGGCCGTGGGCTTGGGGCTGCGGCTGCCGATGTCGTGGCGGCTGTGCGAAATCGCCAACCTGCCGAACGGCAAGCCGGTGATCGTGCTGCACGGCGGGCTCAAAGACTGGTTCGAGGCGCAGGGCCTCGTCGCCCACGTCACCGTCAGCGACGAAACCGATTACGCCGCCAGCTTCGTGGTGGTGGAGAAGAGCACACTTCAATGAACCAACAGGCACCGCTGGTCCTGGACATCGCCGGGACATCGCTGACACGAGTGGACCGCCGCCGGCTCGCTCATCCGTTCACCGGCGCATTGATTCTCTTCGGCCGCAACTGGCAAGACCGCGCACAGCTCACCGCGTTATGCGCCGAAATCAAGTCGATTCGCCGTGACCTGCTGATATGCGTCGATCACGAGGGCGGGCGGGTGCAGCGCTTTCGCACCGGCGGCTTCACTCACCTGCCGCCAATGCGGGCCCTGGGCGAGCTGTGGATGGAGGAAGGGCGGCCAGACGGCATGGCCGCCATGGCTGCCACCAACGCCGCGAGTGCGGTGGGGTATGTGCTTGGCGCCGAACTGCGGGCCTGCGGCGTGGACTTCAGCTTCACGCCGGTGCTGGATCTCGACTGGGGCGAGAGCGGGGTGATCGGCGACCGCGCCTTCCATCGCGACCCACGCGTCGTGGCGTTGCTGGCCAAGAGCCTGATGCACGGTTTGCTGCGCGCCGGAGTCGCCAACTGCGGCAAGCACTTCCCCGGGCATGGCTTCGTCAAGGCAGATTCCCATACCGACATCCCCGTCGACAAGCGCAGCCTCAAGGTCATCCTGGCCGACGACGCTGCGCCCTACGAGTGGCTCAATACCACCTTGATGAGCGTCATGCCGGCGCATATCGTGTATCCCAAGGTCGATGCACGCCCCGCGGGATTCTCCAGCCGCTGGCTGAATGACATCTTGCGTGGCCAGCTGGGATTCAAGGGTGCAATTTTCAGCGATGACCTCAGCATGGAAGGGGCGCGCAAGATCGAGGGGCGCGAGGTCAGCTACACCCAAGCCGCCGTGGTGGCGTTGAATGCAGGCTGCGACATGGTGCTGTTGTGCAACCAGGCGCAGCGCGATCCCCAGGCCGTGGACGATCTGCTGGACGGGCTGGCCGAGGCGCAGCTGAAAGGCGCCTGGCACACCAGCGAAGCCAGCGAGCAGCGGCGTCTCGCGCTCTTGCCCGCCGGCGTCTCACTGGCGTGGGATGCTCTGATGTCGCATCCCGACTACATCCACGCGATGGGATTGCTGCCTTAGTTTAGGATTCCCGTCGCAACGCGGGAAACAGGATCACGTCGCGGATGCTCGGGCTGTCGGTCAGCAGCATCATCAGGCGGTCGATGCCCACGCCGCAGCCGCCGGTTGGGGGCATGCCGTATTCGAGCGCCCGCACGAAATCGTGGTCGTAAAACATGGCTTCGTCGTCGCCGGCGTCCTTTTCGTTCACCTGCGCATTGAAACGCGCCGCCTGCTCCTCGGCGTCGTTCAATTCGGAGAACCCGTTGCCGAACTCGCGGCCGGTGATGTAGAGCTCGAACCGCTCCGTCACTTCGGGGCGCGCATCGTTGGCACGCGCCAGCGGCGAGATCTCGGTCGGGTGCTCCATGATGAAGGTGGGCTGCCAGAGCTTTTGTTCCACCGTTTCCTCGAAGTACATCACCTGCAGGCTGGCGAGCGAGCGCGCCGCGAGCTTGTCCTTTTCTTCCGTGAGGCCCAGCTTGCGCAGGGCATTGACCAGCCATTCGCGATCGTTGACCTTGTCGCCGGCCTCGGTGTGCTTGCGGATCGCGTCGGTGATGGTGAGCCGCTCGAAGGGCTGGGAGAGGTCCACCGGCTTGTTGTCATACGTGAGCTGCAGCGTGCCCACGGCCCGCTGCGCCGCGTCGCGAATCAGCGCCTCGGTGAAGTCCATCAGATGCAGGTAATTCCAGTACGCCGCGTAGAACTCCATCATCGTGAACTCGGGGTTGTGGCGCACCGAGATGCCTTCGTTGCGGTAGCTGCGGTTGATCTCGAACACGCGTTCGAAGCCGCCGACGATCAGCCGCTTCAGGTACAGCTCGGGCGCGATGCGCAGGTACATCTGCTGGTCCAGCGCGTTGTGATGCGTGACGAAAGGCCTGGCGTTGGCGCCGCCGGGAATCGGGTGCAGCATCGGAGTTTCCACCTCGATGAAGCCGTGCGACACCATGAACTCGCGGATGCCGCTCACGGCCTTGCTGCGGGCGACGAAGCGGTCCTTTGCGGCCGGGTCCATCATCAGGTCCACGTAGCGCTGGCGGTACTTCATTTCCTGGTCGGACATGCCGTGGAACTTGTCCGGCATGGGGCGCAGGCTTTTCGTGAGAAGCCGGATGCGCGTGGCATGCAACGACAATTCGCCGGTGCGCGTCTTGAACAGCTTGCCCTCGGCCGAGATGATGTCGCCCAGATCCCAGTGCTTGAACGCGGCGTAGGTCTCTTCGCCCACGTCGTCGCGGGTGATGTAGATTTGGAATCGCCCCGTGGCGTCCTGGAGGGTCGCGAAGCTGGCCTTGCCCATCACGCGCTTTAGCATCATGCGACCGGCCAGGCTGGCCTGGATGCCTTGCTCGGCGAGCAATTCCGTCGTTTTGTCGCCGTGGTGGGCGAGCAGGTCAGCGGCGCGATGACCGGGCGTGAAATCGTTGGGAAAGGCGACGCCCTTGCCCTGGCGCTGCGCCTCGCGCATGGCTTTGAGCTTTTCGCGGCGTTCGGCGATCAGCTGGTTTTCATCTTGCGGCAAAGGAGGATTGGCTTGCTGGGACATGGACGGCCGGTGGGGTTTCGAAGGGGTCGGCGCAAGGGCCGCCGAACCACGCATTCTACTTTTCGCCGATGAAGCGTCCGTTGACTGCCTCAGTGGGCGACGCCCTCGCTGCGGACCACCTTGACCACCGTCAGAACGAGGATGCGCAAGTCCAGGGCCAGGGACTGGTTGCGCAGGTAGTAGGCATCCAGATCCACCTTTTCCGGGATCGGGATCTCGTCGCGGCCATTGATCTGGGCCCAGCCGGTAAGGCCCGGACGCAGCTTGTGCACGCCATGATCGGCGCGCAAGGCGATCAGGTCGTGCTGATTGTGCAGGGCGGGGCGCGGGCCGACGAGGCTCATGTCGCCGGCGAGGATGCTCCACAGCTGGGGCAATTCGTCCAGGCTGCTTCTGCGCAACAAATGCCCGATGGGGGTCAGGTAACGGTCGGGTGTTTCGAGCAGGTGGGTGGCAACCACGGGCGTATCCACGCGCATGCTGCGGAACTTGGGCATCCGGAAAGTGCGGTTGTCGCGGCCGACGCGATCTGACCAATACAGTGCGGGCCCCTGTGACGTGAGCTTGACCCACAGCGCGATGAGTGCGATTGGCACCGCCAACACGAGGATCGCGCTGCCGGCAATGAGGAGGTCAAGCGCGCGCTTGATCATTTGATGCGGCCTTCGCGCACCGCGTCGGCAATAGCGTCCCCGGGCCGAACTTTGGGCACCCAGCCGAGCACACGCCGCGCCTTGGATGTATTCACCTGCAGGGAAGCGCACAAGCTGTCCGCAAGCTTCGACCGCCCCAACAGGGTCGCGCCCGCACGCAGCAGCGACGGCGGCACGTTGATCATGCGGGCCGGCTTGCCCAGGCCGCGGCCGATCTGTCGCAGCAGTTCCGGGGTGGAAATGTCCTCGCCGTCGCCCGCCAGGAACAGCTCGTTGGAAGCTTTCGGATGGGTAAGGCACAACTGCATGAGTTGCAGCAGGTTGTCCAGCGCGAGAAGCGTGCGTGCATTGCGGACACCCGCGACAGGAAGCACCCAGCCACGTTGCACCGCATGCACCAGCTTGGCGAAGTTGCCCGGTGCACGCGGGCCATAGACCAGCGGCGGTCGCAGCACGGTCCAGGTCGTCGCGGTGCCAGACAGCGCCTGGAAGACGGCGTTCTCGCCTTCCAGCTTGCTGTGGGCATAGGGCTCGGCCGGGTCGGGCAAGTCGTCTTCCGTGAAGGGCCGACCGACCGTCAGGTTGCCGTTGACGCCGATCGAGCTAATAAACACCAGCCTGCGAACGGCGGCCGCCACGCAGGCCTGCGCGATGGCCCGCGCAGATCGGACGTTCGACTCGAACTCGGCCGGGTTTCCGCCACGATGCGCGCGTGCGGCGAGGTGCACAACCGCATCCACGCCTTCGAAGATGCGAACCAATTCCTGAGGGTCTTCGTAGCTCGTGAGGGGGACTGATCGGATCCCGGCGGGCCAACTGCGGGCTGTGCTTGACAGCGCGAGCACTTGCGTACCGGTCGTGTGCAGATGATTGACCAATGCGCTTCCGATGAAGCCCGCCGCGCCGGTGACTGCGATTCGCGAACTAGCAATCTCTGTTTGCATGCTGTCAAAAACGCCTGTACTTTCGCAGGGCGTGGACGGCGTAGCGGGTGAAATGCCAGGCTGAAGGGGCCACGCCAAGTTTCTCAACCTCCCGATAGGCCTTCCACACCTCCCGGGCTGAGCGCGCCTTGTTGCGCGACACCGACTTTGCCAGGACGCGGTAGCGCATCAGGTCCTCGTCGAGGCCGTGGGCCACGAAGCCGCGCTTGAGGATCGCCAGCCAGCACGCGAAGTCGTCGTAGTACACCGATTGCATCCGGATCTCGCCGCATAGCTCCCGATCGAGCAGCACGGTCGAGGTGGCAATGGCGGTGTTTCCCAGCAGTTGAGAATACGTGAGCGTGGAGGGCACGTCGATATAGTCGCCGGTTTTCGTGCCATCGGCGCTGATGCGCCGGTAGCCGGTAAAGACGAGCGCCGCGCGATGCGTTGCCGCGTGCGCGAGCGAACGTTCCAGCTTGGTGGGCAACCAGATGTCATCGCTGTCCAGAAATGCGATCCAGCGCCCGCGGGCCTGGGTGAGCGCCGCATTGCGGGCGGCCGCCGGCCCGCCGTTTCTTTCCAGTGCGATCAGCCGGATCCGGTTGTCGAGTGCCGCCCATCGGGCCACCACTTCCCGCGTGGCGTCGGGCGAGCAGTCGTCGGCGATGAGCATCTCCCAATGCGGGTGGGTCTGCGCGATCACCGACTCGATCGTGGCCGAGATGACCGTCGCGGCCCGGAATGCCGGAACGATGACAGACACTTTTTGCTCAATCATGAACGCGCGTGTTCGCGCACGGAAAAGATGACGCACAGGGCGCCGATGCGGTTGCGTGCGCTCGGCGCCACCACATGGTTGTAGTACACGTGGCCGACTGCGTCGCCGAAGAACGAAAGAATTTCGTCGCACGACTCAATTCGCATCTGCGCACCGGGCAGATAGCCGGTGCTCGCGACAATTTCGCCCTGGGTCATCGGGTTGTATTCGACGCCCACGGCGATGACGCCACCCGGCTTGACGATGCGCACCATTTCCCGTGCGGCGCTGTCTGGCTTCTCGCTGTACGCGAGTACCCAGCCCAGCACCACGGCGTCGAAGGTATGGTCCGCATACGGTGTCTGGTGCATATCGCCCATGCGCACGCGCGGTGAGTACGAAATGAGGTCCAGGCCTTCGATGCATGGCCACGAAAAGCCATGCGCCGCCAGGCTCAGCAGTTCTCCTTCGGACCGCGGTCCCACGCTGAGAATGCGGGCCTGCGAGGGCAGGGACTCCAGCACGGATAGTGGACGAACCAGCAGGTGTGAACGATTGACTGCCAAGTCGCGTAACCCCTTGAGGTTGTGTGAAACGGTATTTTTTGCCACCGAGCCAGCCGCTTCGCCGCCGGGCTGCCACGTGGTCATCCTGCCCCGGACTTTGACGAACCACATGAAGCGCAGCGCAGCGACGCCGTACCGGAGAAGGTCGACCAGCATCAGCTGGTCGAGGGTGTGGCGAAGCAGGCCCTTGCTGCGTCTGACGTCACTGGGGTTGGGCATCGGGAAGTCCTTTGGGTGAGCCGCCGCGCGCATTGGAGTGCAGTGAAAACGCGGCCACTGCGGTCACTACGTAGCTGCCACAAGTCAGGATCAGCGCGAGCCTGCAGAATGCAGCGGGCGTAGAGGGAAAGCCGTCGCGCGAGCTTTCCAGCGCGAGCCAAGCCGCGAAGCCAAGCACCGATGCCGCGATATTGATTCCGAGCAACACCTTCTCGTGGCCGCAGATCATGAGGAAACTTGACCAGAAGTCCGACACCCGCAAGACGGCCACGACAAGCAGAAGGCCCAGCAGCGGGATCGCGGGCACATACGGAGGATACCAGCGGCCGACCGCCCAGGCGCAGGCGTGGTAGCCCGGCCAAGCCAGGAGCGCCCCCGTCGCCAGCACGCCTAGCGAGGTGCGAGAACAAAGCCGGAAGGCAGTTGCATGCCCCTGCATCGCGAAGCGGCGCGCGATCATCGGATACACCGCCGCGTTGATCATGCCCTGGGCGGACTGCGCCACCAGCAGCACTACGCCGGCGAATGCGAACAGGGCAAAATCCTGTGAACGCAGCCAGGTGGCGGCGGTCCAGCGGTCGATGTTCAGAACAACGAAATTCACCGCAGAAACCGCGAGCATGACCACGGCGCTGGTCCAGGCAATTCGATGCCACGAGCGGCGGGCCAGGCGCAACAGATGCATCAGCGAGCTGCCGCCATGCCCCGAAATGTTCCGCAAAATGCCTGCCACGATCAACAGGGACAACGCGGCCTCGGTGCCCAGCACCCAGCCCGGTGACCTCGTTGTCCATGCCGCCACGGCTCCTGCGCCGACGACTGCGAGTGCACGCAGCAGATTTTGTACGGCAAAGCGAAGCGGCTCGCCTTTGCTGCGGCTTTCGACCGTGACGACAAGGAACAGCTGTTGCGAGAGTCCATGGATGATCGCGAGCGCGGCCAAGCCCGCTGGCAACTGAGCAAAATCCGCACCCAGGGCGGCAGGCCCGATCAGCACGGCGGCGCAAACGCAGGCCACCAGCATCGCCTGCACCATGAGGACGAGCGCCGCGCGACTGCGGCGGCGCGCGTACAACATCGGCATGTCCCGCTGGAGCAGTGATTGCAATCCCAGGCAGCCCAGCATGCAGAAGGTGGTTGAGATCAACAGCCCGGCGCTGTAATGGGCAAAGCTCGGCAAGCTGAACAGGCGTGCCACCAGCATGATGCGCAGCATCATCAGCGCCATGGCCAGCCCCAGGACCGGCAGGTACCAGAGCTGTCGCCATTGCCGTGCCGTTAGCATCGCCCGCAGTTCATCTCACGGTGCTCGTCGAGCCAGCCAAGGGTTGTAACACGGCAGGCGGCCGCTCATCGTGCTGAGTTCCGTAATCGAAGAGGGCGAACTGAAGCTGCAACAGCAGCCGGGGCTGCGTGGTGGGCGTGCGACCCTTGTGAATGCAAAGCGTGTCTTCGGCAAAGCCCGTGCCGGCGGGACCGGTAATTTCCTGGATCGCATCCGGCGGATAGCTGGCCTCGACCTCGGTGTCGCTGTAGCGCCGCAGCATCCACTGATCGATCCAGTTGCGAGCCGGCGGACGGCGGTGCGAGCCCATCACGCAGACGTGTCCGCCGTCGCCCGGATCCACAGCTGTGATGTAGAAGAAGAATTTGAAAAACCGGAAGTCGTCGACATCGCGGTGGAACATGTGTGCGTGGCGATCACGGTCTTCCGGTAACGCGTCGACCGGAAAAGTCCACCACAAGTTCACCCCCACCAGCTTTGGCATGGAGCCGAGGTAGCGCCCCGCGATCCACCGCAGCAAAGGATCGCGCACCAGTCGGGCAATCGCATCGCACTCCTGTGCGGCATTGAAGTATTGCGCCACAAGAATCGGTTTGCCCAACTGCGCCTGCGCCTGCGCATGGTTGCTGAATGGGAAGCCCTGAGCTTCGTCGCGGTCGGCATGGCACAGGCTTTTGTGTGCAAAACCTTCGATCTCGGCGACCACTGCCGGCGGCAGGCGCAAGCCGAACGCCACACCCTCGGTCTGCAGGGCGGCGACGAATGCCTCCCGCCCAACGAGCGAGAACAGCGAATCGCCCATACGCGCTTCGCACGCATGCAGGAACCGGCGCAAGCGAGAAGTGTGGATGGCGGCGCGCGTGCCAGCCACGGCGCGGCGCGTGAGCGCAAACCGGGCGGCACCACGCATCAACGTATAGCCCGGCGCTTTGGACATTCCGCGAACCATGGTTTTCAGAGGAGGCATGTTGAGCGTAGTGAGTGGATCGGGAGATTCAGCGATCGCCAACTGGGCGCAGCCGGCGGAATTCGTCTACAGGCCGGAACGCCCAGCGTCGCCGCATGGGTTGCCACTCGCTGACGGGCGCCGCGTGCATTGCCGGATCGGCGAGCAAGTTCCAGTTTCGCGCTTCCAGTGCGTCCAGGACAGCCTCCTCCTCTGCAGGGCTGCTCGCGCACTGTTCATCGTCTGGACGCAATTTGCCGCTAGCGGCAAGCTCAGTGAAGCGTCGGGGGTTCGCTCCACTGCGGTAACGGTATTCGAATGCCGACAACGCCTGCACGTGCTCGGTGAACTGCGAAATCCGGTGCGCTACCGTGTAGATGAATCGCAGTGCTAGACGTGCAACCTCACGCGGAGCGGGCGGCGCTGAAGCTGACTCGCTGTGCAGCTTGAGCCGATCCACGGCTTCGGGGTCGGTCGCATCGTCAAAAAAGCCGGCATGCTGATAGAAGGAAGGTTCCGAGACGATCACCTGCTTGCCAAGGATCGCGCCATCCAGCGCGGCCGTTCCACCGCCAACCAGCACCGCGTCACTCTGGGCAATGAGGTCAAGGGTGCTCAAGCGATCGGTACTCTCGATGACGTGAACGCCCCGTTTGCGCGCCCACTGGGTGAAATAGGTTTCTGCGCGCTCACCGGCGTGGCGGCCAATGTGTTCGCCCCAATTCGGATGGCAGCGAAGGACCAGGTCGGCTGGTGAAAGGCCCAAACGCGCAATGACAGCATCGTAGGCGGCGGTGGGTTCCGTCCAGCCCGATTGCCAGTCCGCGTGGCCCCAGATTTCATTGCGGCTGCTTGGAGTGACCAGAATCTTGCGACGCGCGCCCGCTACCGGCCACGTGTCATGTCGAGCCGATCTGTTGTAAGCGCGCCATTCAGTCACATTGCGCCGAAGGAAGCGCGACGCAAGGTGTGAAGCGGCTTTGCGGGCTTGTTGCCGGGTGAGAGGCCGGTCCTTCCAGATATTGACCATCTCGTGAAACACGCCGAGGCCGAGGCAATTTTCGCCGGGCAGAAGCTGTAGACCGTGGCCGAACCAGGTGCGCTCGACACTAACGACGTTGATGCGGGCATCCCGCGCCGCCTCGAAAATCGCGCGTGTGGCGTCCACTCTGCCGTTGAAGACGCACACCGCATCGAGCCGCTCGTCCCTGATCCATTGGCGTGCCGCCGCGTAGGCCTTCGCCGCAGCGGGAGCGAGGCGATCACGCTGCGCCAAAAATGCCGCGCTGGAAAAATCAAGTTCAGATTCGAACCTTCCTAGCGTGCTCGCACTGGACGCACTCCATGCCTGGGCCGTGGCCAGTGGCGGGTAGCCGTCGGCAGCGGGCTCACCGATGGCAGTGACACTTTGTGATTCGTAGGAACGCAGGCCCCCTGCTCTGCACAGCAGGCATTCCATCCAGTCTGGCCGCACCTGTCGCAGTTCGCGGGTATAGCAAGCCGGTAAGTCGGCGTCGCAGGTCAGAAAGAACGTTTGGTTCCCATCCTGTCGCGCCAGCCTCGCCAGGAAAGCGAGGTGTTCGACATGGGGCCGCCAGGCATAAACAGAGGCGAAACCGATCCGCAGGGTCATTTGAATTGATCCCAGGACAGCGGCGTGCCCCGCGGCAGGTTGCGGGTGACTTTCAGCCCAAGGACGGTGTCGAGTGCCTTTGGCGGCAGTCCCAAACCGGGCCGCAGGGCGCGTACGTGGCGAGCCGTCAAAGTGGCGCCGGCAGCAATGTCTTCGACGATGTAGAGCGAGCGGCGAAACTGGAGGGATTTGCGCTCTGCTTGGGTTGGACCGTAGCTCACGCTTCCCAAGGCCTGCCAGGCGCGCTCGGTTTCCTCGCGCAGTTGCCGCAATTCGGCCGGTTCCATGGAGAAGGCCGAGTCGACCCCGCCATCGGTGCGGCGCAAGGTGAAGTGCTTCTCGATGACGCTGGCACCGAGGGCGACAGCCGCAACCGCAACCCCGCAGCCAAGCGTGTGGTCGGAAAGCCCGACTTCGCAGCCGAACAGGCTGCGCATGTGCGGAATGGTCGACACATTCGTGTTGTCTGCGGCTGCCGGATAAGTGCTGGTGCACTTCAGGAGCACCAGTTCGCGGCAGCCCGCATCGCGCGCGGCTGCGACCGCTTCTTCGATCTCGGCGGAACTCGCCATGCCGGTGGAGATCACCATCGGCTTTCCTGTGGCAGCGACCTTCCGGATCAGCGGCAGATCCGTGTTCTCGAAAGAGGCGATCTTGTACGCCGGCACGCCCAGCGTCTCGAGAAATTCAACCGAGGAAGCGTCGAACGGCGTGCTGAAGCAGTGCATGCCATGCCGGGCCGCCCGTTCCATGATGGGGCGATGCCAGTCCCACGGCGTGTGAGCCTCTTCATACAGGTCGAACAAGCGCCGGCCGGCCCACAGGCTGGAGGCGTCGTCCACGACAAAGCCCGGCATGTCGGAATCAAGGGTCATCGTATCGGCGGTATAGGTCTGCAACTTGAGCGCGTCGGCGCCGCTGGCCGCCGCCGCGTCAACGATTTCAAGTGCCCGCTCGAGCGACCGGTTGTGGTTGCCGGACATCTCGGCAATGACATAAGGCCGCTGGGTTCGATCGATGGGGCGGTTCAGGATTTTCATGATGTCGCTGCTGCAGCCGGCGCCAGCCATTTGGTATAGGCATCATCGCCCCAGACATAACCCGCGCCCTCGAACATGCGGCGCGAACGGTCATTTCCCGGAATGACAGTGGCTCGCAATTTGCATTTTCCCTGAATCCGCGAAGCCAGGTAGTTTTCCCCCGAAGCCAGCATTTTGCCTCCCAGCCCCAGCCCCGGCCAGTCAGGCGCAAGGTAGAGCGACACCGTGGCCGCTTGCCCATCGCCCTCGTCAAAGCGGATGGTGCCGACCGGCTGCGCACCGACGCAGGCGATCAGCAGATGCCTTCGCGGATTGGACAGAGTGGCGCGCATCCACTTTTCATGCGCCGCATAGTCGAACGGTCGTGCATCGGCTGCGGTTTTTCGGGTCTCGGGATCGTTGCGCCACGCATACACCATCGCTGTGTCATCCATGGTGGCGGGCCGCACCGCGAGTGTGTGACGCAGCAGGCGCAGCGCCACCCGCGATGCCCCGCGGCCATCGACCAGCGCCCGGGCGATTGTGGATTGGGCTTGGCGCAGTTCGGGTGACGCGAGCAGTCTGGCGATGTCCGCGGCCCACGCGCCCACTGCCATTTCGCGCGACCAGTACAAGGCTCCAAGGCTGGACAGGGCAGGAACGGTGGCCAGCTGATTGGGTGCAAGCACCACGGCCAGCGTAGGAACTCCTATGCAGCAGCGCTCCCAGACCGCGCCTCCACCGGCGCCGATATGCATGTCATGCCTCGCAAAGAACCCCGAGAGGTCATCGAGGTCGACGGACAGCGACGTGTCGGCGGTTCCCACGCACAGCGCACGCAGTCGGTCCAGGTGGGGATTGGCTTGCGTCGCGGCCAGTTCGACATGGCCGGTGAAGCCCGCGGCCCGGCACGCAAGCAGCGCCGCTTGGGTGGCATTGCCGGGGTCGGTTCCGCCCATGAAAATGCCGATGCTCCCCACAACCGGCTGGAAGTCGTATTTGGGCGCGCGAGCATACAGCGGGTCGAGCAGTGCGAAACGTGGACCGAACAGGCTTGACGTGTGTTGCGCGAGCATGGCCCGGTACTGTTTGCCGTGGTCGTCATGCCAGTTCGGATCTACCAGCAGATCGGGATCGAGTCGGCGGTCGGCCAGGTCGTCCACGACAGCGACCTGGCAGCCCAGGGCGCGGCGCATTTCGCCGTGCCACCGTGAATCGAAAGCGTAGTGATCGACGATCACCCAGTCGACGTTCTGCGACTGCAATGCGCGGGCGGTTTCCATCGCGTCTTCCTGCCAGCCCACCTGGGCCCATCCAGCATGCTGGGGGTCGCCTGGAAGCGGCGCAGGCGCGGTGCCAGCCCCGGGGGTGGCGAGCCAGGACACTCTTTGGCCGGCGAGTAGCGCAGAAGCCGTCCGGTCGAGTGACCGGCAAACGAACAGCACCTCAGCGCTGGCTGCTGACATCGCCTTTGCCAGAGCAATGCAGCGCTTCACGTGACCCGAGCCGATCTCACGCGACGCATCGACGCGCAGGGCAACGACTGTCATGGTCCCGTGAGTCCGGGCTTGAAGCTGCGTCGCACCGGGAATCCCGCCGCCGCCAGTGCGTCCTTGGCACCGGCCGGTGTTTGTTCGGTGAAGTGGAACATGCTGGCCGCCGCGACAGCAGAAGCGCCGCCCTGACTGATGGCCTCGACCATGTGGGCATAGTTACCCGCGCCTCCGGACGCAATGACGGGGATTTTGACGGCGGCGACGATCGCCTGGATGAGGCGCAGGTCGTAGCCTTCCATGGTGCCATCCCGTTCCACGGATGTGACCAGGATCTCACCCGCGCCGCGCGCCTCCAACTCCCTGGCCCATTCCACGGCCGGGCGGCCGGTATCGATCGTGCCGGCATGACTGAAACACTTATACGCTCCACCGGCGTCCTGCCGGACGTCGATGCTGACCACGGCACACTGCGACCCGTGCCGGTTGGCGATGCGCGTCACCAACTCCGGGTCGGTGTAGCAAGCGCTGTTGATTGACACCTTGTCGGCCCCCGCTCGAAGCAGTTTTTGCACCTGCTCGATATGAGTGATGCCGCCCCCAACCGTGAGGGGTACAAAACAGTCCTGGCCAAACTCGGCGATCGACTCGAAATCCGGTTCATTGCCATTGCGGCCTGCCACGATGTCTACCAGGATCAGTTCGTCCACTTCACGGGCGTTGTACACCTTGACCGCCGGCAGGACCGGCCCGACCCGCCGCCAGCTGTCGAACCCGACGCCTTTCACCAGGCCGAACTGCTTCCACAGCAGGGTCGGGATCACGCGGATCTTCAACATGGCTCAGTCCACTCTGCGAAGTTGCGTAACACGCGAAAGCCCGCCCGGGAACTCTTTTCGGGATGGAACTGCGTCCCCCAGACGATGCCGCGCTTAATAGCGGCTGTTACCGCAATGTCGTAATCCGTGGTGGCCGCTACGTCCGCCGGATCGTCGGCAACAAAGGCATAGCTATGGACAAAGTAAAAGTCGGTGCCATCCGGGATTCCATCAAGGAGCCCGCCATGTCCCGTCTTGACATGCAGTCCGTTCCATCCCACATGCGGCACGCGCAGTGTGCAGCCAAGATCGTGGAGGTGCTCTACCCTGCCCGGAATAAGCCGTAGCCCCGCAATGCTCGCGCCTGCAGCCCCTTCGGTGCTCGCGGTGCCGAGCAGTTGCATGCCGACGCACACGCCCAGTAGAGGACGCCCGGCGTCGTTGACGCTCGAGCGGATGCTTTCGACCCAGCCACCCGCCGCCAGCAGTCCGATGCAGTCCGAGAAATTCCCGACGCCGGGCAGGATGACCTTGTCAACCGACTGCAGGGCACCGGGCGAATCGAGCAGGGTAACTTCCACCTTCAGCTCCTCCAGCGCCCTCAGCACCGAGCCAAGGTTGCCCACGCCGTAGTCGATCACGCCAATCCTCATGGGTTGTCGTCATTGATCTTGGTGAGATTCCCGCTCCGATCCTTGAGCAGGCGGCCGGCTGCGCTCTTGAAGATCTTTTTGTTCGTGAACTTGTCGCAGACCTTCACGAAGTCGTCCACACTCAGCTCGAGGAGCTGCAGAATTTCCTCGAGCGGCTTGTCGAGATAGGTCCACGGAAACCTGCCGTCGAGCCGCTTGACGGCCGCCAGGCCGTCATCGCGCGTGAGCCGGCCACGTCGAATGTGCAGGCAGGCGAGATCGGTGGCCCGGCCAAACCCGAACTTCAGAAACTTGAAGTAGTCGTGGATGCCCGTTTGATGGTTGTCCAGGTTCTCGTAGTTGACCATCGATCCTTCGACGACCTTGTCGAAGGTGCTGAAGCCGTTGGCTTGGGCGATCAGCGCATTGGCCAGGCCGTCCCAGGGCAGGTAGTGCCCGAGGAAAAGCCCAGTCACGCCGACACGGGTCAACTCGTCATCGGTCGGATAGGTGTAGCAGATCAGGTGGCGGGCTTCGAGGCCCTCGATGCCGATCAGGTCCGAGACACGCAGACCCAGCAGGCCGCCGAATTCTTCCAGCCAGCGCCGGTTCAGCACGTTGTTGCCTTCAGCCGCGGCGGGCCCGCCGTACTCGTTCTGCGAATTTTCGCCCCAAACGATCAAGGGCACGTTGAATTGAACCGCGGCGCGTACCGGTATGGTGAAGATGCCCACATGCTCGGGCCAGGAGATATCGCCGACCTGGGTCAGCCCGATCCGATTGAGCTTCGCCCTTACCAGCGGATTCGGACTCATCTCGACGTAGTCGACACCCAGCCGCTTCAGATTCTCGATGTTCCGGCGGCCGAGCTGCGACAAATCGCACGTCGTCGATGTGACACACAGCGGGTTCAGCCCCAGCTGCAGCATGCGTACGACCTGGTAGGTGCTGTCTTTTCCGCCGCTGACCGGAACGATACAGTCCCAGTTGCCGCCGTCGGGCCGGCGATAGCGCTCGAGCAGCCGCAGCAGTTCCTGGCGCCTGGACTCCCAGTCGATCGCCGCACGCCGCTCGTAGCTGCGGCATGCATTGCAGACGCCCTCATCGTCCAGGAGCAAGTCCGGCTTGGTATCCGGCATCACGCAGCGTTTGCAGTAGGTGAGCATGTTCAGGCTCGTTTCTTCAACAAGAACCAGGTGATGTCGTCCTGCGGAAAATCGGGATCCCGCCAGTAGGCGAATCCGTAGTCCACCAGCTCAAGGTCGGAGTATTCGTCGAGCATCTCGCCGGCAAAATCACGCTTGAACAGCCGGTTCTCGTGGCCCCGGTAACTGATTTGCACGGGCGACGGGTTGTAGTACTCGCATAGCAGCATGTACTTGCCCGCGGCTTTGTGCAAGGCCTGGTAAACCTGGGGCAGGTGTCCCGGATCGATGTGAATCAACACTCCCTTGATCAGCACCAGATCCCACGTGCGGGGCGGATCGAAGCCGAGGATCGACGCCTGCGTGATGTGCGCTGCAGGGATCACCTTGGCAAGTTCGGCGGCAGCGTCACGGTTGATCTCGATGGCGAACTGCTGCTGGCCTGGATACAGCAACTGCAGCGCGCTCAGGTTCATTCCGATATTGGCTCCGAACTCGATGCAACTGGAGATGCCATGGGCATGGCGCAGAGCCTTGGCAAAAAAATCGAGGTTGGAGGCCAGCAGTGCCCTGCCGGTGTTGCGCTGCATGTATTCAGTGCCGAAATCGCCGGCCCAGAACGCCTCCTGCTCCGTCTTGAAAATCATCCTGTTCCCCCCGTGGCCTGCACCGGCTGATGTTGTGAGATTCCCCGGTTGATTTCTTCCCAGCCGGGATGTTCCTCTACCAGGTCCAGGATATCCTGAAGCGTGAAATCGGGCCGGCGCGGATACAGGGTTTCAAACAGCAGACTCACCAGCCGGTAGTCGGCAAACGTATCCACGGTCCAGCGGTGTCGACTCAGATCGGCATCCAGCCGAACTGATCGCAGGCAGTAGCGCTCGGGTCGCCAGTAAATGAAAGGAGTGACGTGTTCGCGTTCTTCCGGATCGACTGCTTCGGCATGGGCCTGCCCAAGCACGTCCGCGTCGAACACTTCCACCGCCATGCCGAGTGGATAACTGGGCTCCAGCATGTTGGAGGCATAGTGCACTGGCGGCCCTTCGGCACGGTAAGCCGTGATCACCTGGTCGACCACGGAAGGATCCAGCAGCGGGCAGTCGGAGGTGACGCGCACCACGGTGTCCGCATGGCATTCCCCGGCGGCGCCGGCATACCTGGACAGCACGTCCTTTTCCGAACCACGGAAACAGGTTAGCCTGGCGGCCTCGCACAGTTCGGCGATGGGGTTGTCGGTGAGGTTGGTCGTTGTGGCTACTACAACCTGCTCGGCCTGCCGGACCCGGGTCAACCTATGCAGCAGTCGCGACAACATAGGTTGACCGGCCAGAGGCAAAAGCACTTTCCCGGGCAATCGGGTGGAGGTCATGCGGGCCTGAACGATGATGACTGTCTTCATGCCTGCAGCGCTGCACGCAGTGTCGCGGCGACGCGGTCCTGCTGGGCCTCGGCCAGGTTTGGATAAAGCGGGATGGACATCGCGCCTTCGTAGTACTTCTCGGCGTTCGGAAACTGCCCGGGCCGGAAACCCAGGTCGCGGTAGTAGGGCTGCAGATGGATCGGAATGTAGTGCACATTGACGCCGATCCCGGCGTCTTTCATGCGAGCGAATGCTGTGGCTCGCGTTGCGACGCCTGGTCCCGCAACGATCTCGACCGGGTAAAGGTGCCAGGAGCATCGCCCCTCGCCCGCGGCGGGGGGCAGCCGCAGCGGCAATCCCGAGAGCAATTGCCGATACCGTGCCGCCAGCCTCTCACGCGCTGCCGCGAAGACGCTCAGACGGGTCAGCTGCGACGATCCGAGCGCCGCTTGCAGGTCGGTCATGCGGTAGTTGTATCCAAGCAGGCGCTGCTCGTAATACCAGCCGCGCGGGTCCTGCGGGTCGTGCACCATGCCGTGCGACCGCAGCAGCCTGAGTTCTCTCGCCAGGGCTTCATCCTGGGTCGTTACGATCCCGCCTTCCGCCGTGGTGATGATCTTGACGGGGTGGAAGCTGAACACGGAAGCGTCAGCGAATCGGCTGCCTACCGGACGGCCTTCGCAGGTGGCGCCAACCGCGTGTGACGCATCTTCCAGAATGCGGAAGCGATATCGTTGCGCCAGGGAGTGGATGGCTTGCATGTCGCAGGGAAGCCCGCCGAAATGAACCGGGATCACAATGTGAGGCAGCAGCTGGTCCCGCTCGGCTTGCGCCAGCTTGGCGGCGAGCGCCACCGCAGACATGTTGCGCGTGGCCGGGTCGATGTCGACGAAGTCGATGTCGGCGCCGCAATACAACGCGCAGTTGGCCGATGCGAGGAAGCTGTTCGGGCTGGTCCAGACGCGTTTGCCCGGGCCCGCGCCGAGCGCCAGACAGGCGATGTGCAGCCCCGCAGTGGCGTTGCAGACCGCGACGCCGTGTGCAGTCTCGTGCCGCTGGGCAAACTGCTCCTCGAAACGGGGTACGGCTGGTCCTTGCGTCAGCCAACCCGAGGTCAGTACTTCAGCAACAGCGCGCAGGTCCGCGTCATCGATGGATTGGGTGGCGTAGGGAATGAACTCCATCCTGGTCTCAGAGCCGGCCAATCCTTCCCCGGTTAGCCTCGATCCAGGTGCGCAATGCCGGAATCTCCATCCACTGCGCATTGTTGTCGCTCGAGTAAGTGAAGCCATCCGCCACGCGCTGACCGTCCTTGATCCGCTGGAAGTCGGTGTGCCAGCTGTGCAGAGCCGGCAGCACCTTGAAGTGCTGCGCGTATTCGTAAGTGTAGAAGGAGTCCTCGGGGCTGATCATCTGTTCGTGCAGTTTCTCTCCGGGGCGGATGCCCACAACCTCCTGGCGAGCACCGGAATCAACGGCGAGCGCGATATCCGTCACCTTCATGGAAGGAATCTTCTTGACATAGATCTCGCCGCCTTCCATGTCCTCGAAGGCATGCCAGACCAGTTCCACACCCTGTTCCAGGGAAATCATGAACCGGGTCATGCGGGGGTCGGTGATCGGCAGCACGCCCGACTGCATGATCGATAGAAAGTAGGGGATGACCGAACCACGCGAACCCATCACATTGCCGTATCGCACGACCGCAAAAGCGGTGCCCACGCCGCCAGCATACGAGTTGCCCGCCACAAACAGCTTGTCGGAGACCAGTTTTGTCGCGCCGTAGAGATTCACAGGACTGCTGGCCTTGTCGGTCGACAACGCCACCACGCGCTTGACTTTCTTGTCTATGCACGCATCGATCAGGTTCATGGCGCCGTTGACATTGGTCTTGACGCATTCGAACGGGTTGTACTCGGCCGTCGGCACTATTTTGGTCGCCGCCGCGTGCACCACGTAATCCACTCCATCGAGGGCCCGGTACATGCGCTCTCGATCCCGGACGTCGCCGATAAAAAAACGTACCCGGTCGTCGCCGGCGAATAACTTGGCCATGTCCCACTGTTTCATCTCGTCTCGTGAATAGACGATCAGCTTCTTCGGCCGATAGCGCGCGAGGGTCATCGGAACGAAAGTGTGGCCGAAGGAGCCCGTACCTCCCGTCAGGAGGATGGTCGAGTCAGTGAGCACGCCGGGCGTTGCGTTCATGCGGTTTTGGCACCAGGGAACAGGTTTGCGCGTTTCAGAGGGACTTGCGAATTATGAACGACGGCTCTGGGGAAACCGCAGCGGCATGCCACCGGTCGTCATGCTCGTCTCGATGACAATAGCCCCATGCCCCCCTTTGGCTTTTCGGCCCGTCATTTCGTCAACCCCACCCAGGCCGCGGTCGACGCCTGCCTGCTGCTTGCCGCCTGGTGGATCGCCTTTTGGCTGCGCTTCAACCTCGATGTTCCCGAGGAGTTCGTTTCGGTGGCCTGGATCTCGGCGCCGTGGATGCTGCTGGGAAACTTCGCCGCGCTGGTCGGAGGCCGAGTCTACCGGCAGGTCTGGCGTTACGTCAGCCTGGCCGAGCTGCGTCAACTGGGCCTGTGCCTGGCTATCGGGGGCGCCGTGAGCGCCGCGCTGGTCCTGATGCAACGGTACGAGAGCTTCCCGCGCACCGTGCTCGTGCTGCATCCTTTGCTCGCCTTCATGTTTTTGGGTGGCGCCCGCGCCGCTTGGCGCATGCAGACCGAGCGGGGGTTTCCCGGCAACAGCCACATGCGCCCGATCCTCATCATCGGCTCGCTGGCAGATGCCTCCGAGGCGCTGCGAGCGCTCAAGGGCTCGAACCAGTGGCACCCGGTCGGCATCTTGTCGCCCCAGCCGGACGAACGTGGGCGCCGGCTCCAGAACGTCCCGGTCCTGGGCCCGGTGGAACTGATCGCCCAGGCGCGCCAGCTGGCGGGCGCCAGCACCGCGCTGGTGGCGGCGCCCCCCGGATCGCCGCAGCGCCGGGAAGCGCTGCTCAAGGCCAGCGGCACCGGCGTGACGCTGCTCACGCTGCGGCGCGCCGACGAATGGCTCAAATCGGACGCCGCGGGGCCGCGGAAAGTGGAGATCGACGACCTGCTGGGCCGCGATCCGGTGCAACTGGACGTGCGGGGCCTGGCGGACCTTTTTTCGGGGCAGACGGTGCTGGTGACGGGCGCCGGCGGCTCGATCGGTGCGGAGCTGTGTCGGCAAGTGTCGCGCTTCGGCGTCGGGAAGCTGGTATGCGCGGACGTGTCGGAGTATGCGACCTACCAGCTGGAGCAGGAGTTGCGCGAGGCGCATCCGCAGATGGAAGCTGCTTACTACACGGCCAACGTGCGTGAATTCGAGAGGTTGAGCGCCATCGCCGCGCGCCACCAGCCTTCCGTGGTGCTTCACGCCGCCGCCTACAAACACGTGCCGCTGATGGAAGAACTCAACGAGATCGAGGCGCTGCGCACCAACGTGTTGGGCACATTGAATGCCGCCCGGGTCGCCGGGGAATGCGGTGCCCGCCGCTTTGTGATGATCTCCACCGACAAGGCGGTGAATCCAACCAACGTGATGGGGGCCAGTAAACGGCTCGCCGAACTGACCGTGCAAGCCGTCGCCGCCGAGTACCCAGGAACGGAGTATGTGTCGGTCCGGTTCGGCAACGTGCTCGGATCCAGCGGCTCGGTCGTGCCGCTGTTCTCGGCACAGATCGCCCGCGGAGGGCCGGTCACGGTGACCCACCCGGAGATCGTGCGCTATTTCATGACGATCCCGGAAGCCGCGCAGCTCGTATTGCAGGCTGGGCTCATGGGACATTCCGGGCAGATCTTCGTCCTGGACATGGGCGAGCCGGTCAAGATCGTCGAACTCGCCCGTATGCTGATCCGCCTGTCCGGCAAGACCGAACAGGAGATCCCGATCGCTTATACCGGCTTGCGGCCGGGCGAAAAGCTTTATGAGGAATTGCTCACCAATGAAGAGACCACGGAGCCGACACCGCATCCCAAGCTGAGGGTGGCGAAAAGCTGGGTCCAGGCGCCGGACCTCGAGGCAGTGATGCGCTGGATCCACGAAGCCGGTCCGGCCCCGGCCGGGGAAGATTTGCGCCAGTGGCTGCGCACCCAGGTGCCGGATTACGCGGCGCGATGAGCCTGCGGCATGAAGCTACGCGATCCCCGTTCGCGACAGCACGTCGCTTACCAGTTCCAGACGCACTAACGGGTTGTCGAGTTCCATCAGTCGCTGTTTCAGCGGTATCGCCAGCGGCAGCAATTCGCACCACCGGTTCGCCACCCACCCGCAGTCGTCCAGACGCCAGGGGCCTTGCAGCGGCATCTCCTCCGGCGCGTCGGCTTTGTCCTGGAGTGAATGAATCAGCTTGCCCAAGGTGGTCGCGGTGATCTGCAGGTCGTCCGGAATGGGCACGCTCATGTCATCGGGCAGCCGCTCCACATCGGCTATCCACAATCCGTGCTTGAGCTGGTCGCTGGCGGTGATTCGAAAGCGCTGCGCCCCGTTGGCTCGGATCATCAGCAGGCCCGAACGTGGCTTTTCCAGTTCGCTGATGGTCGCCAGCGTACCCACCCTGGAAAACGCCTCTTTGGCGCCTGGTTGCCGGACCTCGCTGCCCTGGGTCAGCAGAACCACGCCGAACGGCGCCCCCGCCTTGTGGCACCGCGCGATCATGTCCAGATAACGCACCTCGAAAATCCGCAGCGGCAACACGCCGCCGGGGAACAGCACCGCGCCCAGGGGGAACAGCGGCAGCGACTGCAGGGTGAGACCGGACATGATTTGCCGTTTCTGCCCGCTATCATCCCACGACCCACTTACCGGCGTTTCATGGCATATCAAATCGTTTCATTTTTGCTGGATATTGCCGCCGGCCTGCTCGGCGGCGCCTGCCTGCTGCGTCTGTACATGCAGCATCAGCGGATCCCGTTTGGCAACCCGGTGGGTCGCTTCGTGTTTGCGCTGACGGACTGGCTGATCTTGCCCTTGCGCAAAGTCCTGCCCGCCGTCAAGCGTTGGGACACCGCCAGTCTGGTCGGAGCGTTTCTGATTCAGCTGGCACAGTTCGCGCTGCTGTGGCTGTTGCTGGGCGGAACCGGCGGCCTGGCAATGCTGCCCATCCTGGCGCTGTTCGGGCTGCTGCGGCTGGTCATCTCAGGGCTGACCGGACTGGTCATCGTGTATGCGATCTTGTCTTGGGTGCGGGCCGACTCGCCCATTGTCGACGTCATCGAGCGGCTCTGCGCGCCACTGCTGCGCCCGTGGCGCAAGCTGATCCCCCTGGTCGGCGGCATCGACCTGTCGCCGCTCGCGTTCCTGGTTGCGCTGCAGGTGGCTGCGATCGTGCTGGCCTATGTGCAGGGAGCGGCGCTGCGTTGAATTAAGAGACCGCGTCGGCCGGCTGGCGCTGCAGCATCGCCAGCGTGTTGGCCACCGTCTTGCGCAACTCACGACGGTCGCAGATGAGATCGATAGCGCCCTTTTGTTGCAGGAACTCCGCGCGCTGGAAGCCCTCCGGCAATGTCACGCGCACCGTCGACTCGATCACACGCGGGCCGGCAAAGCCGATCAAGGCCTTGGGCTCGGCGATCACCACGTCACCGACAAAGGCGAAGCCAGCGCTCACGCCTCCCATCGTGGGGTCGGTCAGGACACTGATGTAGGGCAGCCCCTTCTTGGCCAGCCGGGTGAGCGCGGCATTGGTCTTGGCCATCTGCATCAGCGACAACAGGCCCTCCTGCATGCGGGCGCCGCCGGTCGCGGTGAAGCAGACGAACGGGACCTTCTGCTCGACGGCGGACTCGACACCTCGCACAAACCGCTCTCCGACCACGCTGCCCATGCTGCCGCCCATGAAATCGAACTCGAACGCCGCGGCCACGATGCTGATGCTGTGGACGGCGCCGCCCATGACAACCAGCGCGTCGGTTTCGCCGGTGTTTTCCAGCGCTTCCTTCAGGCGCTCGGGATAGCGCCGGCTGTCCTTGAATTTCAGGGCGTCCACGGGCAGCACTTCCTGGCCGATCTCGTACCGCCCTTCAGCGTCCAGAAAGCCATTGAGCCGGGTCCGGGCGCCGATACGGTGGTGATGGCTGCAGGTGGGGCAGACGTTCTGGTTCTGCTCCAGGTCGGTCTTGTACAACACCGTCTCGCAGCTCGGGCACTTGACCCAGAGCCCTTCAGGGACCTGGCGCCGGTCGGCCGGGTCGGTCTGTTGAATCTTCGGGGGCAGCAGTTTTTCGAGCCAGCTCATGTGCGTGTTCCTCGTCGAGAGAAGGGCATTATGCGTCGAGCGCGCTGCGGATTTCGCGCAGGAAGGCCGCGCTCACCGGCACCACCTGGTCCCGCGGCTGGCCGTCGATCAGCTGGATGATCCTGGTGCCGATGACCACCGCGTCCGCCACCTTGCCGATGGCTTGCGCCGTGGCGGCATCGCGGATTCCGAAGCCCACGCCAACCGGTACCTTCACATGGGCGCGGATGCGCGGCAGCATCCGCTCCACCGCGCCCGTGTCCAGGTTACCGGCGCCAGTGACCCCCTTCAGCGAGACGTAATAGACGTACCCGCTGGCCACGCGCGCGACTTGCTGCATGCGCTGATCCGTGCTGGTCGGCGCCAGAAGGAATATCAGGTCGATGCCCTCGGCCTTGAGCTTGGCGGCGAACTCCTCGCATTCCTCCGGTGGGTAATCGACCACCAGGATGCCGTCCACCCCAGCCTTGGCCGCATCGCGGATGAACGCATCCTTGCCGTGCACCAGGTCGTAACGCTCGACGGGATTGGCGTAGCCCATGAGCACGACGGGCGTTTTGTCGTCGCCAGCGCGAAAAGAACGCACCATTTCCAGCACTTGGCGTGTTCCTATGCCCAGCGCCAAGGCCTTTTCACCCGCCTTCTGGATCACCGGCCCGTCCGCCATCGGGTCGGAAAACGGAACCCCCAGTTCGATCACGTCGGCCCCCGCTTCCACCATGCCGTGCATCAACTCGGGCGTGATGTCGGCAAATGGAAAGCCGGCGGTGACATAGGGGATGAGGGCCGTGCGGCGCTGGGTCTTGAGCGCGGTGAACTTCGCTTCGATTCGGCCGCTCATGACTTGCCGCCCTTTACCTGCAGCCCACGCATCGAGGGGCGGTCATAGAAGTCCACCCCGGCGAGATCCGCCACAGTGCCGATGTCCTTGTCGCCGCGCCCGGACAAATTGACCAGGATTGTTTGATCCGGCTTCAGGGTCGCCGCCAGTTTCATCGCATACGCGATCGCATGGCTGGATTCGAGCGCCGGAATGATGCCCTCGGTGCGGCACAGGTAGTGGAAGGCCTCGAGCGCTTCCTTGTCGGTGATGCCCACGTATTCAGCGCGGCCGATGTCTTTCAGCCACGCGTGCTCAGGCCCGACGCCCGGGTAATCGAGGCCGGCGCTGACGCTGTGGGTTTCGGTGATCTGGCCGTTCTCGTCCTGCAGGATGTAGGTGCGGTTGCCATGCAGCACGCCCGGACTGCCGCGCTGCAATGAGGCGGAGTGCTTGCCGCTGTCCAGGCCCTCGCCGGCGGCTTCTACTCCGATCAGCCGGGTCTTCTCATAGGGAATGTAGGGGTGAAAGATCCCCATCGCGTTGCTGCCGCCGCCGACGCAGGCAATCACCACGTCGGGCTGCCCGCCGGTCATTTCGGGCATCTGTGTCAGGCATTCCTTGCCGATGACGCTCTGGAAGTCGCGCACCATCATCGGATAAGGGTGCGGGCCGGCCACGGTGCCGATGATGTAGAAGGTGTTCTCGACATTGGCGACCCAGTCGCGCATTGCTTCGTTGAGCGCGTCCTTGAGCGTCTTGCTGCCGGACTCCACCGGCACCACGGTGGCGCCGAGCAGGTTCATCCGGTAGACGTTGGGGCTTTGACGCTTGACGTCCTCGCTGCCCATGTAGACCACGCACTCCAGTCCGTAACGAGCGCAGATGGTGGCGGTGGCCACGCCGTGCTGGCCGGCTCCGGTTTCCGCGATGATCCGCGGCTTGCCCATGCGCCGCGCCAGCATGGCTTGGCCGATCACGTTGTTGATCTTGTGGGCGCCCGTGTGGTTCAGGTCTTCGCGCTTGAGGTAGATCTGCGCGCCGCCCTGTTCGCGGCTCATCCGCGCCGCGTGATAGACCGGCGAGGGGCGGCCGACGAAGTGCTTGAGTTCGTAGTGGAATTCCTTCAGGAACTCCGGCTCGTGCTGGTACTTCGCATAGGCGTCGCGTAGTTCATTGATGGCATGCGTCAGGGTCTCGCTGACGAAACTGCCGCCGTAGTTCCCGAAGTGGCCCGTCGGGTCAGGTTGTTGATAAGACATGGATCGACTTTGCAAGTAGCGCGTCCGCGGCACGCACGGCCTGGACGAACTGATGGATCTTTTCGGGGTCTTTGATGCCCTTGAGGGTTGCTCCCGCGCTGGCGGAAACCTCGACGCCCGAGCTCACATCGACGGCCAGCGTTTTACAACGCGGCCGCACTTGCACGATGCCATCGGTCACGTTTGCAGGCGTCAATCCACCAGACAAAACGAGGTGACAGTTGACGTTTGGTGGAAGCCGTGACCAATTGAATGTTTTCCCGGCGCCGCCGTATCCCTCGACATAAGCGTCGAGCAGGATGGCCTGGGCACCGGGGTACTCCGAAGCGAATTTTAGCAAGTCGAAGGGAGTGGTGTCGTCGAGCGGCATGCGTGCCACCCTCATATAGGGGTGCCTGCCACTGGCCGTCGATTGCAGGCACTGGGCCGGTGTCTCGTCGCCATGAAACTGCACGGCCGACCCGGGCACCTGCTCGCAAGCGGCCAGAACGCTCTCCGGCCTTTCGTTGACGAACAGCAGAACCGGGGTCATGAAGGGCGGCAAGCGCCTGGCCAGTTCGCCGGCGCGCCGCGGCGTAACGAAGCGCTGGCTCTTTTCGTACATGACGAAGCCAACGGCGTCTGCCCCCGCCGCGACGGCCGCGTCCACGTCCTGCTCGCGGGTGAGTCCGCAAATCTTGATCCGTGTCCTCAGACCGTTCATGGCAGCCAATCATACGCAGCCGTGCGGCTGGGCAGCTTCCACTCGGGGCCATACACCGGGCCGAGGAAGTACAACCCATCGGGCGAGAAAGTCGGCGCGGCAGCGTTGCGGTCGCGCGCGACGAGCACCTCGGCAATCCAGCGAGGTGGCTGCTGTCCCTGGCCGACCACCAGCAGGCAGCCCATGATGTTGCGGATCATGTGGTGCAGGAACGCATTGGCTTCGAAGTCGAAGCGCCAATACGCACCCCGCCGTGCGATTTCTATTTGGGTGATAGTCTTGACTGGCGTTCGGGCCTGGCAGCCCGCCGCGCGGAACGAACTGAAGTCATGTTGGCCGATCAACGCCGCTGCCGCCTGGCGCATCGCATCGCCATCGAGTGGTCGGAACACCCAGCCGACCCGGCCGGCCTCCACGCTCGGCCGCACGGCCGACTCCAGAACGACATAGCTGTAGCGGCGCGCTGTAGCGCTGGCCCGCGAGTGAAAAGCATCGGGAACCGCACGGGCCCAGTGCACCGCGATGTCGACCGGAAGGAAGCGATTGGTGCCCCTGACCCAAGAGAACTCCTCGCGGTCCAAGGCCGTATCGAAGTGGACGACCTGCATCAATCCGTGAACGCCCGCGTCGGTGCGGCCCGCGCAGACTGTGGAAACCGGCTGTGCAGCGAACAGGGTAAGGGCTTTCTCCAGCCGGTCCTGCACGGTCTGCCCCGAGAGTTGGCTTTGCCAGCCTTGGTAGGCCTGCCCGTTGTAGCTGATGCCCAGCGCGAGCCTCATGGGCATGCCCTCAGGTGCGAAGCGAGCCAGCCGAGCGCCGAAAAATCAGCTGATTTCCGCGAGGAATCGACGGGCCTGATTCTTGAGGTCACCGGAAGCCTCTGCGAGTACTTCCTGGGCCAGGCTGCGGGCGCCATCGGGGTCGCCGATTGCATTGAATTCCTGGGCCAATGCCAACTTAATGGCCAGCGGGTCGTCTCCGGTGTCCGGAAAGTTAGCCGACTCGGATTCCGGCTCAGACACGCTGGCCGTTGCCGGCGCCTGGGCCGGCGGGCTGTCGAGGTCCAGCGACAATGCCCCGAGATCGAACTGGATCATCCCGGCGTCAGCGGCGGGCGCGGCGACCGCAGCTGCCGGAGGCGCGGCTTGCGCAGGGGCCGGTGCTGGCGGTGTTGCCACGACGGACTGGATATCGAAATCCAGGCTGTTCTCGGCCAAGCTGGCACTGGGCGCGTCCTGATGCGGCCGGGACTGAGCCGCCGCAGCTGACGAGGCGGCGGGGGCGTTGAATACATCCGCGAAATTGAAGTCCATGCTGGGCATGGACGCTTCCGGCTCATTCAACACATTGAACGCCAGGGTCGGCTCGGGCGTGGCGGAAGGGCGGGCCGGCGGCTTGGCGGTGACGGGCTCGTCATCGCCAAGGGAAAAATCGAGATCGAGGTCCACGTCGGCTGCTGCCGCTGCCGCTGCCGGCACCGGGTGCGCAGCCATTGCCGGAACGCTGCGCGCTGCTGTGACAAGGGTGCCAGCAGGCATCGCATCGGTTCCTGGCTGTCCGCCAGGACGGTAGAGAGGATTCGATGGATCGAGTTCGTGGCCGAGCTGGCAAATGTGTTCCCACTCCGGCCCCTCACCCTTGGTCAGGCCGTGCGCGCCAGTGGCAATGAGTTCGAAGGCCCTGGAGTCGCGCCGTTTGGCGTAGATCTCGAGCAGCTTGCTGTGGATCGCGACGCGCTGGGGTGACGTGCGCATTGCCTCTTTGAGAATTTCCTCAGCCTGCAGGTCACGGCCATAGGCCAGGTAGACATCGGCCTCGGCCACCGGATCCACATCGCCCGCCGCGTCGAGCTGGCTGGGCGAGTACACCATGGACGACCCCGTGGCCGCACCTTCCTTGGTATCGATGCGCTGACCACCGCTGGCACCAAAAAACGAGTCGGGCTGGAGCCGGCTTTCCAGAAAAGAACTGTCGACCTGTCCCGATTTTTTTCGCTGCCGCGCGCGGTAAAAGCCAAAGCCCAGTGCCAGCGCCAGCACTCCGCCCAGGGTCGCGGGGACAATCGGGTTCTCCAGCATGTCGTCGATCAGGCTGGTCTCTACAAGCGGTGCGACGGCTGGTTTGGGACGTGATGCCGCGGCTTTGACCGGAGTGGCCGCCGGCGCGCTGGCTTGCGCCGCGACTGGGGTAGCCGCGATCGACGATGCGTCGCTCGCCGGGCTGGCAGGCGCAGCGGAACTGGCAGGCGCGGGCATGGGGGCTGCAGCCGCTGCTGGTGTTGGCAACGGCATGGAAGCGGCTGCCGCGGGTGCTGGTGCAGCCGGCATCGGCGCCGCAGCCGTTGCGGCGGCCGCGACTGGCACGGGCGCAGGAACCGGCACGGGCGGAGGAACCGGCACCGGCGCAACCACCGCAGGTAATGGTTTGGCAGTGACTGTGGCTGCGGCAACTGTTGGTGCCGGTATCGCTGGTTTCGCGGCGCTGGCGGCGCCGACTGGCACTGCAATCGGGGGCTTCGCTGCACTGCCGGAACCAGCAGGGGCTGTGGCACTACCCAGCTTGTTCAGGTCTGCGATATTTTTGTTGAGCTCGGCGACCCTGGTTGCCGCGTCCTGGGCGGCACGGTCGCGGGCGATCTTGTCCGCGGTGCCTTTGTCCTGAACCGCGCCTTTCGACAAGGTCAGCTTGTCGGGTGAGGCGGCAGCGGGCTTCTTGTCCTCGACCTGGGCTTGCACCTTTCCGGAAGCTTGGCGGTCGCCGGCGGCGATCCGCGTCGTCGGCAGCCCTTCCGCGAGCCGGCGGCGGAATTCGTTGAAATCCCGGCTCTGCGCCACCACAGTCTGCCTGGCTTCACCTGATGGCAACAGCGCCGCTTGTTCAGCCGAAGGGATATCCAGCACCGCTCCGGCACGCAAACGGTTGATATTGCCGCCGATGAAGGCCTCGGGGTTGGCGCGCAAGATCGCCACCAACATCTGGTCGAGTGAGATATTCGACGGCTTGTTTGCGGCGGCCAAGGTCCCGGCGGTGTCGCCGCTGCGCACGGTGACTTGCTTGCGGTCGCCAGACGCCGGCTCGCGTGCTGCGGATTGGCGTGCTGCGGAGCGGGCAGCCGGAACGCGCGCCGCGGGGGCCGGTCGCACGGGCTGCGGGGTGACGCTGGAGGGCGCCACGGGTGACACCTGCGCGGCGAGCGGCTGAGCGGCCGGCCGCAGATTCGGCGGGTCGAACAGCATCGTGTAGTCCCGCACGATGCGGCCCGACGACCAGTTGGTTTCCAGAATCAGGTCCAGAAACGGTTCATTGACGGCACGCTGGCTGGACAGGGTCAGGAAGTGACGCCCGTCGGGGCGGCGTTCCAGCTTGATGGTGAGAGTGGCAAGGGCCGGGTTGTATTCGAGGCCCGCAGAACGGAACGCGTCGGGCGACGCAACCGCGGTGCGAAGGCTGGCGAGCTCTTCAGCGTTGATTTCCGGGATCTCGATCTCGGCACGCAGCGGCTCACCCAAGGCGGACTGGACCGAGATTCGACCCAAGGCGAGGGCATAGGCATCGGAGGCTGAAACGCCCATCAGCGCGACCGTGGCAAGTGCCAGAGCGGATGCACGCCAGTGCGGCTTGCCGATCGATTTCTGCGCCCTCACTGCTCGGTTCGCAGGCAATATTTTTCTCATCATGCGAACAACGCCTCGACGCTGAATTTGCTAAAAGGAACATAGCATCAATGTCTTAGACTGACAAGCTGAGACATCTTTTAACTTCGGAGAGGTGTCTTCGAGCCTGCTTGCACCTGGGCCATTGTGGTGATGCGACAACGCCGTGTAACCGATGATTACGGGCTTCGTCGGGCCACAAGCAGCTACGCGTCCAGCAAAATGCGCAGCATTCTTCGCAGCGGCTCGGCGGCGCCCCACAGCAACTGGTCGCCGACGGTGAAAGCACCAACGTATTCCGGACCCATGGCCAGTTTGCGGATCCGGCCAACCGGGATATCCAGGGTTCCGGTCACCGCGACGGGGGTCAGCCCCTGAATGGTGGCTTCGCGCGTATTTGGCACCACCTTCACCCAGGCGTTGTCGCTTGCGATCAGTTGTTCGACATCGGCCAGCGGCACGTCCTTCTTCAGTTTGAAGGTCAAGGCCTGGCTGTGGCAGCGCATCGCTCCGACGCGAACGCAAAATCCATCGACCGGCGTTGCTGGCGTGCCAAAGCCCACGCCCCGTCCCAGTATCTTGTTGGTCTCGGCTCCGGCCTTCCACTCCTCGCGGCTCACTCCATTGCCCAGGTCCTTGTCGATCCAGGGGATCAGGGAGCCGCCCAGCGGCACGCCGAAGTTTTCGGTTTCATCGCTCGACATGCCGTGCTGCCGGACCAGCACCTTGCGGTCGATCTCGAGGATTGCCGACTTGGGGTCGGCCAGCAGCGCCTTCACCTCGCCATGGAGCGTGCCGAACTGCGCCAAGAGCTCACGCATATGCTGGGCGCCGCCGCCCGACGCAGCCTGATAGGTCATGCTGCTCATCCACTCGACGAGCCCGGCCTTGTAGAGCGCGCCCACGCCCATCAGCATGCAGCTGACGGTGCAGTTGCCGCCGATCCAGTTCTTGCCGCCTTTGAACAGGGCGTCCTTGATCACGGGCATGTTCACCGGGTCGAGGATGATGACGGCGTCGTCTTTCATCCGCAAAGCCGAGGCGGCGTCGATCCAGTGGCCGTTCCAGCCAGCGGCGCGCAGTTTGGGAAAGACCTCGCTGGTGTAATCGCCGCCCTGCGCGGTGATGACGATGTCGCACTTCTTCAGCGCATCGATGTCGAACGCGTCCTTCAGCGTGGTTTCGTTCTTGGCCTGGGCCGGGGCCTTGCCACCGGCGTTGGAAGTGGAAAAGAACAAAGGCTCGACAAGGGCGAAATCGCCTTCCGCCTGCATCCGGTCCATCAGGACGGAGCCGACCATGCCGCGCCAGCCGACCATGCCGACCAGGGGTTGTTGTCCGTTCGATATCTTCATGTCGCGTCGCCCTTTTGAAAAGTTTTATGAAACCTTCGTGTCCCGGCTCGTTCGGGCCGGGAGGCGCGCAACGAACCGGAGCTTGTCTAGCCCTTGGTGGTCTTCTTGGTAATCGCCGTCAAAGCGGTGACCACGGCATCGCCCATCTCGCGGGTGCCGACCTTTTTCGTGCCATCCGAGTAGATGTCCTCGGTGCGCAAGCCGGAAGCAAGCACGTCCTTCACCGCGGACTCGATACGGTCGGCGGCGCTGGGTTGATTGAGGGAATAGCGGAGCATCATGGCGGCAGACAATATTGTAGCCAAAGGATTGGCTATCCCCTTGCCCGCAATGTCGGGCGCGCTGCCGTGGCTTGGCTCATAAAGGCCCTGGCTGGAAGCGTTCAGGCTTGCGGAAGGCAACATGCCGATCGACCCCGTCAGCATCGCCGCTTCGTCAGAGAGGATGTCGCCGAACATGTTGCCGGTGACGAGCACGTCGAATTTCTTTGGCGCCTTCACCAGTTGCATCGCGGCGTTATCGACGTACATGTGGTCCAGTTCGACGTCCGGGTACTGCTTGCCAACCTCGCTGACCACGTCTTTCCAGAACTGGAAAGTTTCGAGCACATTGGCCTTGTCGACGCTGGTCACGCGCTTGCTGCGTTTGCGCGCGGCCTGGAAAGCCACGTGGGCGATCCGTTCGATTTCAGGCCGCGAGTAGCGCATCGTGTCGAAGGCTTCTTCGGCGCCCGGGAAGTGGCCGTCAACCGCCACGCGCCGGCCGCGCGGCTGGCCGAAGTAGATGTCACCCGTCAGTTCGCGGATGATCAGGATGTCCAGCCCGGACACCAGCTCCGGCTTCAGGCTGGAAGAGGCAACCAGTTCGTCGTAACAGATGGCGGGGCGGAAGTTGGCGAAAAGACCCAGGTTCTTGCGCAATCCGAGCACGGCCTGTTCCGGCCGAAGAGGGCGATCGAGCTTGTCGTATTTCCAGTCGCCGACAGCACCGAACAGCACCGCGTCGGCTTGCTTGGCCAGTTTCAGCGTCGCTTCCGGCAGAGGATGTCCATGGGCCTCGTAAGCGGCGCCGCCGACGAGGGCGGTTTCCATTTCGAACTTGAGGTCAAGGACGTTCAGTACCTTGATTGCCTCGGCGATGATCTCGGTGCCGATGCCGTCACCGGGCAAGACTGCTATTTTCATTGGGGCCCTAACGGGGGAGGGTCTGGGCGAGCCACGGTTTGGCCGCCAGGCGCTGCGCTTCAAAAGCCTTGATCTTGTCGGACTGGCGCAAGGTCAGGCCGATGTCGTCCAGGCCGTTGACAAGGCAGAACTTGCGGAATGGCTGCACCTCGAAGGCGAGTTCCTCGCCCTGCGCCTTGACGATCACCTGCCGCTCAAGGTCGACCGTCAGCTGATAACCGGGGAATGCCAGCGCGTCATCGAACAGCTGGGCCACCTGGGTGTCCGGCAGAACGATAGGGAGCAGCCCGTTCTTGAAGCAGTTGTTGAAGAAGATGTCGGCGAAGCTGGGCGCGATGATCGCGCGAAAGCCGTATTGGTCCAGCGCCCACGGCGCATGTTCGCGCGACGAGCCGCAGCCGAAGTTCTTGCGCGCCAGCAGGATCGAGGCGCCCTGGTAGCGCGGCTGGTTCAGCACGAAGTCGGGGTTCGGCTTGCGGGTGGCCGCGTCCTGGCCGGGCTCGCCCGGGTCCAGGTAGCGCCAGGCGTCGAACAGGTGCGGGCCGAAGCCGGTCTTGCGGATGGACTTGAGGAACTGCTTGGGGATGATCGCGTCGGTGTCGACGTTCTCCCTGTCCATCGGGGCCACCAGGCCCTTGTGCACGGTGAATTTCTGCATACCGGAGGAAAAACACGGCGGGTCGCGCCTTGTCCTTGTGTGATTAGGGCCTGCCCCTAGTATTTCTTGGCCGTGCCTTCGATTTTCTCGCCGGCTTTCTGGACGTCCTGGCCTGCGCCGGCGATGGTATTGCAGCCGGCCAGCGCCAGGGTGAATGACAGAACGAGCAGGGTAGCGATGGTTTTCATGGTTTCTTCCTTTCAGGAAAATTGACGGACATCGACGAAATGGCCATGCACCGCCGCCGCTGCGGCCATCGCGGGACTGACCAAATGGGTGCGGCCGCCGGCACCCTGGCGGCCTTCAAAATTGCGGTTGCTGGTGGAGGCGCAGCGCTCACCCGGTTCCAGCCGGTCGGCGTTCATGGCCAGACACATGGAGCATCCGGGCTCGCGCCATTCGAAGCCGGCCGCCTTGAAGATTTCATGCAGCCCTTCGCGCTCGGCCTGGTCCTTGACCAGCCCTGAACCGGGCACCACCATTGCCAGCTTGACGTTGCGCGCCACCCTCTGCCCCAGTTTCTTGACGACCGCTGCGGCTTCGCGCATGTCCTCGATCCGGCTGTTGGTGCACGAGCCGATGAACACCTTGTCCACGTAGATGTCGTTCAGGGCCTTGCCGGGCGCCAGGCCCATGTAGCTCAGGGCCCGCTCGATGGCATCGCGCTTGCTCGGGTCCTTTTCCTTGTCCGGGTCCGGCACCATGCCATCCACGCCAAGCACCATCTCCGGTGAGGTGCCCCAGGTAACCTGCGGGATGATGGCATTCGCGTCGAGCTCGAGGACCGTGTCGAACACTGCATCGGCGTCCGACCGCAGCGTCCTCCAGTAGGCGACCGCCTGGTCCCACTCAACCCCTGTCGGCGCGAGCGGCCGGCCCCGGACGTACTCGATGGTTTTCTCGTCCACGGCAACCAGCCCGGCGCGCGCGCCCGCCTCGATCGCCATGTTGCATACCGTCATGCGCCCCTCCATCGAAAGGTTGCGAACGGCCGATCCGCCGAATTCGATGGTGTAGCCCGTGCCCCCGGCGGTGCCGATTCGGCCGATGATCGCCAGCACGATGTCCTTGGCCGTCACGCCGGGCGTAATCTTGCCTTCGACGCGGATCAGCATGTTCCTGGCTTTCTTTGCCAGCAGCGTCTGGGTCGCCATGACGTGCTCGACCTCGCTGGTCCCGATGCCGTGGGCCAGGGCGCCGAACGCGCCATGCGTCGAGGTGTGCGAATCGCCGCAGACCACCGTCATCCCCGGCAGAGTCGCCCCTTGCTCCGGACCGATCACGTGCACGATGCCCTGGCGCTTGGACAGGAAGGGGAAGTAGGCGGCCGATCCGAATTCGGCGATGTTCTTGTCGAGTGTGGTGATCTGCTCCTTGCTGATCGGATCGGTGATGCCGTCATACCCGCGTTCCCAGCCGGTCGTGGGCGTGTTGTGATCTGCCGTAGCCACGATCGAACTCACCCGCCAGACTTTTCGCCCGGCCTCACGCAGCCCTTCGAACGCCTGCGGGCTGGTGACCTCGTGGACCAGATGGCGGTCGATGTAGAGGATCGCCGTGCCGTCCTCTTCGGCGTGGACGACATGCTCATCCCATATCTTGTCGTAAAGCGTTCTTCCCATGGGTACTTCCATTTCGAAGCTGCGATTTTCGCCCATAAAGCAAAAGCCGGCCATCGCTGCCCGCGATAACCGGCTTCGCTGTCGGATCGGTTAACGCTTGGCCAGCGCCGGCACGTCGCGCTGGGTGGCGCCGTCATACAACTGGCGCGGACGGCCGATCTTGTATTCCGGGTCGCCGATCATCTCGTTAAGCTGGGCGATCCAGCCCACCGTGCGGGCCGCCGCGAAGATCGCGGTGAACAGCGCCACCGGAATGCCGATGGCGCGCTGCACGATACCCGAATAGAAGTCCACGTTCGGGTAGAGCTTGCGCGAGACGAAGTATTCGTCTTCCAGGGCGATCTTCTCCAACGTCATGGCCAGCTTGAACAGCGGATCGTTTTCCAGGCCCAGCTCACCGAGCACCTCTTTACAGGTTTCCTGCATCAGCTTGGCACGCGGGTCATAGTTCTTGTACACCCGGTGGCCGAAACCCATCAGCTTGACACCCGAGTTCTTGTCCTTGACCTGCTTGATGAATTCGCCGATCTTGTCGACGCCGCCCTGCTTCTGGATGTCCTCCAGCATGTTCAGGCAGGCTTCATTCGCGCCGCCATGGGCCGGGCCCCAGAGGCAGGCCACCCCGGCCGCAATGGCGGCGAACGGGTTGGTGCCGGACGAGCCGCACAGGCGCACCGTCGAGGTGGAAGCGTTTTGCTCATGGTCGGCGTGCAGGATCAGGATCCGGTCCAGTGCGCGCTCCAGCACCGGATTGCTCTTGTACTGCTCGCAAGGCGTGGCAAACATCATCTGCAGAAAGTTGCCGGCATAGGACAGGTCGTTCTTGGGATAGATGTAGGGCTGGCCGGCGCTGTACTTGTAGGCCATGGCCACCAGCGTGGGCATCTTGGCGATCAGGCGGATCGCGGAGATCTCGCGGTGCTCGGGATTGTGGATGTCCGTGCTGTCGTGATAAAAGGCCGACAGCGCGCCGACCAGGCCGGTCATGATCGCCATCGGGTGGGCGTCACGGCGGAAGCCCCGCAGGAAGAACTGCATTTGTTCGTTCACCATGGTGTGCATGGTCACAGTGCGGCTGAACTTGTTCTTCTTCGCAGCGTCGGGCAACTCTCCGTACAGCAGCAGATAGCATGTTTCCATGAAGTCGCACTGCGTGGCCAGCTGTTCGATCGGGTAGCCGCGATACAGCAACTCGCCCTTGTCGCCGTCGATAAAGGTGATCGAGGACTGGCAGGCAGCCGTCGAGAGGAACCCCGGGTCGTAAGTGAACATCCCGGTCTGCGCATAGAGCTTGCGGATGTCGATCACATCCGGCCCCACGCTGCCGTGATACACGGGCAGATCGACATTGGGGCTGCCGTTGCTGAACGACAGGGTGGCTTTGGTGTCAGCGAGTTTCATATCGGTTTTCCTACTGTTTTCATGACCCAACTTCCGGCGATGCGCTTCCAGAGGTTCGCAGCATCTCCAGCACTATCCTGACGTCGCTCGTCGCGATCGCGCCCTCGGGTTCCCTGCGCTTGAGCAGCAGGTCCAGCAGGTCGTTATCCGCCAAGTCCATCAACTCACTCAAGGCCGCCGCTTGCCTGACCGTCAGGCAAGCCTCGTACCGAACGAAGAACCGGTCGATGAACAGGTCATTTTCCAGCAAACCGCGGCGGCAGCGCCACCTCAGTTTGCTCAAACCCCGTTCATCCAGCAGTTCTTCGGCCATGGCTCATATGGCGCGTCGCACCATCAGTTCCTTGATTTTCCCGATCGCCAGCGTCGGGTTCAATGACTTGGGGCAGACGTCCACGCAATTCATGATGGTGTGGCAGCGAAATAGGCGATACGGGTCTTCGAGGTTGTCCAGGCGCTCGGCCGTCGCCTCGTCGCGGCTGTCGGCGATGAACCGATAGGCTTGCAGCAGGCCGGCCGGGCCGACGAATTTGTCCGGGTTCCACCAGAAACTCGGGCAGCTGGTCGAGCAACTGGCGCACAGGATGCACTCGTACAGACCGTCGAGCTCGTCTCGCTCCTCGGGCGACTGCAACCGCTCGCGCTCCGGAGGAATGTTGTCGTTGATCAGGTAGGGCTTGATCGAGTGGTACTGCTTGAAGAACTGGGTCATGTCCACGATGAGGTCGCGGATCACGGGCAGGCCGGGCAGCGGTTTCAGGACGATCGGATCCTTCAGCGTCAGCATGTTGGTGATACAGGCCAGGCCGTTCTTGCCATTGATGTTCATGGCGTCGGAACCGCAGACGCCTTCACGGCAGGAGCGGCGAAACGAGAGCGTCGGGTCCTGCGCCTTGAGCTTCATCAAGGCGTCCAGCAGCATGCGTTCGGTGCCCTCGAGCTCGATTTCGACCTTTTGCATGTAAGGCTTGGCGTCTTTCTCGGGATCGTAGCGGTAGATCTGAAATGTGCGTTTTTGCATGGTGTCTTCATCGAAGCAGGACCTGGCGGGCGTCCTGGTGTCTCAGGTTTGAATCTAGGCGCTTTATCTGTCCAACGGAAGTACGTACTAGAACGTACGGACCTTGGGAGGTACGGACTCCACCGTGAGGGGCTTCAGCTGCACCGGCTTGTACGACAGGCGGCTGCCCTCCCTGTGCCACAGCGTGTGCTTGAGCCAATTGACGTCATCGCGGCCCAACGGCGCGTGCGGATCGTCCGCCGGCCGCTCGTAGTCGCTCACGGTGTGGGCGCCGCGGCATTCCTTGCGGGCCGCCGCCGAGACGATGGTCGCCTGCGCGCACTCGATCAGGTTGTCCACTTCGAGAGCCTCGATGCGCGCCGTGTTGAATACCTTCGACTTGTCCTTGAGGGCCATTGCCGCGACGCGGCCACGGATAGCCTCGATCTGCTGCACCCCCTGGTCCATCAGGGCCTGGGTGCGGAACACGCTCGCATGGGTCTGCATCGAGGCGCGAATGTCATTGGCAACGTCCTGGGCGTACTCACCGCTGCTGCTGTTCTGCAGCCGGTTCAGGCGTTCCAGTGTCCGGTCTGCCGCGTCCGCGGGCAGCGGCTTGTGCGACCCGGCCCGGCCGGCGAAATCGACAATGTGGTTGCCCGCCGCGCGGCCGAACACCAGCAGGTCCAGCAGCGAGTTGGTGCCCAGCCGGTTGGCGCCGTGCACGCTGACGCAGGAACATTCGCCCACCGCATACAGGCCGTTGACGACAGCGTTGTGAACGTCGCCTTTCTGCTCCACGACCTGGCCATTGATGTTGGTCGGAATGCCGCCCATTTGATAGTGAATGGTCGGCACCACCGGGATCGGCTCCCGGGTGATGTCGACGTTGGCGAAGTTGACGCCAATCTCGTACACCGAGGGCAGGCGCTTGTGGATGGTCTCGGCACCGAGGTGGTCGAGCTTGAGCAAGACATAGTCCTTGTTCGGACCGCAGCCGCGGCCCTCCTTGATCTCCTGGTCCATCGAACGCGACACGAAGTCGCGCGGCGCCAGGTCTTTGTAGGCCGGTGCATAGCGCTCCATGAAACGCTCGCCGTTGCTGTTCAAGAGAATCGCGCCCTCGCCGCGGCAGCCTTCGGTGAGCAACACGCCCGCGCCGGCCACACCGGTCGGATGGAACTGCCAGAATTCCATGTCTTCAAGCGGAATGCCGGCGCGCGCCGCCATGCCCAAGCCGTCACCCGTGTTGATGAAGGCGTTGGTCGAGGCGGCAAAAATCCGTCCCGCGCCGCCAGTGGCCAGCAGCGTGGTCTTGGCTTCGAGGATGTAAAGGTCGCCGGTCTCCATCTCCAGCGCGGACACGCCGAGCACGTCGCCGTCGGCATCGCGCACCAGGTCGAGCGCCATCCACTCGACGAAGAAGCTGGTCATGGCCTTGACGTTCTGCTGGTACAACGTGTGCAACATCGCATGGCCGGTGCGGTCGGCGGCCGCGCAGGCGCGCTGCACCGGCTTTTCGCCGTAGTTGGCGGTGTGTCCGCCGAACGGGCGCTGGTAAATCGTGCCGTCGGGGTTGCGATCGAAGGGCATCCCCATGTGCTCGAGGTCGTACACGACCTTCGGTGCTTCGCGGCACATGAACTCGATGGCGTCCTGGTCGCCCAGCCAGTCCGATCCCTTGATCGTGTCGTAAAAGTGGTAGTGCCAGTTGTCCTCGGACATGTTGCCCAGGGACGCGCCGATCCCGCCTTGCGCGGCGACCGTGTGGGAGCGGGTCGGGAACACTTTGGAGAGCACGGCAACGTTGAGGCCCGCGCGCGCAAGTTGCAGCGAGGCGCGCATGCCCGAGCCGCCGGCCCCGACGATGACCACGTCGAACTTGCGCCGGGTGATGTTTCTGGTGGTGTACGACATCTCACAGTCTCCACAGCACTTGAATGGCCCAGCCGGCGCATGCCGTGAGCCAGACAATGGTGAAGACTTGCAGCACCAGCCGAATGCCGACCGGCTTGACATAGTCCATGAACACGTCGCGCATCCCGACCCACACATGCCAGAGCAGGGCGGCGATGACGGTGAACGTCAGCGCCTTCATCCACTGGGCGGCAAAGATGCCGGCCCAACGGTCGTAGCCGATCGGCCCGCGCGAAAAGATCACCTGCGCCAGCACCAGCAATGTGAAGAGCGCCATCAGGGCGGCCGTCACGCGCTGGCTGAGCCAGTCGCGCAAGCCATAGTGCGCACCGACGACGATGCGCTTGGATCCGTAATTCACAGACATTGGTTCTTGCCTCTCGTCGTTATTTCAATACAGTCCGAACAGCTTGGCGCCGAGGATCACCGTAAGCAGCACGCTGACCAGGAGGGTGAACTGCGCCGATTTCAGGCCGAAGCCCTTGCTCACGGCCGCATGGCTCACGTCCATCCACAGATGCCGCAGACCGGCGATGAAGTGATGCAGGTAGGCCCAGATCAGCGCCAGGGCAACCAGCTTGATGAAGAAGCCGGGGACGAACGAAATGCCGTTGTTGAAGGCCGACGTGAATTTCGCGAAGGAGATTTCCGATGACACCGAGGTGTCGAACATCCAGATGACGAACGGCATCAGCGCGAACATCAGCACGCCGCTGACGCGGTGCAGGATGGACACGATGCCAGCCAGGGGCAAACGATAGGACGGCAGGTCGGAGAAGGCGTTGATGTTACGGAATTCAGGCCGCTTCTTGGCAAGCTCTGTCATGGCGTGGCTTTCGTGGTGGGCGGCATGCGCGCGGGGGCTGATCGGGGAATGGCGGAGAACCTAAAATTCTATTGCAACGCAACAAGCTGACACAGAGCCTTCAAATTGTCCACTCAGCTCAACTCGTTTCGGTAGTGATGCGTGTCGGTTCGGTACAGCCCCCGGCGCAGTTCCATCGGTACGTCGTTGTACGTGTAGGCGACTCGCTCCACGCTGAGGACGGGTGCGTGCTGCTCCACTTTCAATAGCAGCGCCTGCTGGGCGTCGGCGCCGACGGCGCGTATCTTTTCCTCGGCGCGGACCATGCGGACGCCGAATTCGACCTCGTAGAGGGCATAGGTGGGGCCTTGGTAACCGGCGACCTGCTCGGCGCTCAAGCCCTTGAACGCGCCGCCTGGCAACCAGACGTCTTCCAGAATCGTGGGCACCCCGCCAAACGACAGCACGCGCCGCAACTGGATCACCGAATCGCCGGACCTCAAACCGAGCGCACGCGCGACGTCGGCTGAAGCCCGCACACGCTTGCACTCGACTACGGTGCGCTGGGCCGGTCCCTCGCTGCCCACATCGCCGCTGTCCGGCATGAGCTTGAGGAAGCGGTACTGAACGTGCTGCTCGGAATGGGTGGCGACAAAGGTTCCCTTGCCCTGCCGTCGCACGAGCAGGTTGTCGGAGGCGAGTTCATCGATGGCCTTGCGCACGGTGCCCTGGCTGACGCGAAAGCGCGCGGCCAGATCCATCTCGCTGGGGATCGCCTCGCCGGGCTTCCATTCGCCGGCTTGCAGGCTTTGCAGGATCAGCGCCTTGATCTGTTGGTACAACGGGCTGAACGCCGGCGTCGCCGGCGCGGCGGCGTTGCCGGTGGCGCCGGTGTCGGGGGAGGATAAAGGCGTCTGGGCCATGCGCAGTCAGCGTGCGGTCAGGGTGAAATGGAGGATGTCGAGCTACCCGATAATATCTTATATAAGACATAAGACAAATTGACGCCCTAGGGTTTTCGAGGGTAAACTTGAAGGCTGTCCAGCATGGTTTTTTGCCTCGGCGGAACCGGCTGAATCCCAGTTTTGCAACTCACGCCCACCGGAGGATCCCATGAGCAAGAAGCCCGTCCGAGTAGCCGTTACCGGCGCCGCAGGTCAAATCGGTTACGCACTGCTGTTTCGCATCGCCTCCGGCGAAATGCTGGGCAAGGACCAGCCCGTCATCCTGCAATTGCTCGAGATCCCGGACGAGAAGGCGCAGAAGGCGCTGAAGGGCGTGATGATGGAACTGCAAGACTGCGCCTTCCCGCTGCTGGAGGGCATGGAAGCGCACAGCGACCCGGTGACGGCATTCAAGGATACGGATTACGCGCTGCTGGTCGGCTCGCGCCCTCGCGGCCCGGGCATGGAACGCGCCGAGCTGCTGTCGATCAACGGCCAGATTTTTATCGCTCAAGGCAAAGCTCTGGACAAGGCGGCCAGCCGCAACGTCAAGGTGCTGGTGGTCGGCAATCCGGCCAACACCAATGCGTACATCGCCATGAAGAGCGCGCCCAGCCTGCCGCGCGAGAACTTCACGGCCATGCTGCGCCTGGACCACAACCGCGCGCTGTCGCAGGTGGCGGCCAAGACCGGCTGCAAGGTCGGCGAGATCGAGAAGATGGCCGTCTGGGGCAACCATTCCCCCACCATGTACGCCGACTACCGCTTCGCCAGCATCGGCGGCAAGAGCGTCAATGACGCCATCAACGACCAGGTCTGGAATGCCGACGTGTTCCTGCCCACTGTGGGCAAGCGCGGCGCCGCCTCGGCCGCCAATGCGGCCATCGACCACATGCGCGACTGGGCGCTGGGCAGCAACGGCAAGTGGGTCACCATGGGCGTGCCCTCCAACGGTGACTATGGCATTCCCAAGGATGTGATGTTCGGTTTCCCGGTCACCACGCAAGGCGGCAAGTACTCCGTGGTGCAGGGCTTGCCAATTGACGAATTCAGCCAGGAGCGCATCAACAAGACGCTCAAGGAATTGCAGGACGAGCAGGCGGGCGTGTCCCACCTGCTGTAACCAGTTCGTCTGCCGGGGTCCTGTCATTGCGGGCTCGACCCGCAATCCAAGCGGCCCAGGCAGGGCCTGGATCAAGACGCCTCATGCAACACCCCCGCGACATCCTCCTCGGCGCCCAGGCGCAAGCTGGGTTCCTCCCGGTCTGCGATCACTACAGCGGGGTGGAGTCCCGGATGCGCAAGAGCCTGCAGTTGCAGGCCGAGATGACCGAGGAGTTCGGTGCCTGCGTTTTCGACGTCACGCTGGATTGCGAAGACGGCGCTCCCGTCGGCGGTGAGGCGGAGCATGCCGCGCTGGTCGTGGCGCTGGCCATGCTGGCCGGCAATCAGGCGCGGGTGGCGGTGCGAGTCCATCCCGTGGATCATCCCGCCTTTGAACAGGACATCGCGACCATCGCCGGAAAGGCCGGCAACAAGTTGCGCCACCTCATGATTCCCAAGGTGGAGTCGGTTGCGGACGTGGCGCTCGCCTGCAAGGCGCTGGATGCGGCAGGCGCCGGTCAATTGCCCCTGCACGTACTGATCGAATCGCCGGCGGCGGTGCACCGGGCGTTCGATATCGCGGCTCACCCGCGGGTGCAGTCGCTCAGCTTCGGTCTGATGGATTTCGTTTCCGCCCACGGCGGCGCTATTCCGGCCGAGGGAATGGGAATCCAGGGACAGTTCACGCATCCCCTGGTGGTGCGCGCCAAGCTCGAGATCGCGTCGGCCTGCCATGCGCACGGCAAGATTCCGTCGCACAGCGTGGTCACGGAATTCAAGAACACCAAGGCGTTGGCAGCGGCCGCGACGAGAGCGTCCCGCGAATTCGGCTACACGCGCATGTGGAGCATCCACCCGGACCAGATCCGGCCGATCCTGGAGGCGTTTGCGCCGACTGCCCATGAGATCGAGATAGCCAGCAAGATAATTGCTGCCGCGGCCCAGGCTGACTGGGCCCCGATCAGCTTCGAAGGCAAGTTGGAAGATAGGGCGAGCTACCGCTACTACTGGCAGGTGTTGGAGAGGGCGCACCAGACCGGAAGGAAGCTCCCTTCACTCGTGCAGGGCTGGATGGAAGCCCCGCGTACCTAAATTAAACCGAGACAATTCACATGAGAGTCCTTCTCGCTACCTTGCTGTTTGCCGGCGCGCCCGCCCTGGTGCTGGCCCAGACCGCAGCGGCTGTGAAACCGGCGGCCAAGTCCGCCGCGAAACCTGTCGCAAATCCGGCCGCCAATCCAAGCCCAAGACGGGCCGCCCGCGTCAAAGCCATCGAGGAGGCTACGCCGGTGGACGACGACCCGGCGGTCCAGCTCACCCCCGCCGACCTGGAAGTCGCCAAGCTTGTCCACATCGGTGACATACCCTGCGAGCTCGGCGCCACTGTCCATATCACGCCTCACAAGCGGGAAGGTTTCTTCATCGTGCGGGCGGGCATTCAACGCTTTCGCATGCACCCGGTGGAAAGTCGTACCGGCGCCATCCGCCTCGAAGACCCGGTCGCCGGTGCGATGTGGCTGCAACTGGGCAACAAGTCCATGTTGATGAGTCAGAAAATGGGCAAGCGGCTGGCGGACGAATGCATGAATCCGACACAGTCGGCCATGAATGAAAACTTGAAGAAGAACCCGTTGCCGAGCCTGTTGGAGCCGCTGCCTGCGGTTTTGCTGCCCGCGGTGGCGACCCCCACGAGCCCGGAGCAGGCGCCCGCTGCCGGCGCCGGGCAAACGCCGGAAGCGCCAGTCCCCGCTACGCCTGCGAGCGGCGCCGCGAACTGATTTTTGTGTGAACCGAACCGAGAAAAAGAATGTTGCAAGCCTATGTTGACCATGTCGCCGAGCGTGCCGCGCTCGGCATCCCGCCCTTGCCGCTTTCGGTGAAGCAGACGGCCGACCTGGTCGAACTGCTCAAGAACCCCTCGACTGGTGAGGCCGAGTTCCTGCTGAACCTGATCACCTACCGCGTTCCCGCCGGGGTCGACGATGCGGCCAAGGTGAAAGCCAGCTACCTGGCAGCTGTGGCACATGGCACCGAAAAGTGCCTGATCATCAGCCGTGAAAGGGCCACGCAGCTGCTCGGCACCATGCTCGGCGGCTACAACATCGGCCCCCTGATCGACTTGCTGGATGACGCCGAGGTTGGGCCCGCAGCCGCCGAGGGATTGAAGAAGACGCTGTTGATGTTCGACCAGTTACACGATGTCAAGGAAAAGGCCGACAAAGGTAATGCGCACGCCAAAGCCGTGCTGCAAAGCTGGGCCGAGGGCGAATGGTTCACCAGCCGCCCGGAAGTGCCGGCCAGCATCACGGTCACGATCTTCAAGGTGTCCGGCGAGATCAACACCGACGACCTGTCGCCCGCCCCCGACGCCTGGAGCCGGCCCGACATCCCGTTGCACGCACTGGCGATGCACAAGAACCCGCGCGCCGGCATCACGCCCGAGGAAGAAGGCAAGCGCGGGCCGGTGAAGTTCATCGAGGAACTGCGCGCGAAGGGCAATCTGGTCGCCTACGTCGGCGACGTCGTCGGTACCGGTTCCTCGCGCAAGTCCGCGACCAACTCGGTCTTGTGGTTCACCGGTGAAGACATTCCGTTCGTTCCCAACAAGCGCTTCGGCGGAGTTTGCCTGGGCAGCAAGATCGCCCCCATCTTCTACAACACGATGGAAGATGCCGGCGCACTGCCGATCGAACTGGACGTGAGCAAGATGGAAATGGGCGACGTCGTCGAACTGCGTCCCTACGAAGGCAAGGCCTTGAAGAATGGGGAAGTCATCGCGGAGTTCAAGGTCAAGAGCGAGGTGCTGTTTGACGAAGTGCGCGCGGGCGGCCGTATTCCGCTGATCGTTGGCCGTGGCCTTACCACCAAGGCGCGCGATGCGCTGGGCCTCTCGCCGTCCACGCTGTTCCGCCTGCCACAAGCGCCGGCCGACACCAGGAAGGGCTTCACGCTGGCGCAGAAGATGGTGGGACGCGCCTGCGGCCTGCCTGAGGGTCACGGCGTGCGCCCGGGCACCTACTGCGAGCCGCGCATGACGTCCGTGGGTTCACAGGACACCACCGGACCGATGACCTGCGACGAACTGAAGGATCTGGCCTGCCTCGGTTTTTCCGCCGACATGGTGATGCAGTCGTTCTGCCACACGGCGGCCTATCCCAAGCCGGTGGACGTGAAGATGCACCACGAGCTGCCCGAATTCATCTCGACCCGGGGCGGCGTTTCGCTGCGCCCCGGCGACGGCGTGATTCACAGCTGGCTGAACCGCCTGCTGTTGCCCGACACGGTGGGCACCGGCGGCGACAGCCACACCCGTTTCCCGATCGGCATCAGCTTCCCCGCCGGCTCGGGATTAGTGGCTTTCGCAGCCGCCACCGGCGTCATGCCGCTGGACATGCCCGAGTCGGTGCTGGTCCGCTTCAAGGGCCAGATGCAGCCCGGCGTGACCTTGCGCGATCTGGTCAGTGCGATCCCGCTGTACGCCATCAAGGCCGGCCTGCTGACGGTCGAGAAAAAGGGCAAGAAGAATGTCTTTTCCGGTCGCATCCTTGAGATAGAAGGGCTGCCAGACTTGAAAGTGGAGCAGGCTTTCGAGCTGTCCGATGCTTCGGCCGAGCGTTCCGCCGCCGGCTGCACGGTGCACCTGAACAAGGAACCGATCATCGAATACATCAACAGCAACGTCACCTTGATGCGCTGGATGATCGCGAACGGCTATGCGGACGCACGCACGTTGGGGCGGCGCATCGCGGCGCAAGAGGCCTGGCTGAAGAACCCGCAGCTGCTACAGGGCGATGCGGACGCGGAGTATGCCGCCGTGATCGAGATCGATCTTGCCGATATTCACGAGCCGATCGTCGCTTGCCCCAACGACCCTGACGATGTGAAAACGCTGTCCGAAGTGGCGGGCAAGACGATCGACGAAGTGTTCATTGGTTCGTGCATGACGAACATCGGCCACTTCCGTGCGGCTTCCAAGCTGCTCGAAGGCAAGCGCGACATCCCGGTCAAGCTGTGGGTGGCGCCGCCGACCAAGATGGATGCGAAGCAACTGACCGAGGAAGGGCACTATGGCGTGCTGGGTTCCGCCGGCGCCCGCATGGAAATGCCGGGCTGTTCGCTGTGCATGGGTAACCAGGCGCAAGTGAAGGAAGGCGCCACGGTCTTCTCCACCTCGACCCGCAATTTCCCCAACCGTCTCGGCAAGAACAGCAACGTGTATCTGGGCAGCGCCGAGCTGGCCGCCATCTGCTCCAAGCTCGGGAAGATCCCGACCAGGGAGGAGTACATGGTCGATATGGGTGTGCTCACCGCGGCTGGCGATACGGTGTACCAATACCTGAACTTCGACCGCATCCCCGACTTCAAAAGCGCGGCGGACACCGTCCCGGCCTGACAAGGATCATGCTGGGGTCAGTAAAGCGCCCAGCTGGGCGCTTTTTTGTTGCCCCCCGCCGCCGGCTGAGGCTGACACCGGCAGCCGCGCTGATAACTGCTGAGCGGCTACGATGCCGCAAACCCATTCAAGCGAGCTTTCATGTTCCGATCTTTTTTCTTCTCCCGTCGCTGGCTGCCCTGGTCTGTGCTGGGGTCCGCGCTGATCCTGTTCGCCACCTGGTACCGCGTGCAGCTGGACGTTCAGATCAATGAGTGGTTTGGAACCTTCTACGACCTCGTCCAGAAGGCGCTGGGCAAGCCCGGGTCGATCACGGCGGGCGACTACTGGGCGCAGCTCGCCACATTCCTGCGCATTGCCATGCTCTACGTGACAATTGCCGTGGTGCTGGATTTCTTCGTCAAGCACTACATCTTTCGCTGGCGGCAGGCGATGAATGATTACTACATGCAGCACTGGAGCAAGCTGCGCCACATTGAAGGCGCAGCCCAGCGGGTGCAGGAAGACACGATGCGCTTCGCCAGCATCATGGAGGGCCTGGGCGTCGACTTCATGCGCAGCCTGATGGTGCTTGCAGCTTTCCTGCCCATCCTCGCGGCGTTGTCGGAAAAGGTCACTGAATTGCCGCTGCTCGGCTCGGTGCCTTACTCGTTGGTCTGGGTGGCGATCGCTTTCGCCCTGGCGGGCACCGTGCTGCTCGCGGTGGTCGGCATCAAACTGCCCGGCCTGCAGTTCCAGAATCAGCGCGTCGAGGCCGCCTATCGCAAGGAGCTCGTCTACGGAGAGGACGACGCCGGCCGCGCCTTGCCGCCCGTGGCCAACAGGCTGTTCGGGGCGGTACGGACCAATTACTTCCGTTTGTTCTTCCACTACCTTTATTTCGATGTGGCCAAGTGGTCGTACATCCAGTTCGGCGTGTTGGTCCCCTACATCGCCCTCGGCCCCACGCTGATCGGGGGTTTGGTCACGCTCGGCGTGATGCAGCAGATCGTTCGCGCATTCGGGCGAGTGGAAAGCGCTTTCCAGTTTCTGGTTCTCAGCTGGAGCACGGTGATCGAACTGATGTCCGTTTACAAGCGCCTGCGCGCCTTCGAGCGGCAGATTCGTGAGACCCCCGGGGACGCCCCAGTGGTCGCCGAAGGAACTTGAAACTCGGGCGCGCGTGCGGATTCAGGCGGCCGATGTGATCCTTTGCAAGGGTCGCCCGGCGCCCGGTCGGCCAGGAAGAAGGTATCTTGTATGCTGTGAAACTCTGGCGCTATGCGCCAACGTCTTTTTCCAATCCCCAGCCTTCCGAAAGAAACTCCCATGACGCGCGTTTTCAATTTCAGCCCCGGCCCCGCCACGCTGCCGGAACCCGTGCTGCGCAAGGCAGCCGAGGAAATGCTCGATTGGCATGGCAGCGGCATGTCGGTGATGGAAATGAGCCACCGCGGCAAGGAGTTCATTTCCATCCATGCCGAGGCCGAGAGCCTGCTGCGCGAGTTGCTGGGGGTGCCCGCCAACTACAAGGTGCTGTTCATGCAGGGCGGCGCCATCGGCGAGAACGCGATCGTGCCGATGAACCTGATCGGCAAGAGCGGCAAGGCCGACTACATCAACACCGGCGAGTGGTCCAAGAAATCGATCAAGGAAGCCAAGACTTACGGCAAAGTGAATGTCGCGGCCTCCGGCGAGGCGAGCAATTTCACGGCAATCCCGAAGCAGGCCGAGTGGAAGCTCGATCCACAGGCCGCATACATCCACATCTGCTCGAACGAAACCATCGGCGGCGTCGAATACCACTGGACGCCGGACACTGGCGCCGTGCCGCTGGTGGCCGACATGTCCTCCAACATCCTCTCGCGGCCGATCGACATTTCCAAGTTCGGCCTGATCTATGCGGGGGCCCAGAAGAACATGGGACCGTCCGGCGTCACGGTGGTGATCGTGCGGGACGACCTGCTCGGCCACGCCCTCCCTATCACGCCGTCGGCATTCAACTACCAGTTGCAGGCCGAAAACGATTCGATGTACAACACGCCCCCGACTTACGCGATCTACATCGCCGGCCTGGTCTGCAAGTACATCAAGGATCAGGGCGGATTGAGCGCCATGGAGTCGCACAACAAGGCCAAGGCCGGCATCCTCTATGACTATCTGGACAACAGCCAGTTCTATCGCAATCCCGTCGCTCGCGAAGACCGCTCTCTGATGAACGTGCCTTTCAAGCTGAAGGACGAGTCGCTGGACGAGGCCTTCCTGAAGGGCGCCCAGGCCAAAGGCATGATTCAGTTGAAGGGCCATCGTTCCGTGGGCGGCATGCGCGCCTCCATCTACAACGCCATGCCGATTGAAGGTGTCAGGGCGCTGGTGCAGTACATGAAAGAATTCGAGGTTCAGCATGGCTGACAGCCGGTTCAAGGTGCTGGTCTTGAACCAGGTCTCCGCCAACGGCTTGAAGCGCTTGCCGCCGGAGAACTACACCACCGGCACTGACATCTCCGATCCGGACGCGGTGCTGGTGCGTTCGGCGGACATGCACATGATGCCAATCCCGCCGACGGTCAAGGCGATCGGCCGGGCCGGGGCCGGCACCAACAACATCCCGGTCAAGGCGATGAGCGCACGCGGCGTGCCGGTCTTCAATGCGCCGGGCGCCAATGCCAATGCCGTCAAGGAACTGGTGCTGGCCGGCATGTTGATCGCGGCGCGTAATCTGGTACCGGCCCATCGCTTCGTGGCGGCGCTGGATCCGGCATCGCCTGAGCTCGACAAGCTGGTTGAGGACGGCAAGAAAAATTTCGCGGGCTATGAATTGGCGGGGCAGACGCTGGGGATCGTCGGACTGGGCAAGATCGGCTGCCTGGTGGCCGACGCGGCCATCAAACTCGGGATGAATGTGCTCGGCTATGACCCCGAGATCACTGTGGAGGCGGCGTGGAGCCTGCCAGCGCAAGTCAAGAAGGCCGGCAGTGTGTCCGATGTGCTCAAGAGTGCCAACTTCATCAGCCTGCACGTGCCGCTGGTGGAAGCCACGCGCGACCTGGTCAACCGCAACAACGTTGCACTGACCAAGCCGGGGGCCGTTCTGCTGAATTTTTCCCGCGAGGGCGTCGTCAACGATACAGCTGTGCTCGCCGCACTCGACAGTGGTCAGCTCGGCTGGTATATCTGCGATTTTCCTGGCGGCAGCACATTGAAGCACCCCAGGGTGGTGGCGTTGCCGCACCTGGGCGCGTCGACCCGAGAGGCCGAGGAAAACTGCGCTGTCATGGTTGCCGACCAGCTGCGCGATTACCTCGAAAACGGCAATGTCGCGAATGCGGTCAATTTCCCGAACGTCGGTATGGATCGCGAATCGAAGTTCCGCCTGGCCATCGCCAATGCCAACGTGCCGAACATGTTGGGACAGATCTCGACAGCGATGGCCCACGCGGGGCTCAACATCCACAACATGGTGAACAAGTCGCGCGGCGACATGGCTTACACCCTGGTGGATGTGGACAGCGCCGTGAGTGACGGAGTCATTGCCGCGCTGAAGAGCATCGAGGGTGTGCTGGCCGTGCGTTACCTGCCGAAGGCGGACGGGTAACAGAGAGAGGGCTGCGGGCTTGCGCGGGGGGGCAGCCCAGGGCCGGGGTTCTGGCGGCAAAATGGGCCAACCATTAAATAATTCCCAGAGGTTGAGATGCCACACGCCTTCGCCAGCACCCTGAAGAGTTTCAAGGTGGGAGCCAACAAGACCGGCAGGTTCTTCTCGTTGCCGGTCCTGGCCCAGCAGTTTCCCAAAGTCGATCGTCTGCCGGTCTGCATGCGCATCGTGCTGGAGTCGGTGCTGCGCAATTGCGATGGCGCCAAAGTCACGCCGGAGCATGTGCGGCAGGTCGCGAACTGGTTTCCCAACGCCGACCGCACCGAGGAAATTCCCTTCGTCGTCGCCCGCGTCATCCTGCAGGATTTCACCGGCGTGCCGCTGCTCGCCGACCTGGCAGCGATGCGCAGCGTGGCGGCCAGAATGGGAAAGAAGGCCAGCGCGGTGGAGCCGCTGGTGCCGGTGGACCTGGTGGTCGATCACTCGATCATGGTCGATCACTACGGCAGCCCCCAGTCGCTCGACCTCAACATGAAGCTGGAGTTCCAGCGCAACCGCGAACGCTATGAATTCATGAAATGGGGCATGCAGGCGTTCAAGACATTTGGCGTGGTACCGCCCGGTTTCGGCATCGTCCACCAGGTCAACCTGGAGTACCTGGCGCGCGGCGTGCACCGCACTGCGGGCGGCACCTACTATCCCGACACGCTGGTCGGCACCGACAGCCATACAACCATGATCAATGGGATCGGCGTGGTCGGCTGGGGCGTCGGCGGCATCGAAGCCGAGGCCGCGATGCTGGGCCAGCCGGTGTACATGCTTACGCCCGACGTGGTCGGGTTCGAGTTGACCGGCCGGCTGCGCGAAGGCTGCACTGCCACGGACCTGGTGCTCACGGTGACGGAGATCCTGCGTAAGGAAAAGGTGGTGGGCAAGTTCGTCGAATTCTTCGGCGAAGGCACCCGGACGCTCGCCGTGCCCGACCGCGCCACCATCGGCAACATGGCGCCGGAGTACGGCGCGACGATGGGCTTTTTTCCGGTGGACGAAAAAACCATCGAGTACTACCGCGGCACCGGCCGCACCAAGGAGCAGATCGATGCGCTCGAGGCTTATTTCCGCGCGCAGGGCCTGTTCGGGGTTCCGTTGGCCGGCCAGATCGACTACTCGCAGGTGGTGCGGCTGGACCTCGGACAGGTGACGCCCAGCCTGGCCGGCCCGAAGCGGCCGCAGGACCGCATCGAGCTGGGCAACGTTTCGCGCAACTTTGCCTCGCTGTTTTCCAAACCGATCGCGGAAAACGGCTTCAACCAATCTCCCGACCTGCTATTGACCCGACACCTGGTTCACCTGGGCGGGGAAGTGCCCGACCTCAAGGTGCCCGCCAGCCCACCGACGCCGCTGGCGGCCGAACGTTTCGAGATGGAGATGGAGGCCAACAAGCCGACGCTGGCCTCGGCGCAGTCGGATGCGCCGCCGCCCGACATCAACATCAAAGACGTGACCATCGGCAATGGCGACATCCTGATTGCCGCCATCACCAGCTGCACCAACACGTCCAATCCCGGCGTGCTGCTGACCGCAGGACTGCTGGCCAAGAAGGCCGTGGAGGCGGGCTTGCGCGTCCAGCCTCACGTGAAGACGTCGCTGGCCCCGGGATCGCGCATCGTCACGGAGTACTTCCAGCAGTCGGGCCTGCTGCCGTACCTGGAGCAGCTCGGTTTCTCGGTGGTGGGTTACGGCTGCACGACCTGCATCGGCAACTCGGGCGACCTTGCGCCGGAGATCAACGAAGCCATCACCAAGAGCGATCTCGTGTGTGCGGCCGTGCTTTCGGGCAACCGCAATTTCGAGGCACGCATCCATCCCAACATCAAGGCCAACTTCCTGGCGAGTCCGCCGCTGGTGGTTGCCTACGCAATCGCCGGGACTGTGCTGAAGGACTTGATGACCGAGCCGGTCGGAAAGGGCCACGGCGGCAAGGACGTGTACCTGGGGGACATCTGGCCGACCAGCGATGAAGTGCACAAGCTGATGAAGTACGCGTTGAACGGCAAGAACTATCGGCAGAACTACGGGAAGGTGAAGACCGACCCCGGCGTGCTCTGGGAAAACATCCACGGTGTCGGCGGCGAAACCTACACCTGGCCGACCAGCACCTACATTGCCGAGCCGCCGTTCTTCAAGGACTTCGTGCTGGCGCCGCTGGCGAAGACGACGCACGGTGTGGGCGATCCGGGTGCCGATACCGCGATCTCAGTGCGTGGCGCACGCATCATGGCGCTGTTTGGCGACTCGATCACCACCGATCACATCTCGCCGGCCGGCTCGATCAAGGAGAGCTCGCCGGCGGGCCAATGGTTGCTGGCGCACGGCGTGGCCAAGCCCGACTTCAACAGTTACGGCTCACGCCGCGGCAACCACGAGGTGATGATGCGCGGCACGTTTGCCAATGTGCGCATCAAGAACCTGATGATTCCCGCCGGAGCGGACGGCTCGCGCGAGGAGGGTGGTCTCACCATGTACCGTGAGGATGGCGCCGAGCCCCGAAAGATGTTCATCTACGACGCGGCGATGAAGTACATCGCGCAAGGCCGGTCCACGGTGATTTTCGCGGGCGAGGAATACGGCACCGGTTCGTCGCGCGACTGGGCAGCCAAAGGCACCCAGTTGCTGGGCATCCGGGCCGTGATCGCCAAGAGCTTCGAACGCATTCACCGCAGCAATCTGGTCGGCATGGGCGTGCTGCCGCTGCAATTCAAGGGCAGCGACACCTGGCAAACGCTGCGGCTGAACGGCGAGGAATTGATCGACGTGATCCCCGATCCGGCGTTGCAGCCGCAAAGCGACGCCTTGCTGGTGGTGACGCGGCCTGATGGCAGCCGCGAGGAGCTCACCGTGACCCTGCGCATCGACACGCCGATCGAGGTCGATTACTACCAGCACGGCGGCATTCTTCCATTCGTGCTCAGGCAATTGCTCGCCGCCTGAAGCCGGCTTTCTTATGACCGGGACCGCGGTAGGCGGGCGCGCTCTTTCAGTGCAGCTGCGTGCACCGGACCCGGGGGACTGTCGTCTCTCGCCCGACCATGGCGCGGGCGTAAAGATAGTTGTTGCGGGCTCGATCGGTGAGGTTGTCCAGGTCCACACGTCCTTGCGAGTCGCAGGGAAAAGCGAAGCCGCGCCCACTGTCGAAGAGGGATTGGAAGCGCAGTTCGAACTCGTCGGCAGTGGAATCGATCATCTCGGTCTCCGTGAGCGTGGACCCTTGGGGCATGCTTTCACTGTAGGTCTTCGCCGAGCTGCCTCATATCGGCGCAGGCCGAGTCCGGCCCTCGGCGCAGTCCGATTCCGCAGGGTCCTGTCCGCCGACAAGCATAGGAATCGTCCGACGCGTTCGGGGCCGCGAAGCGGGCTCCACCTCGACCATGAGCGGGTGCCGTGTGCGTTGATTGCCAGCAGTTCCGCGAAACGCGGGGGCGTGGCCCCGGGCGAGCACAATCGTCTTGAATGACAAGGCAAGTCCTGATCGTCGGTGGAGGTATGGGTGGGCTGGCTGCGGGATTGGCGTGTGCCAGAGCCGGATGGGAGGTGCGCCTGTTTGAACAGGCCGGGAAGCTGAGCGAGGTTGGCGCGGGCATCCAGCTGGGGCCCAACGCCACCCGCATACTGCGCAGCTGGGGCCTGGAAAGTGCCGTTGCGAAGGTTGCCGCGGTGCCGGTCCGTTTGCGGATCCGCAGCGCACTTGATGGCGAAGAGCTGGGCTCTCTGCGGCTGGAATCGCTGCGCGATCGCTACGGGGCGCCGTATCTGACGATCCACCGCGCGGACTTGCAGTCACTGCTGCGGGACGCGGCCGAGGTGGTCGGAGTCCATGTCAAGCTGAATTCGCGCGCGTCCGCGGTGCGGGCATCGGCAAGCTCAGTGGAATTGACCCTCAACGCCGAGCAGGTGGAAGAAGGCGACGCGTTGGTCGTGGCCGATGGCTTGTGGAGTGCGCTGCGTGCGCAAGTGTTTGCGGATGGCCGTCCCAGAGCCACGGGCCATGTCGCCTACCGGGCGCTCGCCGCACAACAGCGGTTGCCGGCGGTGTTGCGCAGCGCCGACGTGACCGTCTGGCTGGGGCCGCGATTGCATGTCGTGTCGTACCCCGTGCGGGCCGGCGAGCAGCTGAACGTGGTGGGCATCGTGGAAGGCGGTGCCGCTGGTGCCGCCGAGGATTGGGACCAGGCAGCCCCGGCGGGCGGTCTGGCGCTGGCCACGGGGCCTTTGTGTCAGCCGCTGCGCGACCTGATCAGCGCCATGCCGGCCTGGAAGCTGTGGGTATTGCATGATCGTCCGCCGGTGCGAAGCGCCGCCGAAATGGCGCGCGGCCGCGTCGCGTTGCTGGGCGACGCCGCGCATCCAATGCGTCCTTACCTGGCGCAGGGCGCGGGGATGGCGATTGAAGATGCAGCCGAACTGGGTCGCAGCCTGGCGGCAGTCGATGAGTCAGGCGCGGGCGTCGAGGCCGCACTGCAGCGCTATGCCGTGAATCGCTGGGAGCGCTGCGCTCAGGTGCAGGCACGCGCCGAGCGCAATGGCCGCATTTTCCACGCGACGGGCCTGGTGCGCTGGGGCAGGGACTGGTCGATGCGCCTGCTGGGTGAGCAGTTGCTGGACCAGCCCTGGCTGTATCGGTAGCGCCAAGCTGCATCTGTCTCAGAGGTCGGTGCGCAACTTCCAGATCTCCGGGAACAGCACCACTTCGAGCATCTTGCGCAGGTAACTGACGCCGCCGGTTCCGCCGGTGCCGCGCTTGAAGCCGATCACTCGCTCTACAGTCGTCACGTGGCGGAAGCGCCAGAGCCGGAATGCGTCTTCCAGATCGGTCAGTTCCTCGCCCAGCTGATACAGGTCCCAATGCCGCTTCGGATCGCGGTAGACGACCAGCCAGGCTTGTTCGACTTGCGCGCTTTCAACATACGGCAGAGTCCAGTCGCGCTGGGTGTGAGTGGCCGGTACCGAGAGCCCGCGCGCCGCCAGCAGCCGCAATGCCTCGTCGTAGAGCGAGGGCGATTCGAACGCCGACTGCACTTGCGCCAGCAGCTCGGGTCGATGCGCGTGGGGCTTGAGCATCGCCGCATTCTTGTTGCCCAGTGCGAACTCGATGCATCGGTACTGGGCGCTCTGAAAACCGCTGGAGTTGCCGAGGTAAGGGCGTATCGCGCTGTACTCCGGCGGCGTCATCGTCGCCAGCACGTCCCAGGCATGCACCAGCTGCTCCATGATCCGCGACACCCGCGCGAGCATCTTGAATGCGCTGCCCAATTCATCGCGCGCGACAGCTGAAATCGCGGCTCGCAACTCGTGCAGCATCAGCTTCATCCACAGCTCGCTGGTCTGATGCTGGATGATGAACAGCATCTCGTTGTGATCCGGCGAGAGCGGCTTTTGCGCGCTCAGGATCGCATCCAGATGGAGGTAGTCGGCATAGCTCATGTCGCGGCTGAAATCGAGCCGCGCGTTCTCTTCGCGAACGATGTCCTCGGGGTTACTCATGTCACGGCCTGCTTCCGGTTGAACTCGGGGAGCTCCCATTCACGGCTTTCGAGCACCTGGCGCAGATGCTCCACCGCATGCCAGACGTCCGCGAATCCGATGTACAGCGGCGTGAGGCCGAAGCGCAGGATGTCGTCGTGCGATCCGCGCTCCGCCGCGCGGAAGTCACCGATGACCCCGCGCGCGATCAGCGCCTGCACGATGGCGTAGGCGCCTTCGCTGCGAGTGAGGCAGACCTGCGAGCCGCGCCTGGCGTGCTCACGCGGCGTGACCAGCCCGAGCCCGTTTCCACTGCAGCGATCCTCGACCAATCGAATGAACAAGTCGGAGAGTGCGAGCGACTTGCGCCGCAGCGCCGCCATGCCGCCGAAAGGCAGCGCGGCGAGCACGCTGTCCAGCCCGCACTCCAGCGCGGTCATGCTCAAAATTGGCTGTGTGCCGCACAGGTAACGCGCGATGCCGGGCGCAGGCCGGTACCCGGGTGTGAACTCGAACGGCTCGGCATGGCCCCACCACCCCGCCAGCGGCTGCTCGAAGCGGTCTGCGTGGCGGGGACTCGCCCAGACAAAAGCGGGAGCGCCCGGTCCCCCGTTCAAATACTTGTAGCCACACCCGATGGCAAAGTCCGCACCGGCCGCGCCCAGGTCCACCGGGACCGCGCCGGCGCTGTGCGCCAGGTCCCACACCGTTAGGGCGCCGGTCTCGTGCGCGGCGCGGGTCACCGCCGCCATGTCGTGCATCGCACCCGTACGGTAGTTCACGTGCGTGAGCATCAGCACTGCAACCTGATCTGTCAGAGCTGCGGGGATTCGCGCCTCATCGACCAGTTCCAGCCGGAGGCCGTGCTCCTTGCACAGTGCCTGTGCGATGTACAGATCGGTGGGAAAGTTCGTTCTTTCGCTGACGATGACCTTGCGTGCGGGAGCATCCTGGGACGCTACCCGCCGCGCCGCGCTCAAGACCTTGTAGAGGTTGACCGAAGTGCTGTCCGTGGCGATCACCTCGCCCGGTTGCGCGCCGATCAACAATGCGATCTTGTCGCCCAGGCGTCGCGGCATTTCGAACCAGCCCGCGCTGTTCCAGGACCGGATCAGCCCCTGACCCCATTCATCCTTGACAGCTTGTGCGACACGGGCCGCTGTCGCCGTCGGCAATGCTCCCAGCGAGTTGCCGTCCAGGTAGATGACGCCCTCGGGCATCGTGAATAGCTGGCGCAGCTCACGCAAGGGGTCTTGCGCATCCAGCGCGACGCAGTCTCTCAATGTCGTCATGTTCATAGTTCGCGCAGCACGGCGCGCACGGGTGATGCGTCGGCTGTCATCAGTTTAAGCGGCAACGCGATCAGCTCGTAGTCGCCTTCGGGTACGGCATCGAGCACCAGGTTTTCGAGCACGCGAAGGCCCAGCCGGCGGATCACCTGATGGCTGGGCAGGGACTTGCTCTCAGCGGGATCGATGCTGGCGGTATCGATCCCCACCAGTTTGACACCGAGCGCGGCCAGTCGCTCGATCGCTTCGGGGGCGAAGGCCGTGAGATCCGGATCCCACCGGTCGACCGGTGCCCGCTCATAAGTGCGCACCAGCACCCGCTCGGGCAAGTCGTGAACCCCGTGCGCGAGATCCGCCCATCGCAGCAACGCACCCGCGCCGATTGCATGGATCACCCGGCAGGGGCCGAGGTACGGCGTTAGATCCAGCGTTCCGATCGCCGCGCCTTTCGGGTCGTAGTGCAGCGGTGCGTCGGCATGCGCGCCCACATGGGGCGACAAGCGGATGCGGCTCACGTTCACCGGGCAGCCCGGTCCCAGCGTCGCCGACCACTCCTGTGCGTAAGGCGTGTCGCCGGGAAAAACCGGCGAGCCCGGTGCAACCGCAGGCGAAATGTCCCAGATCTTCTTCATGGGCGAAGTGTGCGCCGACGACTGCCGGCGTGCATCAGGGCTTATGGGATGCCGTCAACCTCCGCCATGACTGACGCGTTGCTGGTACAGCTGTATATAAAATCAGCCATCAACTTCAACCGAGGAGGCAATCATGGAACTGCAAACCGCGCATCAGATCATCGACACCCTGGCCCAGGGGATTCACCCCGTCACTGGCGAAGCCATGCCGGAAGACAGCCCCTACAACGCGCCGCCGGTCATTCGGGCGTTGTTCGCGGTCTCGCAAGCGCTTCACGGAACGCCCGCGAAAGCCGAAACGGCCGCCAGGCCGCGCCGCGAGTTGCCGCCGAATGCGGGCAAGCCCTGGGCCCCCGAAGAAGATGCGAGGCTTGCGTCGGCGTTCGATGCAGTCGCCGATGTGAAGCAACTCGCACTCGACCTGGGCCGCACACCCTTCGCGGTGGAGTCGCGGTTGGTCAAGCTCGGAAAATTGCCGGCACGCGTGGGGCGTTTCGGCGCGCCTGCGGTTTAAGCCACCTTGCCGAGCAGAAGGTACTCCATGAGCGCCTTCTGCACGTGCATCCGGTTCTCCGCCTCCTCCCACACCACCGACTGAGGCCCGTCGATCACATCCGCTTCGACTTCTTCGCCGCGGTGCGCCGGCAGGCAATGCATGAAGAGGGCGTCGGGCCGGGCCACGCGCATCATTTCGGTATCGACGCACCAGTCGGCAAAGGCCTTGCGGCGCGCTTCGTTCTCGGCTTCGTAGCCCTTGCTGGTCCAGACGTCGGTGGTGACAAGGTCCGCATCCCGGCAGGCCGCCATGGGGTCCCTGAACACCTTGTAGCTGTCGTTGCTGCGAATGCCGGCCACTGTCTGATCAACCTCGTAGCCGGTGGGCGTGCTCAGGTGCACTTTAAATCCGAGCAGCTCGGCGGCTTGCAGCCAGGTGTTGGCCATGTTGTTGCCATCGCCCACCCAGGCCACCGTCTTGCCCTGGATCGAACCCCGGTGCTCTATGTAGGTGAAGATGTCCGCCAGAATCTGGCACGGGTGGAACTCATTGGTGAGCCCGTTGATCACCGGCACCCGCGAATGCGCGGCGAAGCGCTCGATCTTGTCCTGGCCATAGGTGCGGATCATCACCAGATCGACCATCCGGCTGATCACTCTGGCGCTGTCCTCGATCGGCTCGGCGCGGCCCAGCTGGGTGTCGCCCGTGGTCAGGTGCACCACACTGCCGCCCAGCTGGTACATGCCGGCCTCGAAACTCACGCGGGTGCGGGTGGACGCCTTCTCGAAGATCATGGCCAGGGTGCGGTCCGCCAACGGGTGGTATTTCTCGTAGGCCTTGAACTTCTTCTTGATGAAGGCCGCGCGTTCGAACAACCAGGCGTAATCGTCCGCGCTGAGGTCGCTGAACTGGAGGTAGTGCTGCAGCGCCATGTCAGTGCCCGAGGAATTCCAGCACCAGAGGCGCCAGCAACGCAACGATCTCGTCCGCCTCCGCCTCGGTCAGGATCAGCGGCGGCACCAGCCGGATCACGTTGTCCGCCGTGACGCTGATCAGCAAGCCCTTTTCCGCGGCGCGCTGGGTCAACATGGTGCAAGGCTTGTCCAGTTCGATGCCGAGCATCAAGCCCTGGCCGCGGATCTCGGTTACGCCCTTCAGTCCGCCCAATTCACGAGCCAGGCCGCCTTTGAGGCGGGTCCCGACGCGCGCGGCATTGTCCAGCAGGCCGTCCTCTTCCATGATCCGGATGGTCTCAACGCCGGCCCGCATGGCCAGCGGATTGCCGCCAAACGTGGTGCCGTGATTGCCGATCTGGAAGATGTCGGCAGCCCTGGGGCCGGCGACCACGGCGCCGACGGGTACGCCGGAGCCCAAGCCCTTGGCCAGCGGCATCACGTCCGGTTTGATATCGGCCCATTGGTGCGCGAACCACTTCCCGGTGCGGCCCATCCCGCACTGAACCTCGTCGATCATCAGCAGCCACTGGCGCTGGTCGCATAGCAGCCGCACTTGCTGAAGGTACTCGATACGCATCGGGTTGACGCCGCCCTCGCCCTGGATCGTCTCGAAGAACACGGCGACGACGTTCTTGTTGCCTTCGGTGGCGTCCTTCAGCGCCTGGATATCGTTGAGCGGAACCCGGACGAAGCCCTCGACGAGCGGGCCAAAGCCCTTCTGCACCTTTTCGTTACCCGTCGCCGACAGCGTGGCGATGCTGCGGCCGTGAAAAGCCTTTTCGTAGACGACGATTTCCTGCCGCTCGATGCCGCGGTCGTGCCCGTACTTGCGGGCCAGCTTGAGCGCCGCTTCGTTGGCTTCCAGCCCGGTCGAGCAAAAGAACGCATTGGTGAGTCCCGACAACTCCACCAGTTTGGCCGCCAGCTTTTCCTGGTTCGGCACGTGGTAGTAGTTGGAGCTATGGATGATTTTGGCGATCTGGTCCTGCAATGCCGGCACCAGCTTGGGGTGGTTGTGCCCCAGAGTGTTCACGGCGATGCCGCCCAGGGCATCGAGGTATTGCTTGCCATTGACGTCCCACACGCGCACCCCCTGGCCATGCGACAGCGCAATCGGCAGCCGTCCGTAGGTGTTCATGGTGTGGGGCGATGCAGCCTCGATGAATGGCATCTTCAGATACTCCAGAAAAACGATCGGCTCAACGAAGTGAGCCGCCGAGGCCCGATTTTAGGCGCAGAGATTGGTGTAGCTGGTTGACGATTCCGCATCACAGCGATGCACTGTCCGGTCATTGAAAGCTCGTCGTAAGTCTTATATAAGATATAATACTTGTGCGTCGCGTCAGGAGGCAATCCTTCCTGAAAGCGGCCAAGCCAACCGACCTCCACACGATGGTTCCGAGCAGCGCCAAAGAAATCTTCATCATCGGGAAAACCCGCGATGGCAAGACCTTTCGGCCCAGTGACTGGGCCGAGCGGCTGGCCGGCGTGATGAGTTCCTTTCGGCCCGGCGGCCCCGAGCCGGGCAGCCATTTGAGTTACTCCCCCTGGTGTGTTCCGACCCGCATCGAAGGCATCAAGGCCGTCGTGGTCAACAGCGAACTGCGCAGCGTCGAGCCGATGGCGTGGGATTTCGTGATCAATTTCGCCAAGGACAACGACTTGCAGCTGGCCGAGGCCTGTCTGCTGCCAGAGACGGTTGCTCGGCAGGCCTGAAAAGCAAAAAAGCCGTCGCGAGACGGCTTTTTTGCTTTTGCTGGCAGCGCACCCGTTTCAAACGGCGCACTTCTGATCGGTTGAGGACAGAGCTTAAGATCTGTCCCGCAAAGTCTCAAAAATGCGGGCTGTTTGCCTGAGAGGTCAGGCGGCCGTGGCGGTCGCCAGGGTTTTCACCTTGGCCGACAGGCGGCTCTTGTCGCGAGCGGCCTTGTTCTTGTGGAAGATCTGTTTGTCGGCGACCATGTCGACGATGCTCTGCGCCTTCGCGAAGGCTTCGGTCGCCTTGGCCTTGTCACCGGAAGCGACCGCCTTTTCGACGTTCTTCACGGCAGTGCGGTACTTGGAGCGCAAGGACGTGTTGGCTGCGTTGAGCTTCAGGTCCTGACGTACGCGTTTGCGGCCCGACGCGAGGCGCGGGTTCTTTTTCTTGGGTTTGGCTGATGCCATGAATGGGGTTCCTTGTGTCTGAGGATGATGCCAGCAAAGCCGATTATTATAGCCCGCTGCCCTTCAGCCCCCAATGAGTCTCCTTAGAGCCGCTTCCACAGTTTCCCTGCTGACCCTGGCGTCGCGTATCACCGGCCTGGTGCGGGATCTGGTCATGGCAGCCACCTTTGGCGCATCGGCACTCACCGACGCGTTCAATGTTGCTTTCCGCATCCCCAACCTGTTTCGGCGCCTTTTCGGAGAAGGCGCATTCAGCCAGGCGTTCGTCCCGGCCCTGGCGCAGTCCAAGGAAGCCGATGGCGATGCCGCCACGCACAAGCTGATCGACAGCGTGGCGACGGTGCTGGCCTGGTCGCTGCTCGTGACGTGCGTGCTCGGCGTGGCCGGCGCGCCGATCCTGGTCTGGGCGCTGGCCAGTGGTTTCAAACAGACGCCACACAGCTTCGAAGCGGCCGTGCTGATGACCCGCTGGATGTTTCCGTACATCGGCTTCATGTCGATGGTTGCGTTGTCGGCGGGCATCCTGAATACCTGGAAACGCTTTGCCGTACCGGCGGCCACGCCGGTGTTGCTGAACTTGTCCATGATCGCCGCCGCATGGTTCGGCGCGCCCTGGTTCGAGTCGATGGGCATCGAGCCCATCTATGCGATGGCAGGCGGTGTGATGCTCGGCGGCGTGCTGCAGTTGGCCGTGCAAATCCCGGTGTTGTACCGGCTGGGCCTGCTTCCGCGCATCGGGCTCGGCTGGTCGAGGATGCGCGAGGCCTGGAACGACCCGGGCACGCGGCGGGTCGCGGGGATGATGGCGCCGGCGCTGCTCGGTGTCGGCGTGGCCCAGATCTCGCTGATGATCAATACCCAGATCGCCTCCTGGCTCGGTCCCGGCAATGTGACCTGGCTGGACTACGCCGGACGGCTGATGGAGTTTCCGACCGCCATGCTGGGCGTGGCGCTGGGCGTGGTGCTCATGCCGCAACTCGCAGGCGCGAAGGCCGCCAACGACCCCGAGCGTTATTCCGCCATGCTGGATTGGGGACTGCGTCTTGTCGTGCTGCTGGCCGTGCCGAGTTCGGTCGCGCTGCTGGTCTTCAACGTGCCGCTGGTTGCGACGCTCTTTCATTACGGTGCGTTCAAGGACAGCGACGTGTCGCAGGTGGCGCTCGCCCTGGCGGGCTATGGCGCCGGGCTGCTGGGGCTGGTGGCGATCAAGGTTCTCGCACCCGGGTTCTATGCCAGTCAGGACATGCGCACACCGGTGCGCATTGCCATCGTGGTGCTGGTGCTCACCCAATTGATGAACATCGCGCTGGTGCCCGCTCTCAAGCATGCGGGCCTGGCCTTGTCGATCGGGCTGGGCGCGTTGATCAATGCGGCTTGGCTGCTGGCCGGGTTGCTCAAGCGCGGCAGTTACCGGCCCGGGCCGGGTTGGGGTGTCTTCGGCTTGCAGGTCTTCGCCGCCAGCGCGCTGCTTGCGGTGTTTCTCATGTGGGCGGCATCGGGCTTTCCATGGCTGGCCATGCGTTCACAAAGCCTGCAGCGGGTCGGGCTGATGGCGTTGATCCTGATGGCCTCTGCCGCCATCTATTCAGGAGCGTTGTGGGCCGGTGGCTTGAAACTGCGGCAGTTTCTCACGCCATCGGGGGGCAACCGGACGGAGACTTGACGCGCGCGAAAGCCTCCATTACAAAGAACTCATGCTGCTGAATCTGTCCGCCCCGACGCCCCTCGAGTACTTCAGCTCGCTGGCGCAAAGCGACGAGGAGTTTCCGCTGCTCGAAGCCGCGGCCAGTCTTGCCCAGGATGAGTATCCGGACCTGGATGTCCAGCAGGTGCTCGGTGACGTGGATCAGCTGCTGGCCCGCCTCAAGCGCCGGCTGCCGTCGGACGCGGCCCCGTTGCAGCGGCTGCGCGCGCTCAATCAGTTCTTTTTTCGCGACCTCAGTTTCGGCGGCAACGTCAACGACTACTGCGACCCGGACAACAGCTATCTGAATGTCGTGCTGCGCACGCGGCGGGGCAATCAGATCACGCTGGCGGTGCTTTGGATCGAACTGGCCCAGGGCCTGGGGCTGCATGCGCGCGGGGTTTGTTTTCCCGGCCATTTCATGGTCAAGGTCAACCTGCCCAAAGGTCAGGTGGTGATCGACCCGTTCACCGGCCAATCCCTGTCCCGCGAAGAACTGGCGGAGCGGCTCGAGCCGTACAAGCGCCGCAGCGGCCTGGTGGACGAGTTTGAAGTGCCGCTCGGCTTGTACCTGCAGGCCGCGCCCGCGCGCGACATCATCGCCCGCATGCTGCGCAACCTGAAGGAGATACATCACGCGCAGGAGGACTGGCAACGGGTGATCGCCGTGCAGGACAGGCTGGTGATCCTGCTGCCCGACGCCTGGGCCGAATACCGCGACCGCGGCCTGGCGCATGCGCAGCAGGGACACACCACACTGGCGGTAGTCGATCTGGAGACCTATCTGGTCCACGCCCAGGACTCACTGGATATCGACGTGATCGCCGACCGTGTAGCCGACTTGCGCCGGGAAAAAAGCTAGGGTTCGTTCAAGACTTTTTTGGCACCGCGATCCAGCGCAGCGCGAGCGTGGCCAGCGCCATCGCCGCCAGCCCGGCCCCGGCCAGGAAAGTGACTGGCGCACCCCATCGATCCCACAGCCAGCCTGCGAACCCGCTCGCGATCAGCAGCGCGATGCCGCTCATGAGATTGAAGAAACCGAAAGCGGTTCCGCGCAGGTCTGCCGGTGCCGTGTCAGCCACCATGGTGGCCAGCAGCCCTTGGGTCATGGCCATGTGCAGGCCCCAAAGTGCAATGCCGGCCCACAACAGCGGGCCTTGGTCGCTGGCGGCCAGCAGCAAGTCGGCCGCGATCAGCACGGCCAGCCCCCAGGCCAGCAAGGCGCGATGGCTGACGCCGTCCGAGAGCTTGCCGAACGGGTAGGCCCCGATCGCGTAGACCAGGTTCATGGCAATGAGCACCAGCGGCGTCCACGCCAGCGCCAGTCCGCCCTGCTGGGCCCGCAGCACCAGGAATGCTTCGCTGAAGCGCGCCAGCGTGAAAACCGCGCCCACCGCAACGACCCACCAGTAGGCGCCGCTGAGACGGCGCAGATTTTCGCGCCGGATGGGATTGACGCCGCGCTTCGCTCCGGTCTGCACCGGTTCGCGCACGCCGAACACCAGCAAGGCGACCGACAGCACGGCTGGTATCACGGCCACCCAGAACACGGCGCGGAAATCGTTGGCCCACAGCAGCATCAGCCCGATGGCCAACACCGGGCCGAGAAATGCACCGACCGTGTCCAGCGACTGCCGCAACCCGAACGCGGCGCCTCGCGCCGCAACGGGTGCGAGGTCCGCGATCATCGCGTCGCGCGGCGCGCCTCGAATCCCTTTGCCGACGCGGTCGATCAGGCGCGCCGAGAGCACCAGGCCGGATGTGGAGGCCAACGCGAACAGCGGTTTGGAAAGCGCCCCCAGCCCGTATCCAATGACCGCCAGCGGCTTGCGCCGGCCCCAGTAGTCGCTGAGCGCTCCGGAGAAGACCTTGACGATCAGCGCGGTGGCCTCCGCCATCCCTTCGATGATACCGACCACCAGCATGCTGGCTCCCAGCGTCGTCACCAGGAACACCGGCAACAGGCTGTGGATCAGCTCGGACGAGATGTCCATCAGCAGGCTGACAAAACCGAGCACCCAGATGCCGGCCGGCAGGCGCGGGGAGGTGGCGGTCACGCCAGTCACTTCAGCATCCTAGGCGGCGACGACGACTGGCGCTCCTTCGCCTCGCGCCGCGATGACGCCGATCCGGTAGACCGTTTCGCCCGCATCGCGCAAAGTCGCCGCCGTGGCCTGCGCGTGCTCGGCGCCGACCACCACGACCATGCCGATGCCGTTGTTGAAGGTGCGGTTCATCTCGTGATCGTCGATCCCCGCGGTCTGTTGCAGCCAGGCGAACAGTTCGCTGCGCGGCCAGCTGCCCTGCTCCAGGTGGGCCGCGGCCCCGTCCGGCAGCACGCGCGGAATGTTCTCCAGCAAGCCGCCCCCGGTGATGTGGGCCAGCGCCTTGATCGGATGGACGGTGAGCGCTGCCAGCACGTTCTTCACGTACAGCCGGGTGGGCTCCATGATGGCTTCCCGAAACGGTTTCCCATCCAGCGTAGCCGGCAGCTGGCCGGCCGCGCGTTCGATGCACTTGCGAACCAGCGAGAAGCCGTTCGAGTGCGCTCCGCTGGAAGCCAGGCCCAACACGATGTCGCCGGCGACCACATCAGCGCCGCCCAGGATTTTCGACTTTTCCACCACACCGACGGCGAAACCCGCCAGATCGTATTCGCCGGCCGGATACATGCCGGGCATTTCGGCGGTTTCGCCGCCGATGAGGGCACAGCCGGAGAGTTCGCAGCCGCGGGCAATGCCGCCCACCACCGCCGCCGCCGTATCCACATCGAGCTTGCCGCAAGCAAAGTAATCCAGGAAGAACAAGGGTTCGGCGCCTTGCACCAGCACGTCGTTGACGCTCATGGCGACCAGGTCGATGCCCACGGTGTCGTGCATGTTCCACTCGAAAGCCAGCTTTAGCTTGGTGCCCACACCATCGGTGCCGCTCACCAGCACCGGCTCAAGGTAGCGCTTGGGTACTTCGAACAGCGCGCCAAAGCCTCCGATGCCCGCCAGCACCCCCTCCCTCAGCGTTTTCCTGGCCAGCGGCTTGATGCGTTCCACCAGCGCGTCGCCGGCATCGATGTCCACGCCGGCGGCTTTGTAGGAGAGGGGGGAGTGGGTCATTTGGATGGGCTGCGCGGCCGCGCGGCGCTTAGCCCTATAGAATTTGCCTAATTTTAGCCAATGCAATTCACCTCCAACCAAAAACACGCCGCAGCTTGGCTGCTGATCGCGTTGCTCGCCGTGCTGGCTCTGTGGCTGCTGGGACGGGTGCTGACGCCGTTCGTGGTGGCGGCGGTGCTGGCGTATGCGCTGACGCCGCTGGTCGACCGGCTCGACGAAGTCGGGCGGGGCCGGATGCCGCGCGTGATCGCCGTGATCATTGTCGAATTGCTGTTGTTGCTGGCCCTGCTGGGACTGGTCCTGATGGTCGTGCCCGTCCTGGCCAAGGAGGTGCCGCTGATCCGCGAGCAGTTGCCGCTGCTGTTCGACAAAATGAACCTTGCGATAGCGCCCTGGCTCGAGCGGATGGGCATCAACATTTCCCTGGACACGGCCACCTTGAAGGCGCAGGTGCTCAAGTACCTGACTGCCAACTTCGAGGGCGCGCTGGGTTCCGTTTTTTCGTCGCTCAAGTCCGGCGGCTTCGTGGTGCTGATCGTGTTGGGCTATTCCCTGCTTGTTCCCGTCGCGCTGTTTTACCTGCTGCTGGACTGGAAACAGGTGGTGTCGCGGGTCCTCGAACTCGTGCCGCCCCGGGCGCGCCCGGGGGTGGATTCCTTCACGACGGAAGCCGACCAGGTTCTGGGCCAGTACCTGCGCGGGCAATTGCTGGTGATGGTGACCATGGCGGTGTTCTACAGCACCGGCCTGGCGCTGTTCGGGCTCGACCTGGCGGCACCCATAGGTCTTTTCACAGGGCTTGCGATGTTCGTCCCCTACATCGGGTTCGGAATCGGATTGCTGCTCGCTGTGGTCGCCGGGGTGTTGCAGTTTGCCTCGATCAAGGCTCTGGTGATGGTCGCGGCTGTTTACGGTACCGGCCAGTTGATCGAAGGTTTTTATCTCACCCCGCGCCTGGTGGGCCAGCGAATCGGCCTGCATCCCCTGATGGTGATCTTCGCGCTGCTCGCGTTTGGCCAGCTGTTCGGCTTTGTCGGGGTGCTGGTCGCCTTGCCGGCCAGTGCCGTGCTGTTCGTCGCATTCCGCCGGCTACGTTCGGGCTACATCGGAAGCAACCTGTACCAGGCCCAACGGCCGGAACAATGAGGCAGATCGCGCTGGACATCGGAATCGCTCGCGGTCCGACGCTGGAGAGTTTTTGCGCCGGGCCGAACGAAGCCGCGCTCAGGCATCTGCAGCTCTGGCTGGGCAGTCCAACCCGATCGCCGGTGCCGACCTATCTCTGGGGCCCGAGCGGCAGCGGCAAATCGCACCTGCTGAAAGCCGTTGCCCAATCGTTGCGAGAGCAGGGCGCTCTGACCGCATGGCTGGACGCTTCCGTCCAGGAGCCACCCTTGTTCAACGAAGGGTGGGCCGTGGTGCTGCTGGACGACGTCGATCGGTACACTGCGGTGCAGCAGCATGCGGCGTTCAACTGGTTCGTCCATGCCCAGTCCCTTCAGCGCGGCGTTTTGGCCGCCGGGGCCTTGCCGCCCGCTGATCTCGCGCTGCGCGAAGACCTGCGTACCCGGCTCGCCTGGGGCCATGTGTTTCAGCTCCAGGTGCTCAGCGAGCCGGAACGGCGCGCCGTGTTGCGACAGGCGGCCGACGCGCGGGGTGTGTTCCTGGGCGACGACGTGATGGACTTCATGCTGACCCGCTTCACCCGCGACCTGGGCCACCTGATGCATCTGCTGGAGCAGCTGGACGGCTATGCCATGCAGACCAAGCGCGGCATCACCATTCCGTTGATCAGGTCGATGCTGGAGGACCAGTGACGGTGGCCAAACTGAAGCTGGCCTTGTTCGACCTGGACCATACGCTGTTGCCGATCGATTCCGACTATTCGTGGGGGGTCTTCACCCAGGACATCGGCTGGACCGACCCGGTCCTGTTCACCAGGCGCAACGAGGAGTTTTACGAGCACTACAAGGCCGGCACGCTCGACATTCATGACTACGTGCGGTTCGCGACCGAGGCGGTGCGGCTGCGCGGGCCGGCGCAAGCCCGGGCGGCCCATGACCGATTCATGGACAGTGTGATCAATCCGGCGATCCGCCCCGAGGCGCTGGCACTGGTGAGGCGGCACGAAGCGGCCGGCGACACCCTGGTGATGGTCACTGCCACGAACGAGTTCATCACGGCGCCGATTGCCCGCGCGTTCGGCGTGCCGGAGCTGATCGCGGTGCAGCTCGAGCGCGGCGCTGACGGCTGGATCACCGGCGAGATCGTGGGCGTTCCGTCGGCACGCGAGGGCAAGGTCAAGAGGGTCGCCCAATGGCTGGAGTCCAGGGGATTGGATTGGGAGGATGTCGAGGCGACCTTCTATTCCGATTCCATCAACGATCTGGCACTGCTCGAAAAGGTGCAGCAACCGGTGGCCACCAACCCCGACACCGCGCTGCGCGCCATCGCCAAGGCGAGGGGCTGGCGCATACTGGATATCTTCAAGACCCAATGATCAAAAGGTTCATCGACAAGCTGCTGGGAAAGTCCGCCGCGGGCAAGGGCGGGCGGCCGAATTTCGGCAAACGCCAGGAAGTGGGGCCCCAGGAGCACGGTATCGACGCCTCACTGGTGGACGAGCGCGCTCTCAACGTGGTGCACACCCTGAAGGAAGCGGGGTTCCACGCCTACATCGTCGGCGGCGCTGTGCGCGACCTGCTGGTCGGACTGCGTCCCAAGGATTTCGATGTTGCCACCAGCGCCACGCCAGAGCAGATCAAGGGGCTGTTCCGCCGCGCCTTCATCATCGGCCGGCGGTTCCGCATCGTGCATGTGGTGTTCGGCCGGGGGCGCGAGCACGAGGTGATCGAGGTGTCCACCTTTCGCGCGTACATGGATAACGTGGCCGCCGAGCAGGTGGCTGGCAACGAGAAGACCAGCAAGAGCGAACTCGCCGGCATGAAGCACGCTGTCGATTCGTCCGGCCGGGTGCTGCGCGACAACGTCTGGGGCCCGCAGGAAGAGGACGCGACCCGGCGCGACTTCACCATCAATGCCATGTACTACGATCCCGAAACGCAGACCGTGGTCGACTATCACGGCGGCATCAAGGATGCCAAGAAGCGCACGATCCGCATGATCGGCGACCCGCTGATGCGCTATCGCGAAGACCCGGTGCGCATCATCCGTGCCGTGCGCTTCACCGCCAAGCTCAGTCCGCTCGGCTTCACGCTCGATCCGAAAACCGCCAAGCCGCTGGTCGGATGCCAGGCGTTGCTGGCGGACGTGCCGCAAAGCCGTTTGTTCGACGAGATGCTCAAGCTGCTGCAGACCGGTCATTCGCTGGCGACCATCGATCAGCTGAAAGCATTGGGCATGTCCAGGGGGATCTATCCATTGCTCGATCTGGTGGTGGAGCGGGCCGAGGAGCCGTTTGTCAAGGCGGCTTTGCAGGACACCGACCGCCGGGTGTCCGAGAGCAAGCCGGTGGCCCCGAGTTTTCTGCTGGGATGCGTGCTGTGGTCGGATGTGCGTGACGGCTGGGCGCAACGGTTGACGCAGCGCCAGCATCCCTTGCCCGCGCTGCAGGACGCGATCGACGACGTGTTCAACGCGCGGATTGGCGATGTCTCCGGGCGTGGCAAGCTCGCGGCCGACATGCGCGAGATCTGGATGATGCAGCCGCGTTTTGAAAAGCGCACCGGCAACACGCCCTTCACGCTGGTGGATCAACCGCGCTTTCGGGCTGGCTTCGACTTCATGCGGCTGCGCGCCGATGTCGGCGAGGTCGACGTGGTGTTGGCCGACTGGTGGCAGGAATTCAGCCAGGCTAGCGACGCGATACGTGAAGACCTGGTCGCGCAATTGCGCGAAGAGCAGCACCAGGGCCAGCGCCGTGTGCGCGCGCCGCGGCCCGCCGAAAAGCCGACGGAAGTCTCCGCGGCAGCGGCGGACGGCCAGCACCGGGCAGAGCGGCGGCAACCGCTGGACACGCCGCGACCGGAGTCAGGCGACGGCGCCCCAGGCGACGGCCCTCGCAAGCGCCGCCGGCGCCGGCGCAAGCCCACCGGTGACGATGGCGGCTTGCCCGCGGCCGAGCCGGGCGGGCCAGAGTAGACGGCGCGGCTGCGGCATGCGCGCTCCGGTCACCGCCTACGTTGCGCTCGGCGCGAACCTGGGTGAGCCGGTACTGGCAATCCGCAATGGGCTGGTGCACCTGGGCGAGTTGCCGCACACCACGTTGACCCGCCACTCTTGCCTCTACCGCACGGCTCCGGTGGGCGCCAGCGGCCCCGATTACATCAATGCCGTGGCCGAGGTCGCCACGCGCCTGACTGCGCCCGAATTACTGGCGCATCTGCATCGCCTGGAACACGAAGCGGGGCGCGAACGCCCCTATCGCAACGCGCCGCGTACGCTGGACCTGGATCTGCTTCTCTTTGGCAGCGGAGAGGTCGACAGCGCGGTCTTGCAGGTGCCGCATCCGCGCATGTACGAGCGCGCATTCGTGCTGGTGCCGTTGGCCGAAGTCGCTCCGCACCTGGTCAGCCCCGAGCAGTTGCAAGCCGTCGCCGGGCAGGCTCTCACCCGCATCGACTAAAACCACTCCACCAGCCCCGATTGCTGCGCGTTCTCCGGATTCGAGCCGGCATCGAACGTACGTTGCAGAGCCTCTTGCGTGCTGACGCCAAGGGCCTTGAGAACGCACGCGGCGGTGCTGCCAGTGCGGCCGATGCCGGCCGCGCAGTGCAGCAACACCGACTCACCGTCGCGCAAGGCTTGGGCGATCTGCGCCACCTCGCGACGAAATCCGATTGGGTCGCCCGGCACGCCGAAGTTGGGCATTGGCACGCAACTCCAGTGGAACGGCACGGTGCCTTGCTCCACGGCAGCATGGTAGGCAGGCGAGAGTGCCGCCAATTCACTGCGTGGCGTCAAACACACCACTCTCGACAGGCGACTGCTTTGAGCCTCGACCTGGAATGCGCTCCAGCTCTCGAATCGGCCCGGCATGGAGCTCAACCAGAGCTTGCCAGGTATTTCCGGCGGTAATCCAACAGATCGAAGTGCCATCGCGTTATTTTGCCCACGGTTGCATAGGTGGCAATCCAAACGGATAGGCGCCGCGGGCCACGGTCTCGCCGGAGGGCGGCGTGAGCGGAGGGGCGTCATGGATTTCGCCTTCGCCTCTAAAATTCAGGTACAGCATGAGCGCCAGCACCAGCAACAAGCCGGCGAGAACGGCTCCGAGCAGCCGTTTCACGGCTGTTGCCTTCCGGCCGGCAGTGGCTGGACCGCAGCGACCGGCAGCACAAGGCAAACCCAGTACTTCGTCATGAAATGACTATGCCATGCCGCATCACGCGCGGGGCCGTCCTACAACGGACGAGCGAACTGGCGGCCTACATTGCGATATTGACTGGAGACCCCATGAGCACACGATCGATTCCATCTAAATCCTCCGAGGAAGACGCCAAGGACCCGCCCGCGCCGGCACACGAGGAGCCCGGCACCAATGCCGTCGAGCACGAGCCGGATCCGCTAGCCGAGCCACTTCCGGACGGCCGGCACAAGTACGTGCCGCGCAGTCCGTACACGGCCGGAAATTCTTGAACGCCGGCGCGCAGCCCTGCGGCCGTCATGCCGCGCTTGCCCAGACGCACCCGGTGCTCGCCTGTGGGGGGTGGCCGATCATAATAAGTGCCTTCTAGGATTTCCGGATCGCTTTCATGTCCAGCTACCAGGTCCGTCCCGCAATGGACAGCGACTCCGCCCAGGTTGCCGCCGTCCACGCAACCTCTTCCCATGCCGCCTATCAGGCCGTCGCGCCCGCCAACTTGCAGAGCCTGCCGATGGACAAGCGGCGCGCCTTCTGGCGCGACGCGATCGAGTACGGCGAGCCGCTGGTGCAGGTGGCGGTCGAGGGCGGCCGCGTGGTCGGCTTCGTCGGGTTCGACCGCTCGCGCGACCCCAAGTCCAAGCCCACCACCGGCGAGATCTGGGCCTTGTATGTGGACCCTTCGCATTGGGGGCGCGGCGCCGGTCTGGCCTTGTGGGATGCGGCCCGCGAGGGACTGCTGGAGGAAGGCTGCACCGAGGTCACGTTGTGGATACCCCTTTGCAATGACCGTGCCCTGCGTTTTGCGGAACTGGCGGGCTTCAAGCGCCAACTCGACAAGGCCAAGACCGTGGTCATGGGCGGGGTGAAGCTCGAGGAAATTCGCCTGCGGCGTTCGCTTCACTAGGGCGCCCTGGCCATGGCAACAAGCCTGCTCGCACTGCTGGACGACATCGCCACGATCCTGGACGACGTGTCCGTGCTGGCCAAGGTGGCGGCCAAGAAGAGCGCAGGCGTGCTTGGCGACGACCTGGCGCTGAACGCCCAGCAGGTGACGGGCCTCGACCCGCAGCGCGAACTGCCGGTGGTCTGGGCGGTCGCCAAGGGCTCGTTGATCAACAAGGCCATTCTGGTTCCGGCCGCATTGGCGATCAGCGCGTTCGCGCCTTGGGCCGTCACGCCGCTGCTGATGATCGGCGGCGCCTTTCTCTGTTATGAGGGTTTCGAAAAGCTCGCCCACAAGTTCCTGCACAGCCGCGGTGACGACGAGGCCCATCACCAGGAACTCACGCAGGCGCTGGCCAATCCCGATGTCGACCTGCGCGTGATCGAGAAGGACAAGATCAAGGGTGCGGTGCGCACGGATTTCATCCTGTCCGCCGAGATCATTGCCATCACGCTCGGCACCGTCGCGCAAAGTGAGTTTCTCGTCCGTGCCGGTGTGCTTGCCGGCATCGCCGTCGTGATGACCGTCGGGGTGTACGGGATCGTGGCCGGCATCGTCAAGCTCGACGACTTTGGCTTGTACCTCAGCCGCCAGACTGGCGGTTTGGCGCGGCGCTCGGGAAACGGCATACTGCGAGCCGCGCCCTGGCTGATGAAGGGGCTTTCGGTTGCAGGCACCGCTGCGATGTTCCTTGTCGGCGGCGGCATTCTGGTGCACGGCATTCCGCCGCTGGACCATGCCATCGAGCAATTCACGCATGAGATGGCCAGTGCCCTGGGGGTGCTCTTGAAACTGGTGCTGGATGGCCTGGTGGGTGTGGCGGCGGGTGCTGTCGTGTTGGGCGTTGTGTCGCTGGGGCAGCGCTTGACGCGTCGCAAGGCCGCAGCTTGACCGGTACGACCCTGGTTCATTGGACCGAGGACGGGGCGCCGCACCATGCCCGCTGGCGCTGCGAGGCGGCGCTGCCGCCGCCCATGCGGGTGCAAGTCGTGGACGACACCTTGTCCGCGGACGCGGCCTGGCGATTGGCCAGTGAAGGCAGCGCGTTGCTGTGGCGCAGTGATTTCCACAATGCACGCCAGCTGCTGCAAGCGATGGCGCGGCGCGCGGATCGAAAGCCGCGAAACCCTGTTTCCCCCTCGCCCTCGCCCTTGCCGGCTCAGGCCTTTCACCTTCACCGGCAGTCCCAGGGCCAGCGGGCGCGCGT
>JBKJHN010000167.1:0-13985 GCA_046599015.1 Ramlibacter sp.
TCGACCTTGGCTCCAGACAGCTTCACAACTCTTTCGTACTTCACCAGTTCGGCCTTCATGAACCTGCCGAACTCTTCAGCCGTGCTGGTGACCGGTTCGGCCATCAGGCCGGCGAAACGAGTCCTGGCTTCGGGCGATTGCAACGCCGCCACGAACGCCTGATTGAGACGGCTGATCATCTCCGGCGGAGTACCCGCGGGCGCCACCAGGCCCCACCAGGTGTCGATCGCAAAGCCCTTCAGCCTCTCGGCGACCGGCGGCACATCCGGCAGCGCCGGTGAACGTGCGAGGGTGGTGACCGCCAGTGCCTTGAGCTTGCCGGCCCGGATGTTCGGTGCAGCCGTAGCCAGATTGTCGAAGTTGAAGTCCACCTGGCCCGACAGCAAGGCCAGTTGCGCGGGGTTGCCGCCGTTGTACGGGATGTGCACTGCAAAGATGCCAGCCTGCTGCTTGAACATCTCGCCCGCGAGATGGCCCGCGCTGCCATTGCCGCCGCTGCCGTAGTTCAAGCGGCCTGGATTGGCTTTGCCGTAGGCGGTCAGGTCGTCCAGCGTGTTGATCTTCAATCGCGCCGCCGTCTCGGCGTTCATCACCAGCACGTTGGGTACCCGGACCATCTGCGTGATCGGCGCAAAGTCCCGCGTGGCGTCATAGGGCATCTTTGCGAACAGCCAGGGGTTGATTGCGTGAGTGGCAACCGCGGCGATACCGATGGTGAGGCCGTCCGGCGCGGCTTTGGCGACCGCATCGGCGCCGATGTTGCCGCCGCCACCCGGTTTGTTTTCGATGATCACCGTTCCCAAGCTGTCCTTCACGCGTTCGGCCAATAGCCTGGCCGTAACGTCGATCGGACCGCCCGCCGCGTAGGGCACGATCAGCCGGATTGGCCGGGGTTGCGCGGTGGCGCAAGAGGACGATACGCCCGCGAGTGCGAAGACAACCAATGGGATGAGGGGTCGGCGTTTCATGTTGCGTATTGTGCAGAAAGGCGAGCTCCTACTCCCGGCAATTGCCCGTTCCTGGCGGGGGCATTCAATCCTTGTGCTTGTCAGCCTCGGTCGTGAATGAGTCGGCGTAGAAGTCCTCCGGCGCCAACTTGGCGAGCGCGGAGTATTCGGCACGAGCCGAGTCGACGACGATGGGCGCCCCGCAGGCATACACCTGGTGCCCGGACAGGTCCGGGAAGTCCTCGATCACTGCCTTGTGGACAACGCCGGTCCGCCCGGTCCAGTCGTCTTCGGGAAGGGCATTGGAGATCACAGGGACGTGTCGGAGATTGGGCATTTCGGCCAGCTTGGCCTGAACCCAGTCGTCCATGTACAGGTCGGCCGGCCTGCGCCCGCCCCAATACAGGGTGGCAGGCCGGTCGATGCCTTTGAACTGCATGTGCTCGATCACCGCCTTGATCGGCGCGAAGCCGGTGCCTGAAGCCAGCAAGATCATCGGCTTGTCCGAATCCTCGCGCAGGTAGAAGCTTCCATACGGCCCTTCGACGCGCAAGATCTCCTTTTCCTTCATGGCCGTGAAGACATGATCGGTGAACTTGCCGCCCGGCATATGGCGGATGTGCAGTTCCACGCCCGGGCCGTTGTGTGGCGCGTTGGCCATCGAGTAGCTGCGTCGCGCGCCGTCTCGCAGGATGAACTCCACGTACTGTCCGGCGTGGTAGCGCATGGCGTCGTTGGCGGGCAGCTGCAGCCTGACCACCATGACATCGTGCGACTTCTTTTCCAGTGAAAGCACGCGCGCGGGCATCTTGCGGACCGGAAACGCGCTCTCATCGGTGACCTGGCGCGATTCGATCACTACATCGCCTTGCGGGACCCCGCAGCAGGTGAGGATAAAACCCGCGGCCTCTTCCTCGGCGCTCAGGGCCTTGCTCTGGTGAGGACCGTGCACAACGACACCGTCGAGCTTTTTGCACTTGCATGAGCCGCAGGCGCCATCCTTGCAGCCATAGGGCATGCCGATACCCTGCCGGATCGCGGCGGGCAGGATCGCTTCGCCCGGATCCACGCTGAAGGCGCGACCGCTCGGCTGGACCGTGATCCGGGAAGCACCTGTGGAAAGCTCGGCAGTCGTCATCTTTGAGTATCCTCGGACTCTGTTGTTGTCTGCGAGCAATTTTGCCCTCAAACCAGAGTCCCCTCGGCGCGCTTCCGTCGCGCTTCCGTCGCGAGCGAGTGCTGATCGTCGGTTGTGGCGATATCGGCGTGCGCGTCGCTGCGAGTCTCACCAAGCGGGTCAAACTGCTCGCCTTGACGTCATCGAGCGCGCGTGTCGGCGAGCTTCGCTCCCGCGCCATCACGCCGCTACGCGGTGACCTGGACCGGCCGCAAACGCTGGCTCGCCTGGCCGGCTTGGCTACCCGCGTGGTTCACCTGGCCCCGCCGCGAGGCGAAGGCGATCCACAGTGGTGGCGCGACATGCGCACCTGGGCGCTGCTGCGGGCGCTGCGGCTGCGCGCGCCGCCTGTGGCTATGGTGTACGGCTCCACCAGCGGCGTGTACGGCGACTGCGACGGCGAGTGGGTGAGCGAAAGCCGGCCACCGAAGCCTCGCACGCCGCGCGCGCAACGTCGGCTGGACGCCGAGAAAGAGATACGGCACTACGGTCGCTCCGCTCATGTGCGAGCCGCAATATTGCGAATCCCGGGGATCTATGCGCCGGATCGGCAGGGAGGGACGCCACGCGAGCGGCTGCTCAAAGGCACGCCGGTTCTGCTGGCCGAAGACGATGTCTATACCAACCACATTCATGCGGATGATCTGGCGCGTGCCGTCGTTGCCGCCCTTTGGCGCGGCAAGCCGCAACGCGTCTACAACGCCACTGATGACACTGAACTGAGGATGGGCGACTACTTCGATCTGGCGGCCGATCTGTATGGTTTGCCTCGGCCCCCTCGCGTTGCGCGCAGCACGGCGGCGGATGAGCTGCCGTTGATGCTTCTCAGTTTCATGAGCGAGTCCCGGCGCCTGGTCAACGAGCGCATGAAGACGGAGCTGAGGCTGCGGTTGCGGCACGCGACCGTCGCAAGCGGCCTGATGCAAGCTTAGATCCCTGCCGGCTTCACCATCGTCGACATTCGGTCCACGCCTTTAACCGTCAACTCTCGGGTGTCAGAGCCCTGCAGCACCGTCAGCCTGATTTCGTCGTCCGGCTGAGGGTGCGCCCATAGCCGCTTGTAGAACTCCTCCAGCGTGGCGACCGGTTTGCCATCTATGGCCACAATCACATCGCCAGGCCGGACGCCCCCCGCTTGTGCCGGGCTGTCCTTGGCGACCCGTACAACCTGAACACGACCCTCCTGCTCTGTGGAGGTCAATCCCAGCCAGGGACGGCGACTTTGGGCGCTGCTGCCGGTTTTCTGCATTTCGGCGAGGATCGGTTTGAGCAGATCGACGGGCACGAACATATTGCCCGGCAGTCGCGGTGGCTCACCTCGCGCGTCGCCGACGAACAGGCTGCCGATCCCCAGTAATTCGCCGCGCCGGTTGAATAGAGGCGCGCCGCTGTGGTTGTCGATCGGCGGGCTGGTGAACAGCGCGCCTTCGATGTGATATTCCCAGTAGCCCGAAAACGGCCGCTTGCTCACCAGCTGGGTCAGCGAAATCCCCGCATCCTCACCTCCGGTAGCCGCCATCAGCGGTTCGCCCGTGTCCAACTGCTTGTTGCTCCCGAGCGGAACAGGACTGATGCCGCGCAGCGGGAGCAATGGCCGCACCAGGCCGAACCCGGTGGCCACGTCGTACGCGACCGCCGTCGCGGGAATCGTCTTGTTCTCATGGGTCACCACCTGGATGGTTTCGGCCTCGAGCATCAGGTAGCCAATGGTGAGGATGAGGCCGTTCGGGCCGATCACGACACCGGAGCCGCTGCGGCGTTTCCCGAGGGTCTCGGCCGAGCGGGCGCCCTCCGAAGCGATGACATTGACCCCCACCACTGCAGCGTTGGCACGCGTCAAAGCCTCGACGACAGCCTCTGCAGCCGCAGGTGAAGCAGTGGCGCCCTCGACCAAGCCGCCTGCCAGCAGCGAGGTTGCCGACACAGCAAAGAACCAGACCTTGAGGAACAAAGTTCGAGCGCCCGTCATGCCGACTCCTTGCCGCTAGGCAATTGCCAAGTCAGAAGAATGCACCCGAAGCCAATACCGCACAAGCGCTCAGGACGTTGGGCGACAAATATTGGAAGCGGGCAACGGCGCGCATGCCGCGTCGTCAGCAGTGCGCTTTGATGCAGCCCGTCGAAAGCTCGATTCAGCTCAAACCAAAGTGTACAATTACATAAAATATAAGATCTAAGGTTCTACTTCCGAGCCGTGCGGCAGTTAGAGACGGATCACCCGCGGTTCACGGGCGACGGCCACATTCGGCCGGCCACTCGTTTCGGTCGCGCAGGTAATTGGAGGAGGAAACCGATGCGAACTATTCTGTGCCTGGCGCTTGCGCTGCTGCTCACGGCATGTGGCGGCGGCGGGGTCGGGGTCGGGGCCGAGTCCGGGGGCGCGGGGGCCGATGCCCGCGTGGACGGCGCCGTGCCTCTCGTCGCGTTTTACGGTGACTCCATTACCAGCGGCACCCATCGCGGCGGCACGGAGGCCTGGACGCCGGCGGTCTGGAGTCCGACGCCGGTGCAGCACATAGCGGTGCTGGCCAACGTGGCTGCGATGGACTACAGCTACGACGGGGCGAGCAGCGCAGACGCGCGGATTGCACACGACGCCAGCGACGTGGTGGTGATTCGATTCGGCGTCGCCGACACGGTGTACGGTCTTGCACCCGACGTCTTTGCCGGCCACATCACCCGGCTGGTGGGCGAGGCGCAGGCCCTGGGCAAGCAAGTGCTGCTCACAGGCTTGACGCGCACGTCGAGTGGCGACACCCTGCAACTGGACGCAGTGATGCGTGAGCATGCGGCGACTCTCGGGGTCGGATTTGTCGACGTTTACGCGCTTCCGTTCACTCCAGACGAACTGGCGGATGCGCTCCACCCGGGCGAAGCCTACTCGCGCCGGGTCGGTCAGGCGGTCGCCGCAGCGGTGCGCGGCGTGGTCTCAGCCGCAAGAAATTCCAGAAACAATCACACAGCCGAACAGACGCAATAACTCTCAGCAGCCGCGCCAATACTGGTGCCGGAGGCCGGAATCCGCGCACGCAGTGCGCTTGCTTGACGGGCTATGCCGGTCGAGTCCGGCGAGGCACCGTGGTGCCGGAGGCCGGAATCGAACCGGCACGGGTTTTACCCCGGGGGATTTTGAGTCCCCTGCGTCTACCAATTTCACCACTCCGGCGGGCGCTCAAATCGAAGCCTGAAATTATGGCACAGTGGCAACATGAACCCGGCCAACTATCCTACCATCGAAGATGCAATCGGCAAGACACCGCTCGTGGCATTGCAGCGGATTGGAGCGGCTGGCAATCGGGAGCGCGGCAATGTGATACTGGGCAAGCTCGAGGGCAACAATCCGGCGGGCTCGGTCAAGGACAGGCCGGCACTGTCGATGATCAAGCGCGCGGAGGAACGCGGCGAGATCAAGCCGGGCGATACCCTGATCGAAGCGACGTCCGGCAACACCGGCATTGCGTTGGCCATGGCTGCGGCCATCAGGGGCTATCGGATGGTCCTCATCATGCCGGAGGACTTGTCGGTGGAACGCGCTCAGACGATGAAGGCGTTCGGCGCTGAACTCCTGCTCACGCCCAAGAGCGGCGGCATGGAGTACGCGCGCGACCTGGCCGGGAACATGCAACGGGAAGGCAAGGGGCGCGTGCTCGACCAGTTCGCCAACGCCGACAATCCCCGCATCCATTACGAGACGACCGGCCCCGAGCTGTGGGAAGACACGCACGGGCAGATCACGCATTTCGTCAGCGCCATGGGCACGACGGGCACCATCACCGGCGTATCCCGGTTTCTGAAGGAAAAGAATCCCGCGGTGCGAATCATCGGAGCGCAACCCACCGAAGGCTCGCGCATCCCCGGCATCCGCAAGTGGCCCCAGGAGTACCTGCCCAGGATCTACGATCCCAGCACCGTGGATGAACTGGCCTATGTGACACAAGACGATGCCGAGGAAATGTGCCGGCGGCTGGCACGGGAAGAGGGCATTTTTGCGGGCATCTCCGCGGCCGGCGCCTGCTGGGTGGCGCAGGAGATCGCGAAGAAGGTGGAAAAGGCCACGATCGTGTTCGTCGTCTGCGACCGCGGCGACCGCTACCTCTCGACCGGTGTGTTTCCAGCCTGAACCATGATCGCGCACCAGTACCGGTTCTGCCCCAACTGCGCCACACCGCTCGAACTCCTCGCGCAGCTAGAGGACGGCGGCGAGAAACAGCGCCTGCGCTGCGCCGCGTGTGGCTGGACTCATTGGAACAACCCGACCCCGGTGCTGGCCGCGGTGATCCAGTACCGCGACCGCATCCTGCTCGCGCGCAACGCGGCATGGACCCACAGGATGTACGCGCTCATCACCGGCTTCATGGAGGCGGGCGAGACGGCGCAGCAGGGGATTGCGCGCGAGATCAAGGAGGAAACCAATCTCGAGGCGAGCGAACTCCACTTGATTGGCGTGTACGATTTTCAGCGCATGAACCAGGTCATCATCGCGTATCACGCAGTGGCCGAGGGGGAAGTCCAGCTGTCGCCGGAACTCGTCGACTACAAGCTGTACGAATACGACGCCGTCAAGTGCTGGCCGGCGGGCACGGGCTACGCGCTGGCCGACTGGCTGCGCAGCCGTGGCTATCAGCCGCAATTCATCGAGATGTCGCAGCGCGGCTGAACGCTGTTGGCACTACTTGCAGGAAGCTATCCGATGAACATCCACAAGGAAATCGACACTCGCGGCCTGAACTGCCCGCTGCCCATTCTCAAGGCCAAGAAAGCGCTGACGGACATGCGCACCGGCGAGTTGCTCAGGGTGGTCGCAACAGACCCAGGTTCGGTGCGTGATTTCCAGGCTTTTGCCAAGCAGACGGGTAATGAACTGGTGGAGCAGCAAACTATCGGACAGGAGTTTGTCCACGTCCTGCGCCGCCGCTAGGGCGATCAGAAGCGCAGCGCCTTCAGGTATTCCTGGAAACCCGGTCCCACTTCGGGGTGCTTGAGCGCCAATTCGACGGTCGCTTCCAGGAAACCTTCCTTGCTGCCGCAGTCATAGCGCTTGCCCAGGTACTGGTAAGCGTGCACACCCTCAGAGTTCATCAACCGCGCGATCCCGTCGGTCAATTGAATCTCGCCGCCGGCACCGCGCGGATTGTTGCGGATATGCTCGAAGACAGCTGGCGTCAGGATGTACCGCCCGGCCACCCCCATCCGTGAAGGCGCGGATTGCGGGTCGGGCTTTTCGACCATCTGGTTGACTTTGATGAGCCGCTCGCCCGCTGGTGCGCCCGCGACGATGCCGTAGCGGCGCACCTGATCGGCCGGGACCTCCTGGACAGCTAACAAAGATGTCGGCCGATTTCGGAACACTTCACACATTTGTGTCAGAACCGGAGGACCGTCATCGGGGCCAACCATCAAGTCATCGGCCAGCAGTACCGCGAAAGGTTCATCGCCGACCAGCGCCTGCGCGCACAGCACGGCGTGCCCGAGCCCCAACGAGCGAGGTTGGCGTACGTAGGAACAGTCCATGTCCTGCGGCTGCATCGAACGCACGAGGGTCAGCAGATCCTGCTTGTTGCCGGCCTCCAGTTCGGCTTCCAGTTCGTACGCCGTGTCGAAATGGTCCTCGATGGCACGCTTGTTGCGACCCGTTACGAAGATCATGTGGCGTATGCCTGCGGCATACGCTTCTTCCACCGCGTACTGGATCAAGGGCTTGTCGACGATGGGCAGCATTTCCTTGGGCTGCGCCTTGGTCGCGGGCAGGAAACGTGTTCCGAGGCCGGCCACTGGAAAGACCGCTTTACGAATTTCTGGCATTGGGTTCATGAATGACTAGGATGATTACCGCTACAGTTGCCCACTTTTTGGGGCGCGCCTTTGAAGTATCTGACTGAGCGTGAGCGGTTTCTGTAAGACAAGGACGCATCCGGGTGGACATCTTACTTCTCGAAAGGTTAGCCCCCGAGGCGCACGCCTGGCTCGAGGCACGCCATTCGGTTGCCAGTCGTCCCGATCTGGCTGCGGACCCGATCACTTTGCGCAAAGCCGTCTCCAGGTCCCGGGCCGTGGTCCTGCCGCGCAAGGTGGTGGTCACCAAGCAGTTCCTCGATTTCGCGCCCCGGCTCGAGGCTGTCGCCCGGATTCACGGCGGCACCGACAACACCGACCTGGAAGCCTGCCGCGAGCGCAATGTCCGCGTGATCCAGGCCACCAACGCCAATGTGCGCTCGAATGCGGAATACCTGCTGGCCAGCCTGCTGCTGCTTAGCCGCCCTGGCATCGCGTCCGCGTTGGGCGGCGACCGGCACGCGCAGAGCCAGTTGGGCCGGGAGTTGAACGGCAGTGTAGTCGGCCTTCTCGGACTCGCACCGGCAGCCCATGCCCTGGCGCTTATGTTGCACACACTGGGCGCCAAGGTGCTGGGGTACGACCCCGCCGTGCATCACACCGCAACCCTCTGGAGCCGCTTGCCGGTCAAGCCGGTGACCCTGCAGGACTTGTTGGCGCAGTCCGACGCAATTTCGGTGCAGGTGATCTATGCCTCACGGTATCAGGGCTTCATCAACGACAAGCTGCTGGCCAATTGCAAGCAGGGCCAGCGCTGGGTGGGCATCAGCCGTTCGCAGCTGTTCGATGGCGACGCCCTGGCAAGGGCACTGGCGGACGGGCGGATAGAGGCTTGCATGCTCGACGGGGCCGAAACGGGATTCGCTTCCAGGGGGACGCGCCTTCATGAGGCGTCGAACCTGTTCCTCACCCCCCGCCTGGGTTCTCACACACGCGAATCACGGCTAAGGGGGAGCTGGTACGTGGCGCACCGCATTCATGAAACGCTGTCAGCGCCCTCGATGAACGCGACCGAGCCGTTCGCGAGCGCCGCGATGGAGCTGGAGCAGAACGTGCCGGACGACGTTGCGGCGCGTCCGGGTGCAACGGATTCCATTGACCGCTAATGGCGCCGGCGACGATTATTCGAGGCGCGCGAGCTGGTCGCGAATCTTGCCGAGCGTGGCGGCGAAATCCGCGATCCGCTTGCGCTCCTGCTCGATCACTGCAGGCGGCGCCTTGGCGACGAATGCCTGGTTGGACAGCTTGCCGTTGGCCTTGGTCAGCTCGCTTTGCAGGCGATCGGCTTCCTTGCCCAGGCGCGCCTTTTCGGCCTGGACGTCGATCTCCATGTACAGGCACAGGCGCGCGTCTCCGATCATCGCGACCGGGGCTGCCTTGGCAGCCGCGGCCCAGGCCGCGTCGTTGTCGAACACCTTGACCTCGCTCAACTTGCCCAATGCCTGCAAAACCGGCGCAGCGTCGCGCATGAACACCGCGTCGCCTGATACGTAAGCGGGCAGCCGGGTGCCGGGCGAGACCTTCATCTCCCCACGCAGGTTGCGGCAGGCATCGACCACGGCCTTCAGGTGCGCAACATACCCTTCTGCTTCAAGGTGGATGGCGGCGTGGTTGGACTCCGGATACGGCGCCACGCTGATCGAGTCGCCGGTCTTCGCCGCGACAGGGGCCACCTTTTGCCACAGCTCCTCCGTGATGAACGGAATCACCGGATGTGCGAGTCGCAGGATGGCTTCCAGAACCCGGATCAGAGTGCGCCGTGTGCCACGCTGTTGCGCGGCATCGCCGGTCTGGATCTGCACTTTGGCGATTTCCAGGTACCAGTCGCAGAACTCGTCCCACACGAACTGGTAAATCGTGTTGGCCACGTTGTCCAGCCGGTACTCGGCAAAGCCCTTGGTCACATCGGCTTCGGTCCGCTGCAGGAGCGAAACAATCCAGCGATCGGCTTGGGTCAGCGAGGCGTCCTGCTCGGCCAGGTCGTAGCCTTCGCAGTTCATCAGCACGAAGCGGGTCGCGTTCCAGAGCTTGTTGCAAAAATTGCGATAGCCCTCGCAGCGCTTGGTATCGAAGTTGATGTTGCGCCCCAGGCTGGCGTAGCTCGCCATCGTGAAGCGCAATGCGTCGGCGCCATACGCCGGCATGCCTTGCGGGAATTCCTTCCGCACTCGCGCCGCAACCTTGGGTGCGGTCTCCGGCCTGCGCAAGCCCACCGTCGACTTGTGCACCAGCGTCTCGATGTCCGCGCCTTCGATCAGGTCTACCGGATCGACCACGTTGCCCTCGGACTTGCTCATCTTCTTGCCTTCGCTGTCACGTACCATCCCGTGGATGTAGACGTCGCGAAAAGGCACTTGGCCAGTGAAGTGCGTGGTCATCATGATCATCCGGGCGACCCAGAAGAAGATGATTTCATAACCCGTCACCAGCACTGTCGAAGGCAAATAGAGGTCCAGGTCGCGGGTCTTGTCGGGCCAGCCCAAGGTGGAGAAAGGCACCAGCGCGGAGGAGTACCAGGTGTCCAGCACGTCGGGGTCGCGGGTCAGTACCTTACCCGGCGCCTGCGCCTGCGCGGCTGCTTCGCTGGTTGCGACATAAACGTTGCCGTCAGCGTCGTACCAGGCCGGGATCTGGTGGCCCCACCACAGCTGGCGCGAGATGCACCAGTCCTGGATGTTGTTCATCCACTGGTTGTAGGTGTTGACCCAGTTCTCGGGCACGAACCTCACGGCGCCGGATTGCACCGCGTCGATGGCCTTCTGCGCGATCGACTTTCCGGTGGGATCTTTGTCGCTCACCTTGGTGGTGGCGACAAACCATTGGTCCGTCAGCATCGGCTCCACGACCTGGCCGGTGCGGCCGCAGCGCGGCACCATCAGCTTGTGCTTCTTGGTGTCCACCAGAAAACCTTGTGCCTGAAGATCCGCCACGACCTGCTTGCGGGCCTCGAAGCGGTCCAGGCCCCGGTACTTGACCGGTGCGTTCTCGTTGATCTTTGCATCCAGTGTCAGCACGCCGATCATGGGCAAGCCATGGCGCTGGCCTACCGCGTAGTCGTTGCTGTCGTGGGCGGGAGTGACCTTCACCACGCCGGTGCCGAACTCCTTGTCCACGTACTCGTCCGCGATGACCGGAATATCCCGGTCGCACAGCGGCAGCCTCACCTGCTTGCCTATGAGGCGCCGATAGCGCTCGTCCTCAGGGTGGACCATCACAGCCACGTCCCCCAGCATGGTCTCGGGGCGCGTGGTTGCCACGGTCACGGCGCCGCTGCCGTCGACCAGCGGATAGCTGATGTGCCAGAGGAAGCCATCTTCCTCTTCGCTTTCCACTTCGAGGTCGCTGACCGCGGTCTTGAGTTCCGGGTCCCAGTTCACCAGCCGCTTGCCGCGGTAGATCAGCCCCTGCTCGTACAACTGCACGAAGGTTTGCGTCACAACTTGCGAGAGGTTCTCGTCCATCGTGAAGTACTCGTGCGACCAGTCCACGCTGTCGCCCATGCGGCGCATCTGGGTGGTGATGATGTTGCCGGATTTTTCCTTCCACTCCCACACCTTGGCCACGAAGTTCTTGCGGCCGAGGTCGTGCCGCGACAGTCCCTGCTCCTGCAGCTGACGCTCCACCACGATCTGGGTGGCGATACCGGCGTGGTCGGTGCCGGGCACCCACAAGGCATTGAACCCGCGCATCCGGTGATAGCGCGTCAGGCTGTCCATGATGGTCTGGTTGAACGCGTGCCCCATGTGCAGGGTACCGGTGACATTGGGCGGCGGCAGCTGGATGGAGAAGGCAGGCCCACCCTCCTTGGGCTGACCGGTGCCGCGGTAGCCCGCGTTGGCATAGCCGCGCTCTTCCCAGCGGGGCCCCCAGGTGGCTTCGATGGCAGCGGGTTCAAACGACTTGGACAGGCTGTCGAGGCCGGGTTGGTGGGGCGATTCGCTCATGGGTGGGGAAGAATAAGGCTGCGGCAGCAGGTGCGGTGCCGCATAAATGGTCACGTCAGCCATTTTATTCGCCCGCGCAGGCGCGCCGCAGGGCAGGGTCAGTCGAACAAGGCACAGTTCGACCAGGCTGCGGCAGCCTGGTCCTTGCCGGATAACGATGGGGGCCCGGCGAGCGACGCCAGTGGCCACTGGATGCCGACATGCCGATCGTTCCAGGCCAGCGTGCGCTCGTGCTCCGGCGCGTAGTAGTCGCTGCACTTGTAAACCAGGTCGGCGTATTGCGACAGCACCAGATAGCCATGGGCAAAGCCTGCCGGTATCCACATCTGGCGTTGGTTGTCGGCGCTCAGTTCGACGCCCACCCATTGCCCGAGGGTGGCGGAAGAGCGGCGCATATCGACCGCGACGTCGTAGACGCGCCCGGAAATTACCCGCACCAGCTTCTCCTGGGGTTGCCCGACCTGGTAGTGCATGCCACGCAGGACGCCCAGCCCGGAGCGTGAATGGTTGTCTTGCACGAATCGAACTGCCCGGCCGATGACCTGGTCGAAGCGGCGCTCATTCCAGCTTTCCATGAAGAAGCCGCGCTCATCGCCGAAGACCTTCGGCTGAAGTGTCAGGACCTCCGGCAAGCGGGTCGGCAAGACGGACAACATCAGGCGCTTCCTCTCGCGCGCGCCCGGGGATTGTTCAAATACCAGGCGATAGTGCGCCGGATCCCTTCGTCGAAGCGAACCGACGGACTCCAGCCCAGCGTACTGGCCATCTTGCGGTCGTCAATTGCATAGCGCCGGTCGTGCCCATGCCGGTCGTCGACATGGGCAATGAGGCTTGCATGGCGCTGGCCCGCAGGCAGCGGGCGCAAGTTGTCCAGGTTAGCGCAAACGGTCTCGACGACCGACAGGTTGGTGCGCTGCGAGCGCCCGCCGATGTTGTAGGTCTGTCCTGGAGCGCCGCGTGCGAGCACGGCGCGCAAGGCCGAGCAGTGGTCGTCCACATACAGCCAGTCGCGAACGTGCAGCCCGTCGCCATACAAAGGCAGCGGCATGCGATTCAGCGCGTTGTGGATTAGCAGCGGGATGAGTTTTTCGGGGAATTGCCGGGGTCCGTAGTTGTTGGAACAATGCGTGGTGATGGCTGGCAAGCCGTAGGTCTGGTGCCACGCGCGCACCAGATGATCGGCCGCGGCCTTGGACGCCGAGTAGGGGCTGTTGGGCTGGTACTTGTGATCCTCCGAAAATCCGGGTTCGCCGGCCTCCAGCGAACCGTAAACCTCGTCGGTGGAGACGTTGAGGAATCGAAACGCCTCTGCCTCGTCCTCGGGCAAGGTACGCCAATGCGCGGTAGCCGCGTCAAGCAGCTTGACTGTGCCGGTGACGTTGGTATGGACAAATGCCAGCGGCCCGGCAATCGAGCGGTCGACATGAGTTTCGGCAGCGAAGTGAATGACGGCCCTGGGTCTGTATTCGGCGAACAGACGGCCGACCAGGTCGCTGTCCGCGATGTCGCCGTGTACAAAGCAATAGGCGGGGTGCGACGCTACGCTTTCCAGGTTGACCAAATCACCTGCATAGGTGAGCAGGTCCAGGTTGACGACCCGCCCGTGTTCCTGCGCCAGCCATTCGAGGATGAACGCCGAACCGATGAAACCGCATCCGCCAGTGACCAGAACCATGTAGGACCATTTTCAGCAACACTCGAAAGATAGCAAAAACGAGCGGCCAACGTCGCGGGTGATCGAGCTCGGTCTCTGCTACGGCGGTAGCTCGCGCGCCGCGTCGACGCAGTCCTTGAGGACCCTGGCGTCCCCGACCTGGTTGGCCAGCAGAAGAATGAGGCGGGCGTTGAGCAGCTCCGACTGTTCCTGGCTCAATCCCTGGTGGGCGTCCAGCAGTTGCTCGTAGAAGCTATCGGCATCCTGCAGATTCAGAGCGGTTTTCATGCTGCCTCCTGAGCCGCGTCGGCTGCGCCCAGCGCGGTGGTTAGGGCGTGAACCAGCGTCGAGTCGACGCTTTCACCGGTGGCCGCCACATAGCTGTCCGGACGAAGCAACGCCCAGGCGTGCCCGAACACGTGACAGGCGCC
>JBKJHN010000239.1:0-12643 GCA_046599015.1 Ramlibacter sp.
GTCCATCCGTGTCACTTGCTCGGACACGGCTGACGGCAACTTTGCCGGCTCGGCGAGCGCGGTCCGCAACACCGCCAGCGGCGTCTTGAGGCTGTGGGCGAGGTAGCTGAGCGCTTCCTTGTAGCGCGTCTGCCGGATGCGCTCCTGCTTGATCAAGGTGTTCAGGTTGCCGGTGAGCGCCGCGATCTCGCGCGGATACCGCCCCTCGACCTCGGTCTGCTCGCCGCGCTCGATGCGGGAGAGCTCGTTGGCCACCCGGCTCAACGGCGCCAGCCCCCACTGCAGCAACAGGGTCTGGGAGAGCAGCAGCAGCAGGCCGGCACCGCCCAGCCACCCCCACATCGTGCGCGCGAAGATCCGCAGCTCGCGGTCGAATCCCGACTTGTTTTCCAGCACCGACAGCACCAGCGGTGCTTCCACGAAAGGGCCTGCCCACCGGACGCCGTAGCCGGCGGCCAGGAAGGCGCCACCCGTGCCCTGCACCACCTCGTAGCGCCACTGGCCCACATCCACACTGCGCTGAAACGGCGGGTTGATGCCCACGGTGGACGCCGACTGCCAGGTCTCCTGCTTGTTGACGTTCAGGATGCTGGCATACAGCCCCGATGCGGGCAGCGACAGCCGCGGCTCGGCCAGGCCCGCGGGCATGACGAGCGCGCCGGACGCATCGAGTTCGGCACCGGCGAGCAACAGATAGACGGTGCTCTGCAGCCGCGCGAAGTGCGCGGCCTGAACGCTATCCGCATGGGCGCGCTGAACCGCTATACCCGCCCCGGCGATGAACGCCACCAGCACCAGCGCGGCGCCAACCACCAACCGCGTCCGGATGGAGACGTCGAGCCTCATCCCAGGGTAAAGCGGTAGCCTCGTCCGCGCAGCGTTTCGATCGGCGCCAGTGCGCCGTCCGGATCGAGCTTGCGGCGCAACCGGCCGATCAGCACTTCCAGCACGTTGCTGTCGCGGTCCTCGTCGTGCGGATAGAGATAGTCGGACAGCTCCTGCTTGCTCACCACCCGCGCGCGTTCCCGCACCAGGAATTCCAGCACGCGGTACTCGAACGAAGTCAGCTCCAGGTCAGCGCCATTGAGCCGCGCCACCTGCGCCGAAAAATCGATGCCCAGCGGTCCAAGCGTTAGGACGTCCGATGTCGCCTTGAGCGACCGGCGCAGCAAGGCCTTCACCCGAGCCGCCAGCTCCGGGTATTCGAACGGCTTGACCAGGTAGTCGTCGGCGCCCGCCTCCAGGCCGACCACCTTGTCCTGCCAGCTGCCGCGCGCCGTGAGGATCAGGATCGGCAGAGTCTTGCCATCGGCACGCAGCCGCTGCACAACCACCAGGCCGCTGAGCTTGGGCAGGCCGAGGTCGACGATGGCCAGGTCGACCGGGTACTCGCGGGCCTGAAACAGTCCGTCCGCGCCGTCGGCCGCCTGGTCGACACGATAACCCTCCGATTCGAGCTGACGCGCCAGGCCGAGCCGCAGCGCGGCGTCGTCCTCGATCAGCAGCAAGCGCATGTCGTGGGCACCGGGCCAAAGCTAAAGCGGCCGGCCACTGGCAGCGTCGATCAGGATCACCCTGATTTCACCTTGGGCGGTCACCACCTTGACGCGCCAGGCCGGGCGGCCACCGGCGTTGGTCTGATCCACGGACAGCACCCGGCCGCTGGTCATGCGCTGCGCCGCCGCGGCCGCATCGTCGCGGCTGAGGTCAGCCCACGCCGAGGTGGCCACGACCAGCAGCAAGGCGCAGAGCGGTTTGATGAGTCTGTTCATGCGGGACCGATTCTGGGGTGTGCGGTGATGGTACTACTGCCCGACCGGATCGACGGAGACCCGCACTTGAAGTTCGCGGCCCGGGTCGTCGCGCATCAGCGTGGTGTACAGCTGGCCGCGGTAGTCGTACGTGACTCGGTAGCCGGCGATACGATTTTGAACTTCGTTGACCGTGCGGCAGCTCGTCACTTCGCGCGGGACAACCTGGTATTGCTCCTGGTAGCCGTTATTGGCGACGCGGTCGCCGGCGAAGGCGCCGATCACCGCACCCACGGCGGTCGCCGCTTCCCTTCCGTGGCCTTTGCCGACCTGGTTGCCCAACAGGGCGCCGGCCACGCCGCCGACCACAGCGCCGCCATAGTTCTGCCCGCCGCCGACCTGTCGGGTCTCGTTCACCCACTGGGTGTTGCACTCGTTGCGCGGAACAGTGATGCTTTCATACTGCGGCTCGGCGCTGCGCACCCGAGCACGGTCGTAGAAAGTTTCGGCGTGCACCGCGGCGGCGCCGATGGCGAGAACACAGACAAGTGCGAAACGTTTCATGATGGGCCTCTTTGGTTGGTATGAGGCGCATCTTGCATGGGCTTGCATGAACGCAAGCTGAACGGAATCGTGTCGCTCCTCCCCAACTTGCTTCTCCGCTCGCGATGTAGCTTGGACGTTTTCCAGGGCGGGGGTGGGGGCAATGCGTCAAGAGCGCCACAGCCCGGGTAGGCATGTGACTACAGCCACGCGAGGAGCCAGACGTCTGCTTAGGCGCTGCGGCACCTGAATGGGGGCGGGCACGAACGCCCGCGCTCCTGATGCCCGCGTGTTCAGCGGGTCGGCGCGCCAATGCGCTATCTGGGTAGACTCAAGCCGTGCCCACCATTGAAATCCGCTCCGCGACCGTGGATGACGTGCCGACGATCCTTGGATTCATCAAGGAGTTGGCCGCCTACGAGCGAGCCGAACACGAGGTGATTGCCACGGAAACGCACATCCAGCAGTCGCTGTTCGCCCAGGACTCCCCAGCCCGGGCCTTGATTTGCCAGGTGGGCGGAGTGGACGCGGGGTTCGCGGTCTACTTCTTCAACTACTCCACCTGGCAAGGCCGGCGCGGGCTCTATCTGGAGGATCTCTACCTTTCACCCAGCCACCGGCACCTCGGCGCAGGGCGGGCCCTGCTCCAGCACCTGGCGCGCATCGCAGTGGACAGCGGTTGCGGCCGCTTCGAATGGAGCGTGCTGGATTGGAACGAGCCCGCGATCGGGTTCTATCGGTCGCTGGGCGCCCTGCCGATGGATGAATGGGTGCGCTATCGACTCACCGGCAAGGCGTTGGAGGACTTTGCGCGGCTTGGCGGTCCGGGCTAACGGTATCGCGTCCAAAAGTCTCAACGGCTGATGTTCGCCATGGCTTGCGCGATGCGCGACGGGGCGTAGGGGCGCCGATACATCCGCTCCATGTAGGCGACGAGGCCGGGACACTCGGACAGCCAACGCACGCGCCTCACCCCACTTCCACGGTGACTCGCAGGAAGGTCGCGGAGATCAACGTGATCTTCGGGTCCCGGCTCAGGTTCTGGCTTTCAAACAGCTTGACCAACTCACTGCGCAGCGCGTCGGTCTGCCCGTTCTTGCCCGCCGCATCGAAGGCGTTCATGGTGGGGCCGTAGTACTGGCGGAACGTATCCACGAACTCCGCCGGCGAGCCCTTGAAGTCGAAGAGACAGCTGTCACGCTCCCAGCCGATCGCTTCCGACGCGATGTGCGCCTCGCCAAAACGTTCGATCACATGGGGTGTCGAGCCCCAGGTCATCGGGCTGACAAAGCCTTCGGGCGGCGGCGGCGAGTACGAAGCGCTGATCTTCAGGATCTGCGCTACCAGCGTGGGATCGTTGGGTATCCAGTTGCCCATGATGATGCGGCCGCCCGGCTTGGTCACGCGCACCATTTCGCGCGCCACGTCGAACGGCCTGGGCGCGAACATGGCGCCAAAGATGCTGATGACGAGATCGAAACTCTTGTTCTCGACGCCCCTCAGGTCGCAGGCATCGCCTTCCAGGAAGCGGCAGGTCGTCGACAGACCGGCCTGCGCCGCGCGCCGATTGCCTGCCGCCACCAGGTTGCTTGCAATGTCCACGCCCAGCACCTCGGCGCCCAGCTTCGCCGCGGGGATGGCCGTGGTGCCGTCCCCGCAGCCGAGGTCCAGCACTTTCATGCCGCGTTTGAGGCCGGCATGCCTCACCAGGTCTTCGCCCGTCTCGCGCATGCTCTCGGCGATGCGCGTGAAGTCGCCTTTTTCCCAGAGCGCCTTGTTCGGATTCATGTCGAGTGCTCCTTGTACTGTGAAGTGAAGGCGTTCAGGCCTTCACCTTTTCGATCATGTGATTGATCACGTGGCTGTGCTCATGCTGAGGGCTGAACATCACGATCTCGGCGTCAGCATCGACCTTGACGTTGTGTCCGGGCGGCCAGTAGAAAAGGTCATTGGCCTTGACCGTCTCTTGCGTGCCGCTCTCATTGGTCGTCGTGATCTGCCCCTGCAAGACGAAACCCCAGTGCGGGCACTGGCATGCATTGCCGTGCAACCCCTGAAACAGCGGCGTGGTGTCCACGCCTGCCGAGAGGCTGAAATACTCCCCGCTGATCTTGCCGAATCCGGTCGCGTCGCCAAAATCCAGTTGCTGCCGGATCACGGCGCCCGGAATCTGCATCTTGACGTCGACGTCATCTTTAGCAATGCGCATGGTTGTTACTCCTGTTTGGTCAACGGGTGCTCTCTGTCACTTATCTATCGACGCACCCGGTTGAAGCGATAGACGGCATACTCATGTTCCACTCCGGGCGTTCCTGAAACGTTCCCGGAGCCCAGCGACCCAGAAAAAGGACGCGCAAAATGTCGTCGCAACCGGCTGATCCTGCCGAGCCTGTATCGATTCGGCTGCTGGGGCAGTTCCGCGTCAGCATCGGCGCCGACACGGCAACTGCTCAGCCCACCCGTCGCGCCGCCGAGCTGCTGCAACTGCTGAGCCTGCAGCCGCAGCGCAGCCTGCTGAATGAACAGGTGGTGGAGGCGCTGTGGCCGCATCTCGACCCCGAGGCCGGCAGCGCCAACTTGCGCAAGGCGGCGTACCACGCCAGGCAGTTCGTCGGCCAGCCTGATGCGCTGGTGCTGCGCGGCGGCCGCGTCTTCCTGCTGCCTGACCGAAATGTGGACTGCGACGCCTTGCGCTTCGAGCGCGCGGCCGACGATGCGCTGGCCGGCGGCGATGGGCGGGCCTGCAAGACGGCGGCTGAGACCTACGGCGGCGACCTGCTGCCCGATGCCCGATATGAATCGTGGACCCAGGCGCCGCGCCAACGGCTACGCGACAAGTACCTGCGCCTGCTGCGGCAGGCCGGTGACCTGGAGCGGCTCGTTGGCGAGGATCCTACCGACGAGGCAGCGCACGTTCAGCTCATGCGCGAAGAGCTTGCCGCGGGCCGCCGGTCTTCCGCGCTGCGCTGGTACGGACATCTGCGCGACCACCTGCAGCAGACGATGGGGCTGCGTCCCGGCCCGCAAGCAGAAGCCCTGTATGGCGAATGTGTCGCAGGGATGGAGGGTACCGGGCCCCGCTTCGTTGGGCGGGCGCTGGAGCTCGTGCGGGTGCTGACGATGATGCGCTCCGCAGTCTCGGGGCAGTGCGGCGGCGCATTGGTGCGCGCGGCCGCCGGCATGGGCAAGACGGCCTTTTGCCGTCGGGTGGCCGAAGAGGCGCGCGGCCTTGGCTGGCAGGTGCGCTCGTTGCAGGCCAGCGATTGGACCCGGCCGTACGGGATTGCTGCGGATCTTGTCGAGCCCCTGCTTCAAAATGCGACTGACGTGGTGCAGGCGATCGGGCCGCATGCCGTCACTGTGCTGACGGCGATGAGCGCGAGTGATGGCGACGCGAAGCCGCTGGCACTGCCGCTGGGCCGGCATCAGGTGGTAGGCGCCCTGCGCCGCCTGCTTCTCGCCACCGCAGATGACAAGCCCGTGCTGGTCATCGTGGATGATGCCCACTGCGCTGACGACGCCAGCGTGGAGGCGCTGACGCAGCTGGCCGCCAGCGGCCCACCCGTCTTCGTGCTGCTTGCATGCCGGCCCACGCTGCCGGTGCTGCTGGAACGGCACGTGTCGCGCATGCTGCGCTCCGGTCAGTTGGAGGCCATCGAGCTGGGCCCATTGAGCACCGAAGAAGCGGCGCTGCTGGCCGTTCGCGCGGCCGGCGTGCCGCTGTCGCCGCAGGTCGCCACGGCCATCGCCCAGCGTGCCGAGGGGCTCCCATTCGCCGTGGTGGAACTCGCGCAAGCGTCAGCGACGACTGATGCTGAGGCCGGCCTGCCTCGCAGCGTATCTGCGGCGTTGGCAGAACGCCTGTGTGACGTCGACCCGCAGGCGCTGGAAGCGCTCCGGCGGCTGGCGCTGTCGGCGGAGTCGTTCGATGTAGCGACGGCCATCGCGCTCACTGCCGATGAAGGAAATGACGCGCTGGCCCGGCTCGACCGGGCGCTCGCGACCGGCGTGCTGGTGGTGTCGGATGCGCACTACCGCTTTCGTCACGCTCTGGTTCGTGAGGCGCTGGTGGACGGCATTCCGCCCCACCGGCGGGCGGCCCTGCATCGCGACGTGGCCGCGCGGCTCGAGCAGGCCGGCGCTGCGCCGGGGCTGGTCGGCCAGCACTGGCTGGCCGCGGGCGATCCCGACAGGGCAGTGCCTTGGTCGCTCGCGGCGGCGCGCCAGGCGTTCCGGCTTGGCGCGTTCGAGGACGTGTTGCGCCACGTCGAACCGCTGCTCGCGCATCATGCCCGTCTGCCGGAAGCGCTCGCGCTGCGCGCCGAGTCGATGGACGCATTGGGTCGCCCCGGCACGCTCGCCGCTTACGACGCTGCCGCCGATGTGGCGAATGACGAACAGTCGCACGAGCTGCGAGCCAAGCGCGCGTTGGCGCAGGTGAAGATGAGCGACCCGCCTGGTGCACTGAAATACCTACAGAACGTTCATCCCACCACCGTCGCCGGCCGGCTTGCCGAAGCGCTGGCCTACAGCGGCGCAGCGGCGCTGGGCTTTGGCGACCCGGCCGATGGCACGCGCCGCGCGGCCGAAGTGCGGCGTCTCGCGCTGGAGACCGGCGACGAAGGCACTTTGGTGATCGCCTCCTGGGCGCAGGCAGCGGCCGCCCACGCGCGCGGCGACCTGCACGGCAGCGTGTGGGCCGACCTGAAGGAAACCAGCCACCTGCCGCACCTGGCCACGCGCGTGTTCGACGGCCACCTGTGCATCACGCAACGCTTTCTCTATGGCTCGCGTCCGTATGCCGACGTGATCGCCTTCGCCGATTCGCTGGCAACCGAGGCCCAGCGCCTGGGCGCCGCGCGTGGCCATGCCTTCGCGGTGACCCTGCGCGGCGAGGCGCGGCTGCTCAGCGGCCAGCTCGACGCCGCGGAACAGGATCTGGTGGCGGGCGGGCGAATGCACCGCGCGATCGGCGGCGCGACGGGCGAAGCGCTGTCGCTGCAGCGCCGCTCCGAGCTGGCGATGTACCGCGGCCGTCCGGACCAGGCGCGCGGGCTGCTGGACGAAGCGCTGGACGTCGCGCGGCAGTCCGAAGTCGGCTTTCACCTGCTGGACCGGATCTACGGCACGCGGATCGCCCTCGCCTCCGACCCTGATGCGGCACTGGGCGTGCTGGAAGAGGCGGAGGCGGCCGTGCGCGGACCGCTCGAGACCTGCCCCGGCTGCCGCATCACCTTTGCGATTCCCGCCACCATCGCAGCCGCAAGGGCGCACGAAATGGACCTGGCCACCAGTCACGAGCGGGTCTCCGAATACCTGGCCAATGTGGTCATGAAGCTGCCCGCGTGGTACGCCTCCCTGCACGAGGCGCGGGCCCACCTGGCGCTGGCCTCGGGCCAGAAGGCTGCCGCGCGCCAAGGCTTCGCCGCCGCGGCGCAAGGTTTTCACGGCTGTGGGCAGCCGCTGGACGAGGCGCGTTGCCAGGAACTTGCGAAGCAGTGAAGCTGCCTCCCTACCGATAATCCACGAGCTTGAGGAGACAAGATGCGTTCGTGGCAATCTGCGCTGCAACCCATGTTGCGAAAGGCGCATGACTAACCCCATTGGCTCTGTCGCACGGGATAGCGGCGCGCGATCAACACGTACAGCGCTGCGCCGAGAATCAGCAGTCCACTGGCTATCCAAAGAGAGGAGCTGAAACCGATCGCCGCGCTCGGACTGCGTGCCACCAGCCCCGCGGCAAGCGGTGGCCCCACGATTTGGCCCAGACCGTATGCAACGGTGAGCAGCCCCATGAAGCTGGTGGCTTGGAGCGGCCGAACGCGGCGAACCTCCTGCATGGCAAAGAAAGTGATGGCTGTGAAGGGCAGTCCCAGCAGCAGGCTGCCCATCGCGAATCCCGCCAGCGTGGGGCTCACGAGACTCGCAGCCACGCCCGCGGCCTGCAGGACATAGCAGAACGCCAGACGCAGTCGCATGTCGCCTCCAGGACCGAGCCGGGAGGCGCCGAGCGCGCCCAGCATCACGCCGGTTCCGAACAGTGGCCAGAACAAGTCCAGCCAGTGCGACTCGGGCAGCGACTGACGCGCGATGACGGGCAGGAAGGTTGCGGTGATGATGTAGCCGATGCCGGCGAGGCCGTAGGCCAGCGTGAGCAGACTCATTTCGCCGGCTCCAGCGGGGGCCCGCAACTTTGCCTGCTCTGCTTCGGCCGGTGCGGGTGCGGGCACTGCGATGCCGCGGCCTGCGTCAAAGACGCCCCACACCACCGCGGTCAGCAGGGCAGCGAGCAGACCGAACGTCAGCCAGCCCCACGCGGCTGGCGCTCCGATCTGCACCAGTGCTGTCGCCGCCAGCCCGCTCGCGACGATACCCAGCCCCGGCCCGACATAAATCAGCGCGCCCATCGCCGGAACAGCGCGGCGCGCCAGCTGCTCCAGGCAGAACCCGGACGTGTAGATGAAGACGACCGCACTGGCTATGCCGGCGGCGAACCGCAGCAGTGTCCACGCTGCCGGGGTGTCCGCCGCCATACCCAACGTGAGCAGCGCGGTGGCGACCAGTCCGCCGCGAACCAGCTTCGGTCCGTTGACGGTAGCAGTCAGCCTGAAGCGGCGCCAAATCCAGGGCTGGAAAGTGCAGGCCAGGGCACCCAACAAATAGCCGAAGTAGTTGGCGCTGGCGAGCAGGCTGGCGCCGGGCAGGTCGATCGTGCGCTCTGCCAACATCAAGGGCAATAGCGGTGTGAATGCAAACCGGCCTATGCCCATCGCGACTCCCAGCGCGACAAGACCGGCCAAGGCGATGATGACGGGCGCCGTCTTGTTTTGTGTGGGCATATCCGAACACTCTACCTTGCCTACTTCACCTGAGCCGTGGCACAGCCGTTTTACGCGCTCGCGTCAACACGCGTCCGTCGGACCACTGCCCGCCGGCCTGTTTCTTTCGCAATGCGCCTTGAAGCGTTCGTCCCGCAGACCCTCCGAAGACGCCGACCAAATCCAGCGAAAGCTGGCTCGCGAGCGGTGCATGAGCACCCGACCCGATCGCTTGAACGAAAGGGCTGACTTTTGGGCGGTGACGACACACAGTAGACTGGACAGCGCCGCAGGTCCATCATGAGCAACCCCAACGCCAGCCGTTATCGAGGCGACTTCGTCGCTTGGACGGGCGTGGCGGGGTTTATCGGAGACGGCGGTGGCGGCGCGCCGATCGAGCCGCACTCACATTACGCCATACAACTGGTTCTGGGAACGCCCGCGGGGCTGCGTGTCCAGTTCGGCCGCCACGGAGCGTGGCAACCCTGTACTGCGGCATTGCTCCCATCACGCGCCGTCCACAGCATCGACGTGAGCGACTGCGCGATGAGCGCGGTCCTTTTCATCGAGCCGGAGACAGCTGAGGGCAAGGCGCTGGCGAGCCGCCTGCGGGGCGGGCTGCAGCTGCTCGATCACGACTCCGTTGCCGTGGCGGCGAAACGTCTCGAAAGAGCATGGCGGGTCGAGCAAAGTTATGAAGCGGTGCAGGCCGTATGCATGCAACTCGTGCAGGAGCTGTCCGGTGCCGCACCACGGGAGCCTTCCGACCCGCGGGTCCTCATGGCGATCGAGTACATAGGCAAGCGTGTGAGCGACGCCGTTTCGCTGGCTGAAGTGGCGAAGGTGGCGAATCTTTCCCCCGAGCGCTTCCGCCACCTCTTCGTGCAGGAAACCGGAATGCCGATGCGCAACTACGTGCTTTGGCACCGGCTCCTGCACGTGTGGACGCTGCTCATGGAAGGCCAGACGCTTTCAACCGCAGCTCACGCAGCCGGGTTCGCCGACTCCGCGCACCTGTCGCGAACGGCGCGAACCATGTTCGGCCTTCCCCCCTCCGTGCTGCAGATGCGCGGCCCCTTGAGCATGCGTGCGCAGCAACAGCGTCACCTGCCCTGAACCACCGGCCCGGTGAGCGTTCGCAGGAATGCCGCCACGTCCTTGATATCGGCCTGCGAGAGCCGGATCGGCTGGCGATCCGCATGCTGTTCCCCGGGCTGCGCCAGCTCGCTGTGCCCGAGGGTTGACTTGGGCGACTTCGCATAGTGCTGCAACACCTGCTCGAGGCTCGTGAACTGACCGGCGTGCATATAAGGCTCTCTCTCCGCCACGTTTCGCAGGCTCGGTGTGCGAAATGCCGCCAGCTGGCCCGGGTCGTTCGCCGCAAGGAACTCCAGTTCGCCGCACTGATCGCGCTTGGCGTCGCTGTACCGGCCCAGGCAATTCGTCCTGCAGGAGTTTGCGGACCCCCTCGGCGCGCCCGCGGTCGGGCTGGTTGCGGTCGATGGGCGGAACGCCGGTGTTGTGGAACGCGTGATCGGTGAGCAAGGGTCCGTTGTGGCAGGTGACGCACTGGCCCTTGGTCACATAGAGACGAAGGCCGCGCACCTCCTGTGGGGAGAGCACTTGCTGGCCGCGCGCGTCACCCGACACGCTCGCCTGCGCGTACCGGTCGAAGCGCGACTCGCCATAGGCAATGCCCTGCTCGAACGCGGCGATCGACTTGCCCATGTTCGCGAACACGCGGTTGACCGCATCGCGGCTCTGCGCGGGCATGGCGGCCCAGGCAGCGCGCTCGGCCGCAGCGCCTGCGGGTGACGCGTCATCCGGAAGCTTCCCGAGTTCGGGCATCGGGCCGAAAACGGCCTGGTACTTGTCCTTGTAGTGCACTTGCACCAGTTTGGTAAGGCGAACCCGGTTCGCGCCGTGCTCGGCGCCGTCCTCGAATGGCCCGAGCGCCTGGGACCACGCGCTGTCCTTGCGGCCATCCCAGAAAAGGAACGGCGAATGCGACGCGCCCATCACTGGCATTGTCCTGCGCGTGCCGGTGCCGATGCCCTCCCCGACCGGCTTGCCATCTTGGAATTGCTTGTCGGCCAAATGGCAGCTGGCGCAGGCCACCTGGCCGTTCCTGCTTAGCCGCGTGTCGTCAAAGAGGGCGCGGCCCAGGGCTGCCGCATCGGTTCGTTGTTCGTAAGCGTTCGACGGATCAGCAGGGCGAACGCCCGCTTCCTTCAACCGCATGGACGCGATCGTGGCCAGCTCCTGCGCTGACCACTTGTCGCGCGCGGACGCTCCGTCCATTGTTTGCGCGGCGACCATCGTGGCCGCAAAGAAGGCAAGGGCAACGAATGCCATGGCCGTCATCGACGTGCCCGTCTTCTTGCTGTTCACGGCCGCACCGCCGGGTTGCTGACCACAGTATTGAACGTGACCTTGTCGTCACCTTGCGGTGCGTCGATGGCAAGCTTCACCTCCCACCATCCGGTCATGCTGAACTTCATGCCATCCAGCTGGTACGTTCCGTCCGGCAGCTCGCGTGTGACGCGTGGCTGGGTGGGCAAGCCGTGACCGTGTTGCGGCATGCCACCGTCCACCGTGAACCGGGCACCGTGCACTGGCAAGCCGTCGGGCGTGGCGAGTTTCACTTTCCAACTGTGCATCTGGTTGATCGCCGGCGCTTGCACGGGCGGTACCAGCGCGACAAGATAAACGCCGCCGGCGGTGGGCTTCTGGAGCGCGACGTCCAGATCCTTCGGCGGGCTGCTGCAACCCACTACGCCCAACGTTGCCAATACCGCAAGCCCGGCAAACGCGACTGTTGCGAGAAGGCGCCGGTAAATCGGGGTGCCTTGACTCTGCCGTGCGGGGCGAGCAGCGTTGAGCAAGGCGCGCAGGTCGGCAGGTATCGGCATGCGGCGGAAACCGTTGACGTCCGCGCCTCCCGTGTTCCCGTTCGGGACCAGGCCCACGGGTGTCAACAGTGTCGCGCCGACCAGGCGCCATGCCTGACCGAAAGCTTCGCCGGTGAGCCGGTTACGCAGGGCGAAGCGGAACATCCGCCAGTGGACGTGCACGTGCTCCAGGGTGGCCCGCTGTCCAAGCACATGGGCGCGCTCAAGGTGCCGGAACGCGGTGTCGAAATGACCTCGCGCTTCGGCCGACGCTGCTGCTGCGAGCTCGGCTTGTACGCTGGGTTTGATGCTGTGCGCGAAGGTCGTCATGGTCTTGCTCCGGTGGGTGTGCGATACAGACGAATTGTTCGCGACAGCCACGATTCGAGCTTGAACGCAGCGGCTGTTCGTGCAGCCTTTTCATTCAAGCCGCCTGCGCGCGGGAGACACTCAATCTGCGCTATCCGCTGATCTCGCCTGTCTTCAAGCCCAGGGCTGTGCCTGCAGATATTCCCGCTCGAAGCGGCGAATGTCATCCGCATGTTCCAGCGTCAGACCGACCGCATCGAGCCCCTTGAGCAACATGAATCGCCGCAGTGAATCGAAGTCGAAGCCGATAGTGCGCCCATCACCGGAGGTC
>JBKJHN010000018.1:0-18860 GCA_046599015.1 Ramlibacter sp.
TGATCGGCACCGACAACACCGCGCGCAAGCAGGCGGAAGAGGCGCTACTCAAGGCGGGGGCCCTGCAGAGCGCGATTTTCAACAGCGCCAACTTCTCGAGCATCGCCACGGACGCGAAGGGCGTCATCCAGATCTTCAACGTCGGCGCCGAGCGGATGCTGGGCTACTCGGCCGCCGAGGTGATGAACAAGATCACGCCGGCCGACATTTCCGATCCGCAGGAAGTGATCGCGCGCGCCAAGGCGCTCAGCGTCGAACTTGGAACCCCGATCACGCCGGGGTTCGAGGCCCTGGTGTTCAAGGCCTCGCGCGGGATCGAGGACATCTACGAGCTGACCTACTTCCGCAAGGATGGGAGCCGGTTCCCGGCGGTGGTGTCCGTCACGGCATTACGTGATGCACAGGGTGTCATCATCGGCTATCTGCTAATCGGCACCGACAACACCGCGCGCAAGCAGGTCGAAGAGGAGCGGACGAAGCTTGATCAGCGGCTGCGCGACCAGCACTTCTACACGCGCTCGCTCATCGAATCCAACATCGACGCACTGATGGCCACCGATCCGCGCGGCATCATCACCGACGTCAACAAGCAGACGGAGGCGCTGACCGGGTGCACGCGCGACGAGCTGATCGGCGCGCCGTTCAAGAACTACTTCACCGATTCGGGCCGGGCTGAGGCGGGCATCAACCGCGTGCTGGCCGAAGGCAAAGTCACCAACTACGAGCTCACCGCGCGCGCCAGGGATGGCAACCTCACCGTGGTGTCTTACAACGCGACCACCTTCCACGACCGTGACTGGAGGCTGCAGGGGGTGTTCACCGCGGCGCGCGACGTGACGGAGCTGAAACGCTTTGAGCAGACCCTGCAGCAGAAGAACGCCGAGCTGGAAGACGCGAGCCGCATGAAGTCCGAATTCCTCGCCAACATGTCACATGAGCTGAGGACGCCGCTGAATGCCATCATCGGCTTCTCCGAGGTGCTCAAGGACGGCTTGGTGGGCGTGATGACCGATCAACAGCGAGGGTTCATCGGCGACATCTTCAACAGCGGCAAGCATCTGCTCGCCCTGATCAACGACATCCTCGACCTGTCCAAGGTGGAAGCCGGCAAGATGATCCTCGACCTGGAGCCGGTGCAGGTGTCTTCGTTGTTCTTGAACAGCTTGTCCATCGTCAGGGAGAAAGCCGCCACCCGCCACATCCGCTTGGATATCGATGCCGCCGAGGAACTGGGTTCGATCCAGGCGGACGCGCGCAAGGTCAAGCAGATCGTCTACAACCTGCTATCCAATGCGGTGAAGTTCGCTATCGACGGCGGCGATGTGACCCTGCGCGCCAGCCGAGTCCCGCGCGCCGAAGTCGGCCAGCTCTCCGGCGCTTGGACGGGCCGGAGTTTCCCGCTGGCCGATAGCGCGTTCACGGAATTTCTCAAGATTAGCGTCACCGACAGCGGCATCGGCATTTCGCCGGACGGGCTGGAGCAATTGTTCAAGCCCTTCAGTCAGATCGACAGGGGGCTGGCGCGAAAATTCGAAGGCTCGGGACTGGGTTTGGCCATGGTCAAACTCCTGGCCGAGCTGCACGGCGGCGGGGTGGCGGTGGAAAGTGCCGTGGGCAAGGGCTCCTGCTTCACCGTCTGGCTGCCGCTCCGGGCGCCGGAAGAGATGGAACTCACCGCCACCAAAGCGCCGGCCGCCCAGCGGATCGAGGCGCCGCTGGGAACGCTCACCGCGCTGGTGGTGGACGACGACTTCACCGCCGCTGAACTGATCCGAGTGCAGCTCGAGGCGCAGGGCTTCAAGGTGCTGCACGCTGCCTCCGCCGAGGCCGCGCTGGCTCTCGTGGTGCAGCAGCCGGTGGCGCTGATCACCCTGGACATCAGGCTGCCCAACATGGACGGCTGGGAATTCCTCAGTCGCATCAAGCAGGTGCCGGCGCTCGCGCGCATCCCGGTCGTGATCATTTCGATCGTGGCGGACCGCAACAAGGGCTTCGTGCTCGGCGCCGCGGCGGTCATGCAAAAGCCGATATCCCGGCAGGAGCTGTATGAGTCTCTCGTTGAGCTTGGCCTGTTTCCTGCCTCACAGGGCCAGACGCTCAAAGTCCTGGTGGTTGATGATGATCCCATGGCGGTGGACCTGATCGCCGTGCGCATTCTGGGCATCGCCAGTACCGTGCTGCGCGCGTTTAGCGGCCTCGAGGCGATCGATACCGCACGGCGGGAGCTGCCGGACTTGATCGTGCTCGATCTGATGATGCCGGGGGTGAGCGGTTTCGACGTGGTGGAAGCGCTCAACGAACGGCCCGAGACGGCCCGCATTCCGATCCTGGTGGTCACCGCCAAGCAGGTCACCGCCGAGGACCGCGCCAAGCTGAATCCCGGTGAGACGCCGATCATGGGAAAGGCCGAGATCTCCTCTGACCAGTTTATTGGCGAAGTCCGACGGGCCATAGCGAGTCGCAGAGTGGTCGCCTGACATGGCAAAAATCCTGATCGTCGAGGACAACCCCGCCAATATGAAGTTGGCGATCTTCCTGCTGGAGTCGGCGGGCCATGTTACTCTCAGTGCCCGGGACGCAGAGGCCGGGCTAGCCTTGGCTCGCAACGAGCACCCCAACCTGATCCTGATGGATATCCAACTTCCCGGCATGGACGGGCTCGAAGCCGTTGTGCTGCTCAAGCGGGACGACGCGACGCGCGTCATTCCGGTGATCGCTCTGACTGCGTTGGCGATGAAGGGCGACGAAGAGCGCATTCGAGCCGCAGGGTGTGACGGCTACATCGCCAAGCCGATCCGTTATCAGGAATTTCTGGCGACCATCGCGGCTCAGCTGACCCCCACATGAACCCTAGCCCCGACATCCCTGACCGCCCAGCCCGCATTTTGATCGCGGACGATCAACGCCAGAACAGACAGTTGCTGGAAATCATGCTTTCGCAGGAAGGTTTTGTACTCCTCACCGCTGAACAGGGCGAGGAAGCGCTCGCCATCGTGGCTCAGCAATCACCCGACCTCATCCTGCTGGACGTCATGATGCCAGGGATGGACGGGTACCAAGTGGCGGCCAAAATCAAGGGCAACCTCGCCACCAAGAACATTCCGATCATCATGGTGAGCGGCCTGCATGATAGCGGGGCCAAGATGCTCGCCAAAAGAGCAGGAGCCGATGACTTTATCAGCCGACCTGTGGAACGGGCCGAACTGTTGGAGCGGGTGAGGAACCTTTTGCGCAAGTAGCAGCACTTGCGACTTGCGCTCCTCTCGACGGCACGAGGGCGTAGATTTGCATTCCCTATTCGGTGGACTTACCATCCGTGAAACAGGAGGCAGCATGAAGCGCAGATCAACCGTCTCATCGGCCGCAATTGCGGCCATTTGCATTGCTTTCCTTGCACCGGGCTGTACGAGTACTTCGGGCACAGGACCTCATGGACCACACGGACGTCTGGGCACGGTGCATTTCCCGGTGGAGTGCAACGCCGAGGCGCAGCGTCAGTTCAATGTTGCGATGGCCTACTACTACTCGTTTGCCTGGCAGCATGTTGACGAGCCGCTCGATCGCGTATTGAAAGCGGATCCCTCCTGCGGAATGGCGCACTGGCTCCGTGGACTCGCAAGCCTCGACAATCCGTTTACATGGCCGGGCAGCATTTCGGCGGCGACACTCGGGAAGGGATCCGAGACCTTGCAGAATGCTCGCAACACAGGGCTCAAGTCGCAGAGCGAGCGCGATTACGTCGACGCCCTCGCTACTTTCTTCCGCGACCATGACAAAGCTGACCACCGCACGCGTGCCAAGGCGCTCGAGACCGCGATGGAGCAAGTGATGAAGCGTTATCCGAAGGACACCGAGGCAGCGACACTGTACGCGCTGATCCTCTCAGCGAACTTCGATCCCACGGACAAGAAGTACACCAACCAGTTGAAGGCGGCCGCGATCCTCGAACCAATTTTCAAGCAACAGCCCGAGCATCCCGGAGTCGCGCATTACCTGATCCATAGTTACGACTATCCGCCGATCGCACACCGCGGGCTTGATGCTGCGCGACGATACGACAAAATCGCCGCTGATGCCCCGCACGCGCTGCACATGCCTTCGCACATCTTTACCCGCGTTGGGGCGTGGAAGGAATCGATCCGCTCCAACCGCGCTTCGGCGCAGTCGGCGGCCGACAAGACTTTCGACAAATGGCATGCGTATGACTACATGGTGTACGCGCACCTGCAGCTCGGCGAGGACGCGGCCGCGCGCAAAGTCGTAGCCGATGCGTTAGGAAACCCTGCGCGCGTCGACCACATCGGCACTGCTTATGGGTATGCGGCGATGCCAGCGCGCCTCGCGATCGAGCGCGGCAACTGGCAGACTGCCGCCAACCTCCCCTTGGCGCCCGCCGACGGCTTTCCCTGGGCCAAGTATCCGCAGGGCGAATCGATCAATGCCTATGCTCGCGGTCTTGGCGCCGCAATGAGCGGCAATGCGGCTGCTGCGGGCGTCGAGGCGGCCCGACTGGAAAGGCTGCGCGACGTTGCCGCAAGTCGCAAGATCGGCTACTGGGCCGAAGAGAGCGATGTCCAAGCCAGCGTTGTACGCGCTCTGATATTGTGTGCAGAAGGTAAGCGAGCCGCCTGCCTGGACGGCTTGCGCGTTGCGGCGAATCGTGAGGACGCTAGCGAAAAGCACGTTGTGACGCCCGGGCGCCTGGTGCCCGCGCGAGAGGTGCTTGCCTATGCGACGCTGGATGCTGGCGACGCCTCTGCAGCGCTACGCGAATTCGAAGCCGTCCTTGAACGGGACCCCAACCGCCTGCGGGCCTTTGCTGGTGCAAGTCGTGCAGCCCAAGGTGCCGGGGACCAAAAAAAGGCCACCGAGTACGCAGCCAAGCTCGTCGAGCTCACCAAAACCGCTGACACACCGCTTGAAGAAGTCGCGCTTGCAAAGCAATTACTCGGACGATAGCCGGCTGGGCGAGTCGCACCCACTGCAGCGTAATCCGCCCCCTTGCGAAAATCGGCACCGGAGGCCGCGCCGTTCACCGGCCCTAACCTATTGAGGTACTAGTGTTTCTACTATGGCCGGGCAGACTTCGTTCTGTAACAGTCCCCTGGGGAGCGCAGATCCTTGGGCCATCGGTATCTCTTACAGTAAGTTGGCATCAGCCGCGGAAACTTGAAGCGGTTGAACTTTTGCCATAGCCACTGGGTAAGGCGTGCAGAACTGATGGCTTATTCGTTCCAGTAACTCACGGAGTGACCCGATGAAGACTTTCGATCTCGTAAAAGCCGGATTGGTTGCCGCAAGCTTGGTGGCGTCTGGTGGCCTGTTCGCAGCGGCGCCCGTCCTGACAACTGAAGTTGCGATCGAAAAGCTCGATTCGCCGTGGGACATGTCTTTCTTGAAAGACGGAACCATGTTCTTCACGGAGAAGTGCAAAGGCTTGTCCGTTCGATTGCCCTCGGGCACTGTCAACAAGTTACACGGAATCGGTGGAGTATCCGGCTATGCGTCCAGCAGCGCAGATCTTTTTTGCGATGGCCAGGCCGGCATGATGGGTGTCGAGGTCGATCCCGACTTTGCCACCAACCGGCAGATCTATGTTTACTCCAGCTCCAAACTGAACGGCAAGCTGAATAACCGGTTGATGCGCCTGAAGGTGGATGCGGCATTCACCAATGTGTCAGACCGAACGGACATCGTTCCGGATGTCAATTACAAACCGGCGGCGTCCAAGCATCCCTTCGGTGGACCCGGTGCACACAACGGTGGTCGTGTTCGCTTCAGCCCGACTGACGGGTTTATCTACCTGACAACGGGTGACAATCATTTGGGAGCGGGTCCACAAAGCCCCACGATCATCGCCGGCAAAGTTCTGCGTATCGACCGGAACGGCAAAGCTGCACCAGACAACAAGCCGCCCGCTGGCTTTGATCCCCGCATCTACTCCTATGGACACCGCAATCCCCAGGGCATCGCTTTCCGGCCCGGCGATGGCCGCCCGTTCACCGCTGAAAATGGCCCATGGCACTCGGATGAAGTGACTGCTCTGGTCAATGGGGGAAATGCAGGCTGGGATCCTCGCCCCAACATGGCCGGCCGCAAGGACTGTCCGGACGACTACTGCGGCTATTCACCCAATCAGATGGGTGCCATGGACCCCAAAAAGCGCGCAGCATTCATGCCGATGACTGACCTCAAGACCTACCCCAAAGCGATGAAGGCGGCGTGGAACAACAAAGGGTTGTCACAGGGCATGTTCTGCAACACCTTCCTGTCGGGTAAACAGTGGAAGGACTGGGACGGTCGAATGGTTGTCGGGTACGCCGGCATCGGCATTCACGGTACGCCTGTTGGCAATCGTCTGGATGTGCTGAAGCTCAGTGCGGATGGATTGACCGCTACGGCAGAGCAGGTTTCGTGGCCCACGGTGACGGGTCGGTTCCGTGGCGTAACTCAGGGACCCGATGGCAACCTGTATGTGGCCCTCGAGGACCAAGGCGTCATCATCCGCGTCAAACCTCAATAGCGTTTGTGAAATGCGCTGCACTTCGTGTCAGCGCATTTTTGCCTTCTCGGAAGACTCCGAGGATATGTGAATGAGAAAACCAGTCGCCATCTTCATATTGTCGTGTTCGGCGGCCATGGTGACTCCTGCATATGCTGACTATGCTTTACTGCTCAAGAGTAATTGCGTCGCATGCCACCAAATCGACAAGAGAAAGTACGGGCCGCCATTGAAAGAGGTGGCCGCTAAATATGCCAATGACAGCGATGCCGCTAAAAAGTTGGCCAAAAAAATCAAGACTGGTGGTTCTGGCGTTTGGGGTGTAGACGTGATGCCGCCGCAGCCTCAGCTGTCCAATGCAGATGCCCTGATCCTGGCCAAATATGTGCTGTCTCTGAAATAGCGGCTGGGCCCTTCGCGTTCCGCCACTGTTCGATTCTTGTTTGCTCTGTGTTCTCTAAAAATAAAGGAGAACCGCGTCGATCTGGCGCGCGCACAACTTCATAGGCTTCAACAACTTACGCGCGTGTCACGGCGAATGGTTTGACGATCGAACCGGCGGCCCAGCGATTCGACATGTGGTTATGGGGGATTTCGTTAGGGCCCGAAGTTCCGTCCGCGAAAGCGGCAAAAGCAACAGCGGAATGCCGCTCGCACTATCCGCGCGCGTGATCAGGACTCGAAATAGTCCGGGTGGCGCTCCGCGATTCCGTCCATGAATCCTTCGATGAGCCGGATATGCGCCCGCAGCTGCGACACCAGCAGCTCGGTATCGCCTGCGACCAGCGCCGCGGTGATCACCTCATGTTGCGCGGCGGCTTTCTCGTTTCCCCGCAATTCGGGGATTGCCACCCTGCGCACGCGCTCCATGTGCGCCCGCGCCTGGCGCACGGGCTCCCAGGCGCTCGGGTGGCCGGAAAGCACGATGAGGGCCCGGTGCAGGTCTTCGTCCTTGCGGAGACCTTCCTCGATGTCCCCGCGCTGGACGGCGGCCTTCTGGCTAAGCATCAGTTCGTGAAGCGCTTGCCGGTCCTTGAGTGGGGCCTTGATGGCTTGGACGGCTGCGGCGCACTCTATCGCTTCGCGGATGAAAAGCGCCGCCCTGATCTCGGTTCGGCTCATCTTGGAGACGATTGTTCCGACTTGCGGCAACACTTTCAGCAGCCCTTCCGATGCGAGCCGGCGAAGCGACTCGCGCACCGGTGTGCGGCTCACCTGGAGCTGACGGGAGATCTCGATTTCTGACATCGACAGGCCCGGCTCCAGCGTCATATTGACGATGGCTTTGCGAAGCAGTGCGTACACCTGATTGCTGGACATCACCCGCCCCGCAGAGTCCACCGAAGCAGAGACGTCAATCAGTTCGAGCCGGGCACGCGCTTTAGAAGGCGGGCGGGGCATCTGAGGGGATTTTCAAAGGGTTCCAGAACATATTTCTCTTCAGGGCAATTTTCCCCGAGTCTGGGTAATCACCTAGATGCAAAACTGAAACTAGGATACTAGTATACCGAGTCGCGCGCAGTGCGAGAACTCAACACCCATGGAGACAAACATGACTTTTCTTTCCCTGAAGAAACTGGGCCGTCTGGCCGCGGCCGGGGCGCTGTTGGCGGCCAGTGTTTCAGCTTCGGCGCAGGTCACGATCACCTATTCCGACTGGCAGCTCGCGCAGGAGGTCTGGGGCAAATCGCTGAACAGCGTCATCGACAGCTTCGAGAAGAGCAACCCGACGATCAAAGTGAAGCGGGAGCCCGTTCCACTTGCGCAGCGCGACGTCAAGTTCTCAACGGCGATCCGCGCGGGCGAAGGCCCGGACGTCTTTGCGCTGGACGCCAACCCGGTGCGCCAGTACATCGCCGAAGGGTGGGTGCGCGACCTGACGCCGCACATCCAGAAGGAAGGCGGCGCCAGATACCTCGCCGATTTCTATCCCAACTCGCTGGTGCCAGTGACGGTCGACGGAAAGACGTACGGCATTCCGATGAATACCGTTGCGATGACGCTGGTCTACAACAAGAAGCTGTTTGCCGAAGCGGGCATCACCGCACCGCCAAAGACCTGGACCGAGTTCCGCGACAACGCCAAGAAGCTGACTCGCTCCTCCACCGGCGGGCCCAACATCGATCGTTGGGGCTTCGCCATCGTCATGGCGCCCGCGGGCTTCGACTTGCGCGTGTCGTCCATCCTGCGCGGCTTCGGCGCCGACTTCCTGACGCCGGATGGAAAGGCCTCCGCACTGAACACCCCGGAAGCAACGGCGGCATTCAACTACATCCTGGACCTCGCGCTGGTCGATAAATCCATGCCCCCCGGACTCGCCCAGGTGGATGCGAACGGCGCACGCCGGCTGCTGGCCAATCGCACCGTCGCGATGAAAGTGGGTACCACCTGGAGCTTCCCGGAAGTCAGCGCGATGAACCCTGACCTGGACGGCTGGAACACGCTCGCGATGGCACCCATGCCGCAGCCGGAGGGCAGCAAGAACGTCGTTCGCACAACGCTGTTTCAAAAGTCCATCTTCGTTAACAAGAACAGCAAGCACCCCGATGAATCCTTCATGCTGGCCAAGTACCTGACGGACGCGAACGCCATGAGGAAATGGTTCGACGACAACAATATGCTGTCGTCGCGCAAAAGCGTTAACGAAGGCTACGACAAGATCGCCAACAGCGAGTCGGCCCGCATCGTCGCTGGCGAAATCGCGCGTGGCGCCTTTCTGCCGCAGACACCCAAATGGCCCCAAGTCCTGGAGATCTTCCGCCAGAACCTTCAGGCCGCCGTGTCGGGTGCCAAGACCCGCACACAGGCGTTGGCCGATGCCAACCAGCAAATCGACCAGCTGGTGAAGTAAGAGTAAGCGACCGCATGTCAACCCAACACAACGCCGGCTACGCGTTTGCGGCGCCCGCGATTGTGTTGTTAATCGTCATCCTGGGCTTTCCGGCTATCGCTTCCGTGGCGCAGAGCTTCGGGGCCTGGAGCGTTGGCGGATGGGGACTGGGCGCCTATCGCAAGTTGCTCAGCGATGTCGAGTTTGCCCGCACCCTTTTCAATACCGGCGTCTTCGTGGTGACGGTGGTGAGCATGCATCTGCTGCTGGGCCTGGGCGTGGCCTTGCTGCTGAATCTCGACGTGAAGGCGCGGTGGCTGTTCCGGGTGATTGCCATCCTGCCCTGGACCATGCCGGACGTGATCGGCGGCCTCATCTTCCGCTTCATCTTCGACACGCTGACCGGCGGCGCCAACGCCGTCCTCCAGTTGCTTGGCCGCGCGACACCGCTGGACTGGTTGGGCGACCCGACCCTGGCACTGTTCACCGTCATTCTGGCGGAAACCTGGCGCGGGTACCCGTACGTGATGCTGATTCTGCTGGCCGGCCTGCAGACCATTCCGCGCGAGCAATACGAGGCCGCGCAAGTCGACGGTGCGAATGCCTGGAAAAGCTTCATCCACATCACCCTGCCAAACCTGCGCAGCATGATCTTCCTGGCGCTCGTGCTCGACTCGATCTGGGAGTGCCGGCTCTTCGGCATGGTCTACGGCATGACCGGTGGCGGACCCGGCTACGCCACGCAGAACCTTTCGCTGCTGGTCTACAAAAATTATTTCCAGTTTTTCGACACGGCCTATGCGTCGTCTGTCGCTGTGGTGCTGGCTGCAATCCTGATGGTGCTGGCCATCCCCTACGTGCGCCTCGCACTGAAGGATGAAAAGTGAACGAAGGCAACGGGTGGGCGCGATGGGTGGCGGTCTATGCGGCGCTGTTCGCAATGGCGGCCTATAATCTCACGCCTTTTTTCTGGATGATCACCTCGTCGCTGAAGACGGATATGGAAGTCACCCAGTACCCCGCGACCATCCTTCCGCATGCACTGACCACCGCCGCGTATGCGCGGATCTGGGGCCAGGAAGGACTCGTGCAGTACTTCATGAACAGCATCAAGGTTTCGGGCGCGACCGCACTGCTGTCCGCGGCCATCGGCGTTTTCTGCGCCTATGGCTTTTCGCGCTTTCGCTTTCGCGGACGCGACACGATGATGGTCGTGCTGCTGGCGAGCCAGGTCATTCCCGGCGTGCTGCTGGTGGGCCCTTATTTCAAGATGGTGTCGATAGCGGGTCTATACAACACACACCTCGGCCTGATTCTGGCGCAAACCACGCTTACTCTGCCCTTCTCGGTCTGGATGCTGAAGGGTTATATCGACAGTGTGCCGATCGAGATCGACCAGGCAGCGCAGCTCGATGGCGCGACCCACCTGCAGACCCTTCGTTACTGCATTCTGCCAAACATCCTGCCGGGTCTAGTGGCGACCATGATCTTCGCCTTTCTGCTGGCCTGGGGCGACCTGCTCTGGGCGCTGTGTCTCATCAGCGAACCGTCGCGCCAGACCATGACGCTGGGCATCACGAACCTCGTCGGGCAGTTCCGCGTGCTGTGGTCGGACATCATGGCCGCCACCGCAATCAGCTGCGCCATACCCGCCGTCGCGTACATCGCACTGCAACGCTATCTCGTCCAGAGTTCGGCCGGCTCGGCCGTGAAGGGCTGACGTCGATGGCCATCGGGCAGACTTCAGCTGCTAATCTTCCCCTGCACCTGTCCCGCGTCGTGCTCGGGGGTCATGAATACCTGCCAGACGGCCGGTCCAGAGCGTTCAACGAAGACCTGGCGAAGGCCGTCACACCGGGCCATGTGTTCGCCGGTTTCGGTGGACCGTTGAGGCAGGCCGTGGTAGCTCAGGCCGCGGCCCTCGGAATCACCACCTTCGACGTCACCATCGACTCCGAGAAAGAAGCGCTGGGGCGTAACCTGCAGGATGCCGGGTTGTTGGCCGCAGCCGTCGTGCAGACACGACCAGAAGGCATGGTGTATGGCTACGACCCCGGCAACCGCTTGATGATCGCGCCGGGTGCACTCGAACATGAGGTGCGTCGGCTGCTCGTGCTGCTGCGAAGGGAGCAGTTGGACATTCTCAATCTGGGCGTGCTGAAAGACGCGTTGGGGTGCACGGCCGACTTCGCAGTCCGGCTCGCCGAGGTGGTCATGAACCTCAAGGCCAAGGGATTGATCCGCTGCGCTGCGGCAGACAGCTTTTCGGGAGCCGCCACCTACAAGGCTTTGCTGGCGACAGGCGCCTTCGATTCCCTGAATCTCAACTTTAATCTTGCCGACGACGCTGGCATGGCGGAACTCATCCCGGCGGCGACCGCGGCGGGCGTGCAGGTTGTGGTGCGGGAAGTTTTCATCAAGGGTGAAGTGTTCCGCATCGCGCGGGACGAACAGCTGGGCACCGATGCGCTGGTCGCCAGCGCCTGTGTCAAATGGGTGGCGCGCCAGCCGGGGATCGCGGCACTCATCGCCGGAGCACGATCGCCGGCCGAACTGCTGGCCTTCGTCATCGCCGTGGAGAACCCACGGATGACACCCGAAGAAGACGCGGTGCTCGAAAGACTTCTTGCCAGCCCGCGGCTGATTGCACTGCGAGACCGGAACCGCGCCAACTTCGCGCAAGACCTTTGGCCGATCTAAACTTTTCTGGAGTACTCTTAAATTGACGAACCCCATAAACCACGCTCCTCTGGACCCGGCGCTCATCGCACAACTCAACAAGGTGAGCGTTGCCACGCTGTCCACCGCGCTTTTCAAGCGTGGCTTGCGAAACACGGTCATTCAAGGCGCGCAGCCTATCAACCCGAACGCAGCCCGCATGGTCGGCGTCGCGACGACCCTGCGTTACATCCCGTCCCGCGAGGACATCGATCACCTCGGCACCTTCGCCGACCGGGAAAACGCCCAGCGCAAGGTCGTCGAAACCATTCCTGCCGGGCATGTGCTGGTGATCGACAGCCGCTGCGATGCCCGCGCCGCATCGGCGGGCGCCATCCTGATCACCCGCATGAAATGTCGTGGCGCGGCAGGCGTTGTCACCGACGGCGGCTTTCGCGACACGTCTGAACTGGCGGTAATGGACTTTCCCGTGTATTGCCAAGGCCCGTCCGCACCCACCAACCTGACCCGCCACCACGCGGCGGACATCGACCTGCCGATCGGCTGCGGTGGCGTGCCGGTCTATCCCGGTGATGTCATCGTCGGTGACGCCGAAGGTGTCATCGTCGTGCCGCGGCACCTCGCCGAAGAAATCGTCAAGGATGCGGAGAACATGACCCACTTTGAAAACTACGTGACCGAGAAGGTCCGGAACGGCGCGCCCACCTTCGGCCTTTACCCGCCCTCCGCCGAAAGCCAGGAAGCATATCGCCAGTGGCGCACCGACCGCGGTTTCGTGGACTGAAGCGTTCACGCCGGCGAACAGGAAGCACCATGGCATCCATTCACATCCGTAATGTCGAAAAGTCTTTCGGGGCAGTGCACGTCATTCGTGACGTCAGCGTCTCCATCGCCGATGGCGAATTCGTCGTATTGATAGGCCCTTCCGGCTGCGGCAAGTCGACGCTTCTGCGCATGATCTCAGGTTTGGAGACCATCAGTGGGGGCGAGATCGCGATCGGCGAACGTGTGATCAACCACGTCCCGGCGAAGGACCGTGACATCGCCATGGTCTTCCAGAACTACGCGCTGTATCCGCACATGACGGTCGCGCAGAACATGTCCTTCTCAATGAAGATGCGCGGCGACAGCAAGGCCGACATCGACGCGCGCGTGCAGAAGGCCGCGGCCATCCTGGGGCTCGAACCGCTACTGCAGCGTCAGCCGCGCCAGCTTTCCGGCGGCCAGCGGCAGCGCGTAGCCATGGGCCGCGCCATCGTGCGTGACCCGCAGGTTTTCCTGTTCGACGAGCCTTTGTCCAACCTCGATGCCAAGTTGCGGGTGCAAATGCGCGCGGAAATCAAGGAGCTGCACCACCGCCTGAAGGCCACCATGGTGTATGTCACCCACGACCAGATCGAAGCCATGACCATGGCGGACAGGATCGTGGTTCTGAGGGACGGCAAGGTCGAGCAGGTCGGACGCCCCATGGACGTCTACGACGCGCCCGCCAACTTGTTCGTGGCCGGTTTCATTGGCTCGCCCGCAATGAACGTGCTGCCTGGCGAGCTTATCCATGGGCAGCGTGGCCCGGTGTTCAAAACCGACGGCGGAGCAACCTTCGACCTGGCGGGCCCGCCGGACCTGCAGGCGCTGACCCGCAGCCGCGTAGGACTTCGCTCTGTGCTTGGCGTGCGGCCAGAGCATCTTCAGGAAGACCCGTCAGGCGAGCCAGCCACGGTCCTGACGGTCGATCCCACAGGACCGGAAACCCACGTAGTTGCCGACCTCGGCGGCGTCAAAGTGACGATGGCCTCGCGTGAACGAGTCAGCCTGTGCCCCGGCCAAATCTTGCGTCTGGCACCCGACAAGCGTGCTGTTCATCTGTTCGACGAGGCCAGCGGGGTGCGGGTTATGGGTGCCGCGCTGGCCAGCGCCTGAAGTCGGTACAGGCGTTCGCAAGAATCCTTATGCCCCATCGGATCAGCGGAAAATCGCGTCTGGCTTACGGCTGTCGCAGGAGTGCTGAGCCTGAAATCCTGGTGGCCTCGGGCGGAATCAGCCCCCGACACGCGGGCTTTTAGTCGGCGAGAAAGTCAAGGCGCTGCGCTGACCGAGCGGGGCAGCATCACGGAAAAAACGGTTCCGTCCGGCGGTGCACCATCCCATCAGGAAGCCGAGCGCGAGGCCAAGTCGGTGCTGGCGGGTGCCGCCGCCGCTGGCACAGTGATGAACGCGGGAGATTCTAGCAGCGCCGATCCGGTGTTTGGCCACCAAACCAGCAGCATGAAGCGCTGACACATGTCGTCGGCACGTCATGTTTGACTGCTTCAACCTGAGTCAGATTTGAATCGGCACTAAGACATGTCGCGGGTGCATCCATTGTTGCTCCGCTCCAAAAGCCTTACCATCAGCGCCCGACCCAATCATTCGCGGAGGTGAGCGATGGACCAGCGCAAAGTCGACGACAGCAATGCCATCATCGTCGAAGCATGGAACACGGTGCTGTACGACAAGTTCTGCCGGTTCAAGCACCTTCTGGTGGATGGGCTGTCGCAGCACAGCGATGCGGCATTGGAACGGTGTCGGCATGAGCAAGGCGCTCGAGTGCTCGACGTGGGCTGCGGATTCGGCGACAGCACTCGGCGGATCGCAAGGCGAGTGGGCCTTGAAGGGGAGGCGGTAGGCCTCGACTGCGCCGCCAACTTCATCCGTGACGCCGAGGCAGCGGCGCGCGAGGAGGGCAATACCAACGCGCGTTTCTTCGTTGGGGACGCGCAGTGGGGCGACCTCAAGGGCCCGTATGACCACGCGTTTGCACGGTTCGGCACCATGTTCTTCGAGATGCCGGGCGCCGCCATGCGCAACGTGCGCAAGGCGCTCAAACCCGGCGGCAGCTTCATGCAGATCGTCTGGCGCCGGCGAGAGGACAATCCCTGGCTGCACGAGGCCGAGCTGCGGGTCAAGGAGATCGTGCCGGTCGTGTCGCACGAGGAGACCGACCAGGTGCACTGCGGGCCGGGGCCGTTCTCGATGGCGGGGCCGGACATGGTGAGCACGATGCTGCGAGCAGCCGGATTCGAGCACATCACCTTCGAGCGCTATGACTGCGACATCTGCATTGGCCGTGACATGGCGGATGCGATTGAATTCGCCATGGCGCTGGGCCCCGCCGGCGAGATCATGCGCCTTGCGGGCGAGGAGGGCAGCAAGCGCAAGCCCCAGGTCGTGGCAGCGCTGAAGGAAGCCCTTGAGCCCTACTCACGAGGCAATGGGGTGTGGGCGCCGTCGAGCACCTGGTTCATCAGCGCCACCAATCCGGCCACATGAACGTGCAACGTCTGCTTGCCGCGCTCACCGTCATCGCATTGAGCACGGCGGTCCCGGTATCGAGTCAAGTACCAAACCAGGCGCTGCTCACGCCTGCGCTCGACGCCGAGAAGTTCGCCATCGTCTCGGCGGCGGGCCAGCATGGTTTTGCCTGGCGCTGGCGCGCCGCGGACGGCACTCACGTCATCCGCGAAAGCGTGATGCTGCGGGGGCGGCAATGGGAACAGGAGATGACGGTTCACGTCGGCGCGAATGGCCAGCCGGATCGCATCACTTCTCGTGGCACTGTCCCGTCCGGCGATGCTGCGGAATCGTTCAGCGTGACCAACGGCCGTGCGATCTGGAAGACGCAGATCGATAGCGGGAACGTGCCCTACGATGGCGTCAGCCACTATGCCATCGCGGGGTTCAAGTGGGCAGCGCCGCAGTTCGAACTCTTTTACCGGGCGCCCAACCGTGAGGTGGCGCTTCTGCCAAGTGGCAAGGCGCGCATGTCCAAGCTCGTGGATGTCGCTGTGGGGAGTGGACCGACTGCCAAGACGATCACGTCCTGGGCCGTCGACGGTTTCGATCTCGAGCCGATACTGGTTTTGCTGGACGAAAACGGCAGGTTCTTCGGCTGGGCTGACACCATGGCTCTCTTGCCGGTGGCATACGCAGGTGACCACCTCAAAATTCAAAAGACGCAGATCGAAGCACTGACGGCCAAGCAGCCGGCGATCGCGCGCCGCTTTGGCAAGGTCTCGGAAGTTCCGGTGGCGTTCGTGAATGTCAGAGTCTACGATTCGGAAGCCACTCGCTTCATTGAAGATCAGACCGTCATTGTCCAGGCCGGCAGAATCAAGGCCGTCGGCCGGCGCGCGTCGGTTCCCGTACCGCCCAATGCGCGTGTCATCGATGGCAAAGGGCACACGCTCGCGCCCGGCCTGTGGGACGCCCATATGCACGCGGGGTCTGACAGCCAGGGCGCAAGGCTCCTCTCGCTGGGCGAAACCTCGTCGCGCGATCCCGGTGCGGACGTCCAGCAGGCGGTGCTGCGCCGCGGACGAATCGCGCGCGGTGAGTTGCTTTACCCGTCTCTGTATTCATCCGTGCTGATCGACGGCAAAGGTCCCCTCACGGCGCAGTCAGGCGTCAGTGTCGGTTCTGAAGTGGAGGCACTCGAGGCGGTCCGCGCCGCCAAGCGCGATGGCTTCGTGGGCGTCAAGTTCTACGGTTCGTTCGACCGGCGCTGGTTGCCGGCTGCCGCTGCCGAGGCAGGGCGGCTCGGGATGCACGTACACGGCCACCTTCCGGCGGGTATGCGACCGCGTGAAGCGATCGCGGCAGGATACCGGGAGATCACGCACATCAACTTCGTGCTGATGGAGGCGATGCCGCAGGACGTCGTTGACGCCTCGAACACCGCCGCGCGCTTTCACGGGCCGGGCCGCTACGCTAAAGACGTAGATCTGGACAAGGAGCCAATGGCCTCACTGATCAAGGAGATGGCGGCCAGGAAAATTGCGGTCGATCCGACTCTGGTGGTGTTCGAATCGCTTTTGGCCACCGAGAAGGGCGAACTGGCGCCCGCCTACGTACCCTTCATTGGCACGGTTCCTCCGACGCTCGACAGAGATTTCAAGTCCGGGGGCGATGCTCCGGCCCCGGGGATGAGCCGCGCGGACTACCGCGCCAGCTTTCGCAAGATGATGGAGCTCACGAGGCGCCTGTACGAGGCAGGCGTACCGATCCTGGCCGGAACTGATGGTGGTGGCCCCGAGATCGTTCGGGAACTGGAACTTTACGTCGAGGCCGGCCTCACGCCCGCCCAGGCACTCAGGACTGCCACATTGAATCCGGCGCGCCTGGTGGGCGCCGACAAGGAGACCGGCTCGGTGTCGGTCGGCAAGAGGGCTGACCTGGTGCTCGTCGAGGGTGACGCTTCTCGGGATATCGGTGCCATGCGCCAGACGCGCTGGGTCATGCAGGGCGGCGCCCTCATGAATGCAGACGATCTGCGCGAGGTGGCAGGCTTCTCGGGCCGGCCCCGCCAGACCGCCACGGTCAATGCGCTGAGTCGGTAATCGCCCAACGGCAGCTGAGTGCCGAGCGCCTGTGCGGCCAGCGTGAAACGAATGGATCCGCTATCGTAGAGCCCCGACAGGAGCGACCATGAGCCGACCATTGACCCGCGCCGAGGTGGACCCGGAGCAGACCTGGAACCTCGACGACCTGTTCTCCACCGAGGCGGCGTGGCTGCTCGAGGTCGAGAGCATCGCCGCTGCGATCGAGACAGTCGCGCGCCATCAGGGGCGCCTGCACGACGTCAAGTCGCTGCTGGCCTGCCTCGATGCGCGGGATGCGTTGTGGGCTCGGCTGCAGCCCGCGTACCTCTACGCCCACCTCCGTAACGCTTCGGACGGGACCGACCCGGCCGCCCAGGCCGCGCTGGCGCGTGTCGATAGCCTGGAGGCGCAGGTGAACGCCGGGTGCTCATTCGTCAACTCCGAAATCCTCATGCTGCCGGACGGCACGATCGAGGCATTTCTGCGGGACGAGCCGCTGCTGGCCGTGCACCGCACGAGCCTGGAGGACGCACTGGCCGTCAAGCCGCACATGCTTGCTCCCGAAACCGAGAAGGTGCTCTCATCGCTCGGCGAGGTGCTCTCGGCCCCGTTTTCCATCTACAGCCGCAGCAAGTCGAGCGACCTGCGGTTCGCCCCGTTCACCGGGCGCGACGGCGCAGCACACCCGAATTCATTCAATCTCTACGAATTCACCTACGAAAGCCATCCGGACGTCGCGGTTCGCCGTGCAGCCTGGAAGTCGTTCTGCGAGGGTCTGGTCGCCTACAAGAACACCTACGCCTCCACTCTTGCGACCGAGATCACGAAGAACGTGGTGCTCGCCCGCGCGCGCCGATACCCGGACGCAGAACATTTTCTGCTGCAGGAGCACAAGGTCTCGTTCGAGATGTACCGCAACATCCTCGATATCGTGCGCTCCGAGGTCGCGCCCCACATGCGGCGCTACGCGAAGTTGCGCCGGCGCGTGTTGGGGCTGGACCACCTGTTGTTTTGCGATATCAAGGCGCCGCTCGACCCCGACTACAACCCGCCGCTCACATTCGAGGAAGCGGGCGCCCTGATACGCGAAGCCGTGCGGCCCATGGGCGAGGACTACGGGGAACTGATCCACAACGCGTTGACGCGGCGCTGGATCGACCGCGTGGACAACGTCGGAAAATCGTCGGGCGCATTCTGCGCGCCCCCGTATGGGCACCACCCCTTCATCCTGGTCACCTGGGCCAACTCGATGCGCGACGCGTTCGTGCTGGCGCACGAGCTCGGTCACGCCGTGCACTTCGCTTTTGCGGGCCAGCACCAGCGTTTCGTCAACCGCGAGCCGGCGATGCCGTTCATCGAAGCGCCGTCGATCATGAACGAGATGCTGCTGGCGCGGCATATCCTTGCCGGCAGCCAGGACCAGCGCATGCGGCGCTGGGTCATCATGCAGGTGCTCGGCACGTACCACCACAACTTCGTGACGCACCTGCTC
>JBKJHN010000032.1:0-6745 GCA_046599015.1 Ramlibacter sp.
CAGCGGCCGCCAGCGTACCTGGGCCGAGCGCTGGAAGCTGCGCAACGCACTGGTGCTGTTCAACCCGGCCCCGGTCACCTGATTGCGTTTTTCACCCGCGACATCGATAGGAGAACCTGATGAGAGAAAACCGACTTCGCGCCATCTGGAAGTCCGGCGGCGCCGCCGTCAACGGCTGGCTCGCGATTCCCAACAGCTTTGCGGCCGAGACTATGGCTCACCAGGGCTGGGACACGCTCACCGTGGACATGCAGCACGGCGTGGTGGACTACCAGGCCATGGTCACGATGCTGCAGGCGGTCTCCACCACCGACACGGTGCCCATCGTGCGCGTGCCCTGGCTGGAGCCGGCGTCATTGATGAAGGCGCTGGATGCGGGCGCCTACGCCGTCATCTGCCCGATGGTCAACACCCGCGAGGATGCGCAGAAACTGGTGGCCTGGACGCATTACGCGCCGCAAGGCACCCGCAGTTATGGCCCGGTGCGGGCGACCTTGTACGGCGGCGCGGATTATCCGCAGTTCGCCAATGAAACCATCGTCACTTTCGCCATGATCGAGACCGCGCAGGCGCTGGATAACCTCGACGACATCCTGTCAGTAGAAGGGCTGGACGCGGTCTACATTGGCCCTTCGGACCTGTCGATATCGCTCGGCTGCAAGCCCGCGATGGACGACCTCGAACCCAGGGTGGCGCAGGCCGTCGACCACATCCTGGCGCGCGCCAAGGCGCACGGCGTAGTGGCCGGCATCCACAACACCGGACCCGAATCCGCGCTCCGGCGCATCGCCAAGGGCTTTCAATTCGTCACTGTCAGTTCCGATGCGCGGCTGATCGCTGCCGGCGCACAGCAGGTGATGGCGGCGATGCGGGCCGGCCAGGCGGCGCGGCCGGCCGGCGGCACCTACTAACCTGTCTGAGAGAAAGAAACACCATGAAGATTGGATTCATCGGCCTGGGCATAATGGGCGCGCCCATGGCGCAGCACCTGCTTGCGGCGAGCCACGAGTTGTTCGTTCGCACGCGCAGCAAGGTGCCCGAAGCGCTGCAGGCGGCAACCGTCTGCGCCACCAACACTGAAGTGGCCAAAGCAGCCGAGGTCGTGTTTCTCATGCTACCCGACACCCCCGACGTCGAACTGGTGCTGTTCGGCAAGGACGGTGTTGCGGCGGGCCTGTCCAAAGGCAAGACCGTGGTCGACATGAGTTCGATCTCGCCAATGGAAACCAAGCGCTTCGCCAAGTCCATCAACGACCTGGGCTGCGACTATCTCGATGCGCCGGTTTCCGGCGGCGAGGTCGGCGCGAAGGCGGCGAGCCTCACCATCATGGTCGGCGGACCCGAGGCGGTTTTCGAGAAGATCAAGCCGCTGCTGGAACGCATGGGCAAGAACATCACGCTGGTCGGCGGCAACGGCGATGGCCAGACCACCAAGGTCGCTAACCAGATCATCGTGGCGCTGAACATCGCGGCCGTTGGCGAAGCGCTGCTCTTTGCCTCCAAGGCCGGCGCCGACCCGGCCAAGGTGAGGCAGGCGCTGATGGGCGGCTTCGCGGCATCGCGCATTCTTGAAGTGCACGGCGAACGGATGATCAAGCGCACTTTCAACCCCGGCTTTCGCATCGCCTTGCACCAGAAAGATCTGAGCCTGGCGCTGGCCGGCGCCAAGGCGCTAGGCGTCGCCCTGCCCCAGACCGCCTCAGCCGCGCAGTTGATGCAAGTGTGCGCGGCCCACGGCTGGGACCAGCTGGATCACTCCGCGCTGGTCAAGGCTTTGGAGACGATGGCGGCGCACGAAGTCGCAAAGGCTGGGTAAGACGCCCCGGTCCGTGGTGATCCAATCCCATTGCAGCAGAGCAGATCAAGCGCATCCGCGAAACCTCGCGCCCAGTCCATGAAATTGATGTTTACGTCAATAATTTGCATTAATACGGCCAAAGCCTTGCTCGCCGTCAAGCTGAACGAGCTGATCGAGAAGCGGGGCTTGAGCCAGACCGAGGCGGGGGGTATTACTGGCATGACGCAGCCCAAGGTGTCGCAGGTGCGCCGCTACAAGCTCCAGAATATTTCGCTTGAACGCCTGATGCAGGCGCTCGTCTCTCTCGACCAGCAGGTAGAGATCGTCGTTCGTCCGGCACGCCGCGCACATGGCGCCGGCATCAGGGTGGCTGCCTGATGCGTCGGCGCGATTGCGGCTCTGGAAAAGGAGGCACTAGCCATGAAAGACCCTCATTGAAAGATCACCCCATGATTAAACTGGCCCGATGACTGAAGTTCGCAAAGGCCAGGCGCCAGCCACGTTGTCGCGCACCGAGTTTCATGAACGCTTCATGCAGTCCTTCATGGACCCGGCTTTCAGGGCCGAGGACCAAGCCATCTCGCGCGTCGAGGCTATCGCCTGGGACGCCTATCAGGAAGGCCGCAAGGCACCGTTCACCCGCAAGGCCGGCCCGGGCTATGCCGATCCGGCCTATGAGCTGTCAGTCGATTGGCTGGACACCCGACAGAAGATTGAACACGCGCAGGCTGCCTGGAAAGAGCCTGCCACGCCATCGCGCGTGTTGCTTGTTTGCGGATCGGCCCGCAACGACGGCACTTGTCCCGGTGAAATTTCCAAGACCTTTCGCATGGTCGAATGGACCAGGCAGACGCTGCAGGAGGGACCGCCGGCGCTGGACGTCGATGTGCTCGACCTCAGCCTGCTGACCTCCAGCTACCACCTGAACATTCACCCCTGCAAGGGCTGCGTCTCGACCGCCATGCCGCTGTGCCACTGGCCGTGCAGCTGCTACCCCAACCATTCGCTGGGGCAGACCAGCGACTGGATGGCCGAGATCTACGAGCGCTGGACCGCCGCCCATGCCGTCATCATCGTGACGCCGGTGTACTGGTACCAGTCGCCCAGCCCGCTCAAGCTCATGATCGACCGCTTGGTGTGTGCCGATGGCGGCAACCCGGACCCGACCACCACGCACGGCAAAAAACCTGAAGAAGCCAAGGCGCTGGAACTCAAAGGCTGGGACTATCCCAAGCACCTGGCCGGGCGTGTTTACGGACTGGTGGTGCATGGCGACGTCGCCGGCATCGAAGGATCGCGGCGGGGTTTGTCGGACTGGCTCGACTGGATGGGATTGATCGATGCCGGCAGCAAGGCACGGCTGGACCGCTACGTCGGCTATTACGAGCCCTACGCCACCAGCCATGAGACACTGGACGCCGACACCGCGTTGCAGGACGAGGTCAGAAACGTTGCCCGCGCGGTGGCCAACGCGGTCGGGCAACTCCGCGCCGGGACTCTTACCCAGCCCGACAAAGAACTTGTCCAGCCGCGACCGAAGTAAAGCGCATCACTTTTTCTTTCAATTCCAATTCATTGCGGGCGTAGTCACGAGGCCGTAGGCCGTGCTTCCGCTTCACGGCCGATTTGGAGCGCATGGCCGACTGGCTGACCGCCTGCGACGCGATATCCGTGAAGAGCGAGGGGACCGGGAAGTGGAGCCAGTTCACGGCTCGGGCTAGCCGACGGCCGCGTCGTCAGATACCATGCCGCACTGCAGCAGTGACTTTGCTGCGTCTCGCGAAGGTCAGGACCACAGGAGTGAAATTGGACGTCGAGAGCTCATACAGCGAACTGGGATTGACCGCGGAGTCGACCGATGCCGAGATCAAGGCGGCGTGGCGCCGGTTGGCGGCAAGATGGCACCCGGATCGCAATGCCAGTCCGGCCGCATTGCGCAAGATCCAACGCATCAATCGCGCACTGGAATCGATCCGCGATTCGCGGCGCGGCGCCCTCGCCGAAGGTGCCGGCAGCGACGATGCTGCGGACGATGACGCGCAGGAGAGCGGATCGCGCGAAACCCAACACCCAACTGCGGAGCCCACCGAGAACCACACCATCCGATTGACGCTCGAGGAAGCCGTCGTGGGCTGCGTCAAGGATGTGCACGGGGAGGTGGTCGATGGCTGTGAAGAGTGCGGCGCCACGGGTTTTCATCCCAAGACACGGCAGTGCCGCGCCTGCTGCGGCGCGGGCAAGGTGCCCCAGCCTTTGTGGTTCGTGTGGATGTCGTCCGACGCTCCATGCAGCGCGTGCCATGGGACCGGCATGGTGCGCCAGGCCTGCGGCCCTTGCCATGGCAGCGGCAAAATGCCGCCGCGCAAGTACCGCTACCGGCTGCAGATCCCGCCAGGCATCCGCGACGGGGACCTGCTGCAGTCCCCCGCGCAAACGCATGCACATGGCGGCAAGTCCAGGGAGGCCCTGTGCATCCGTGTCGAACTGGAGCCGCACGAGTTCTTCGAACTGGAGGAGGACGGAACCGTCAAGTGTGAAATCCCGGTGGACGGTTTCGCCTGGATCGCCAGCCACTGGGTCGAGGTGCCAACGCCCACGGGTCTGCAGCAGATGCGGCTCAAGCGCGGTCATCTTGGCTATCGCATCAAGGGCCAGGGCTTCCCTACGGAACGGTCGGGGCCGCGCGCGGACTGCATCGTGACGGTGGTGCCGGTGTTTCCGGAAGAATTCAGCAGCAAGCAAAACGCCCAGATCAACCGCTTGATCGCCGCCAATTCCGGGGACGCCGCAACCTTGGCCGGCAAGCGCGTGTCGGCCTGGAATCAGCGGCTGGAAAAATGGCGGACCAAGCTGCCGCAAAAGCCGGCCGAAGACGCGCAGGGCTAGCTTGCGCGCGGACCGACGCGCCGGTCTGAGCTACGCGAAGTCGAGCAGGCATGCCCGAACCGTAGAATCCGAAGCTGAACAGTCGGGTCTTCACACTTTGAACAAAGTCTTTCGCAGCCGGCATTTCAGGGGCCTGATGCGCGGGGGCTTGGTCATGAGCGCCGTGATGGCTGTGGGCACGCTGGGCTACCACCACATCGGCCGGCCGACGGCCACGTGGATCGACAGCTTCTACATGACCTTCATCACCGTGGCCACCATCGGCTACGGGGAGATCGTCGACCTGACCCACCACCCGATGGGCCGGCTGTTCACCGTCGGCATTTCGCTGGTAGGCATCGTGACGATGACCTATCTCTTCTCCACCTTCCTCGCGTTGCTGATCGAGTCCGATCTCAACGCGGCCTTAAGGAAACGACGTATGGAACGCCAGATTGCCGCGATGAGCGGCCACTACATCGTTTGCGGCCTGGGCCGCGTCGGCACCAACGTGGCGAGCGAGCTGCGCAAGACGCGACGTCCCTTCGTCGTGATCGAGCAGGACCAGTCGGCGATGGACAACTGGCTGGAGCAGTGGCCGGACACGCTTTATCTGGTGGGGGATGCGGAGGACGACGCCGCATTGCATTTCGCCGGCGTGCAGCGCGCCGGGGGCGTGTTCGCGGTGACAGGCGACGACAGCCACAATCTGATGATCGCGCTTTCCGTCAAGCTGCTTAACGCCAAGGCGCGCGTGGTGGCGCGGCTGCACGACATCCGCAATACCGACAAGGCCAAGCGGGCCGGCGCCGACGAGATCGTTTCACCGGACTTCACCGGCGGCATGCGGATTGCCTCGGCCATGTTGCGGCCCCACGTGGTGAGCTTCATGGACCAGATGTTGCGGGCCGACGACGGCCTGCGCGTGGAGGAAGTGGTGGTGCCCGCCGACTTCGTGGCGCGGCCCCTTTGGCAGCTTCTTCCCCGTTCCCCCGAATTTCTGCTGATGGCAACCCACGCCGGGGGTGAATGGCTGTTCAACCCGCCGGACAACCACGTCGTCAACCCCGGCAGCGCGCTGATCTTGATGACCAACCCGGACGGGCGGTCCAAGGTGGAGGGCCTGATCGCAACCACGCCGGGTTGAAAACCCAAGTTCGCCTTATCATCACGGCTTCATTGGTCCGCCTCCAGGAGGAAGAACATGATCGATTCCAGAGCCACCGGCCTTGGGGCCACCAGAATCTTCTCTGCGGCAGCGATTGCCGCTTGCGCCTTGGTTGCAGGCTGCGCCAGCCAGCAGACCCTGTCCTCGGAGAACATCGCGGCCATCGTGGCCAGCCCCGACCGGGCGCCAGCCGATCGCATCAATGACGTGCGCCGCAAACCAGCCGATATGCTGGCGTTCATCGGCGTCCGCCCTGGCATGATCGCACTGGACGTCAGCGCCGCACGTGGGTACACGACCGAACTAATTGCCCGCTCGGTCGGACCCAGCGGCAAGGTCTACGGTCAGAACGCCCCGCGAGTCGAAGGCCGGGCGCCGCCGGCCCAGCCCGAGGGCGCGGCCGCTCCGGCTGCGGCACCCGCCGCCAACGCGCCACCGCCCGCGCCCACCCTGGTCGAACGGGCGCGCAACCCGGCCACATCGAACATCGTTGTCGTCTCGCGGCCCTTCGACGACCCCGTGCCGCCGGAAGTAGCCAATGGCGGGCTGGAACTGGTGACCCTGATGTTCAACTACCACGACTTCGGCCACCTGGGCGTCGACCGGGCCAAGATGAATGCGGCCCTCTTCAAGGCGCTCAAACCGGGGGGCATCTACGTGATCGCCGACCACTCCGGCCGTCCGGGCACGGGCATTTCCGAGTCCGGCACGCTGCACCGCGTGGAAGAAGCATTCGTCAAGCAGGAAGTCGAAGCGGCCGGTTTCCGGCTGGCCGCGCAAGGCAACTTCATGCGCAACCCGGCCGACCCGCGAGACCGCAACACGCCCAGTCCGCCGATGCCCAAGGACGAATTCGTCCTGAAGTTCGTCAAACCTTAATTGGGGTCAGATTCCAATTTCAACTCAGATTTGAA
>JBKJHN010000097.1:0-4666 GCA_046599015.1 Ramlibacter sp.
AAGGCCCTGTTCTCCGTGGTGTCGTGGTGCTTCAACGCCGCCGGTTTGGTACGCGGACTGCTCTCAAGCCAGCGCCCCGTTCGCGACAGCGTGGAAAGTGTCCAGATCAGGAATACCGACGCACAGGCGCTCTCATCGGGCTGAGGTCGCCGAATGTGAAGGCGCGTTCGTCATGATCTCTACCCGCCTCATTGTCGATGTCGATTTCGGTATAGCCGAACTCGATCGGCGGCTGTTCGGCACCTTCGTGGAACACCTGGGCCGTTGCGTGTACACAGGCATCTACGAGCCCGGCCACCCGAACGCCGATGAACGCGGCTTTCGGCGCGATGTGATGGACCTGTTCCGCGAACTGGGTGCAACCCTCGTGCGTTATCCCGGTGGCAATTTTGTTTCCGGCTACAACTGGGAGGACGGCGTTGGCCCGAGGAACGAACGGCCGGTGCGCCTGGATCTGGCCTGGGGTTCCACCGAGAGCAACCAGTTCGGAACCAACGAGATCCTCGACTGGTGCCGGCACGGCTACGAGCAGCCGCACGGGGTGAAGTTCTGGTGCCTGGGCAATGAGATGGATGCCCCGTGGCAGATCGGCATGAAATCGGCGGATGACTATGGGCAGCTTGCCAGGGAAGCCGCCAAGCTGATGCGCCTGGTCGACCCCGGCGTACTGCTCGCCACGTGCGGATCGTCGATGCACGACATTCGCACTTTCGGCATCTGGGAAGACCGCGTGCTCAGTCACTGCTTCGACGAGATCGATTTCATTTCCCTGCATCACTACTTCGAGAATCCGCACCAGTCGGCAGCCGAATTCCTGGCGAATATCGATCGCACGGAATCGTTCATCAAGGAGATCGTCGCCGTAGCCGATGCGGTGGCGGCACGCCAGCACTCCCGCAAGCGCATCATGCTGTCCTTCGACGAGTGGAACGTCTGGTACAAAGCGCGCGGCCCGGCGAATCTTCGCCAGCCGGGCTGGCCCGAAGCGCCGCGCCTGCTGGAAGAGGTCTACAACCACGAAGACGCACTCGCCGTGGGTGGCGCCTTGATCGTGATGATGAACAACGCCGACCGTGTGAAGACCGCCTGCCTCGCGCAGCTCGTCAACGTCATCGGCCCGATCATGACCGAACCCGGCGGCCCGGCCTGGCGGCAGACCATCTTCCACCCGTTTTCGCAGGCCGCCCGCCACGCGCACGGGCGCGTGCTGAAACCCGTCATCCATTCACCCTCTTACCGGGCCGAGACCTTTCCCGAAGTTCCTTATCTTTGCGCCAGCGTCGTCCACGACGATTCGACGGGACGCACCGCGATCTTCGCCTTGAACCGGCACTTGAGCGACGAACAGGAGATCGAGATTGAGTTGCGCGGCCTGGGGGACCAGCACCTGGTGGAGTCATCGCAACTTCATCACACCGACATGAAGGCGATCAATACCGCGGACGCGCCGGAGACGGTGGCTCCGCGCCGCAACGACGCGGTGCGGCTGGAGGGGCAGCGGTTGCGCGCGCGCCTGAAACCGGCGTCATGGAACATGTTCCTCACCACGAACGCCCAGCCGCGCTGACGCCGGTTGGATCAGAACCCGAGCTTCGCGCCCGCACCCAGCAAAGTGGCCACGCCCAGCACGGCAAACATGGCGGCTGCCACCGAGTGCACCAGTTTCATCGGGATCCTTGTCGCCAGCTTGTCGCCGACAAATACGGCAGGCACATCGGCGATCAGCATGCCAAGCGTCGTTCCGATGACGACGAGCACCGGGTCTGGATAGTGGGCCGACATGGCCACAGTGGCGAGTTGGGTCTTGTCACCCATTTCGGCAAAGAAGAAGGTGACGAGGGTCGCACCGAACACACCGAACCGGGTTGCGATACTGGTTTCCTCATCTTCGATCTTGTCCGGAATCATCGTCCAAACCGCCATTGCCAGGAACGAGAGGCCCAGCAACCAGCGCAGGATCTCCGGGGTGATGGCGGCAGTCATCCAGGCGCCCACAGCGCCGGCCAGGCTGTGATTGACAATGGTCGCCAGCAGAATGCCCGCGATGATCGGGACTGGCTTCTTGAATCGCGCGGCCAGGATGAACGCGAGTAACTGTGTCTTGTCGCCAATTTCGGCGAGGGCGACGACACCTGTGGAGACCAGAAGAGAATTCACTTGCTTGTTCCGCGGCCGGCGATTGACGATTGACCACTACGCATCCCCGGCCCATCGGGAGACGTTGTGGTCAAAGGTCTTGCCAAGCTCTGGAAGCCGCTTGCACCATGGCCCGTGCGGGCCAAGTATGTTGACGCAAGCTCCTTCAGGTCGAAGGACGGCTACTCCCCAGTGACGAATGGATTATAAGGCGCTGTGGCAGATCACATAGGCTGTAGGGTGTCGCTTTTTTCGACCTTGATGCCGTGCCCTCTTCGAACCCAGCAAGGAGTTGTTTAAATGAAGTCCCCGCGAGCCTTGGCGTAGGAGCCTCTCAGCCGGTTGAAATTCAGCGCCCACTCGGTGCTCGGACTCAGACCCCCACCGCAAACGACGAAGCAGCCATTTTTGACAAGGTGGTGACGAAGGTAGCGACGGATCGATTCGTCAGTGATGTAGGGGATGGCACGACCAATGACAATGTGGTCAAACCGTTTGCCGGTCAGTTCGGCCGGCAACTGTTTTGAATTGACATCGTGGCAAATGTAGACGGCATTGTCAAAGGGCTTGGCCAGGGCGATCATCCCCTGCGCGCCATCGATGCCGACGATCTCTCCTGCGTGGCCCGAAAAACCTGAGACCAGTTGTCCGCTGCCACAACACAAGTCAAGCAGGCAAGACTCGGGACCGAGGCTCAATACCCTGGCGAGATCGACGAACAACCTCTCCAGGTACTGGATGCGGTATTGGTAGTGGACTGCCTGCCGGGAGTGAGGAAAAATGATGTCGACTGAATTCATCGCGTTTTGGCAGGGCGATCTTGCCATCCTTGCTTTTTTCTCCCGGGAGGTTTCTTTGGAACTGTATGTTGTCGCCGCGATTCCCTGCACGCTGGGTCAATGTGACGCGAGCGTGCAATTCAACGGAAATGATGCCCAATGAACATTCACTTGCGCCGGTTTCACGGCCCCAGCGTCCATGCGCCGTTTGCGGCGGTGATGGCGGAGTTCACCAACCCCTTCGAGGATGAACTGCCGGCTTCAGTGATCGAGTCACAGTGGCGTTTGCTCAGCGCCAAGCCCTTGTGGGACAACCCCGCGCCGTCGGCCAATCTTTCGTTTGCGGGCCTGGTCTGCGTGCTGGCCGTCAAGCTCCAGCACCCGGATGACCCGGAGAGCGCGATTGTTCGCATCGGGTCGGGGGCTGGCGCGCAGGCGAGTACAGTGGCCCTGGGCTTTACGGATGCTGCGGCTTCCGCAATGGTTCTGCAGGCCGCGATCGACCTTGCCGAAAGGGTTTTCCTGGGGGCCGCCGGCAAGGCGGACAGCCTGGAACCGCTCGCGTCCCCCTTGCTGCAGCTGAACGCAACGCTTCGCCGGTCGCTCCCACAAGCATCCACCGTTCGCACGCTGATTCGCGCGGCGCGCCAGCGCGGAATTCCCGTGTATCCGGTCGCCGAGAATTCACGCATCTGGCTGTTCGGACAAGGGGCGGCAGGCTTCCATTTTATGAATGCCGCCGGCGAGCGGGATTCCTTTACCGGCATCAACCTGGCGCGCGACAAGACCCTGTCCAACCGGCTGGTCAGGCGGCTGGGATTTCCGGGTGTGACGCATGCGGTTGCAGCGACCAAGGAAAGGGCAATTGAGGTGGCTCGGCAGCTTGGCTATCCGGTCGTCGTCAAACCGGTTGCCAGCGGTATGGGCAAAGGGGTTTCCGCCTACGTGATCGATGATGCCGAGATGGGCATTGCTTTCGCCAACGCTGCTACCTCATCCCCGCAAGGCGTGATCGTCGAACGGCATGTCGCCGGCGACGACCATCGGCTGGCTGTGTTCGGCGGCACCTTGGCCTGGGTGGCGGCCCGCTATCCCGCCAGCGTGAGCGGCGACGGCCGCAGCACTGTCGCCGAGCTGATCAAGGCGGAGAACCGACGACGGCGGGAGGAGCCCACCGCCGCAGATGACGGGCTGCTGCAGCTTAAGCCGGACCTTGACATGCTGCTGCACCTGAGCAAGCAAGGCCTTTCCCTGGATAGCCGGCCGCCGGCAGGCAAAACGGCGACGCTGCGCAGTGTCGCCAACATAGCGCAGGGCGGATCGGTCGCCGACGTCACCCACCTCGCGCACCCGGACAACGTCGAAATGGCCGAGGCCATCGCCCGGAGCTTTCGCATGGATGCGCTTGGGGTGGATTTCATGACGCCGGACATCACCCGCTCCTGGCGTGAAGTGCCGTGCGCGGTGATCGAAGTCAACGGTACGCCGGGCATCTTTTACGATTCCCGTGCGGAAAAGATTCTGCTGGCCAAGTTTCCCGCAGGCTCCGATGGACGCATCCCGAGCGTGCTGCTGATCGATGCGCCTGCCGGAGTGGCGGCGCGTGTTTGCGCCCTGCTCGGCGCCAAGGGCCTGGCCGTGGGTCAGACGGGCGGCGATTACACGCTGCTCGCCGGGCACGCCCGCTGCCAACCCGGCGACGACCTGCCGGCGCGGGTTTTGGCGCTCATCTCCGACCCCGGCTGCGAGGC
>JBKJHN010000107.1:0-23196 GCA_046599015.1 Ramlibacter sp.
ACCACTGCGCGACGGATCAGTTCCGGAAATGCCGCAAGCACCGCATAGGACACGATCGCACCCCAATCCTGGCCCACCAGGTGCACCGGCTTGCCACCGCCCAGCGTCCGGATCAACGCAGCAACGTCAGTTGCAAGCGTCGCCTTGTCATAAAAGCCGTCTGCCGGAACTTCGGTGGGGTGATAGCCGCGCAGGTACGGGGCGACTGCCCTGTAGCCGGCTGCTGCCAGTGCCGGCACCTGATGGCCCAGGTGGCGGCGGTGTCCGGAAAGCCATGCAGCAGGATCACCAACGGCCCGCTCCCTTCTTCCAGATAGGCAAAGTCGATACCGTTAGCGTGTACGTAGTTCATGGATTCCTCCAGTTCTGCCGTGCTCATTGTCCGGGTTTCGCCCCGTTGACGCCCGCGCCGCCGGCTTGTGAAATACCTCATCAACAGGAGACACCATGAAAAGCACGAAAAGAATCATTGCGGCCGTGGCCGTTGCGGCTGGTTCGCTGCTGGCGGGCTGTGCGCCCATGAGCGCGCAAAAAGCTTCGCAGACGCTCATCGATGGTGGAAAAGGGATGGAGAACTTCGTGTTGGTCGGCGGCGCCAACTGGCGCGCGGAAGCGGATGCCATAGTTGCCGACCGCCGACCCGACGCGCTTGGCACCCACTACCTCACGACCAAACAGTCCTACAAGGATTTCCAGTTGCGTGCCGAGTTCTGGGTAAGTGAAGACGCCAACAGCGGAATCTACATCCGCTGCTCCGACGTGCGGCCCATGACCGACCGTACTTGCCACGAGGCCAATATCTTCGACAAGCGACCCGATCCAGCCTACGCGACCGGGGCCATCGTATGGCTGGTGAACGCACCGACGCCCGTGCCACTGGCGGGAGGCCGCTGGAACACCATGGAGGTGACCGCCCGCGGCAGCCTGATGACCGTTGTCTTCAATGGCGTGAAGACGGCCGAGACCAATCAGGCGCGCGACATGTCCGGCGTCATCGGGCTGCAGTACGCGGGTGGGGTCGTCAAGTTCCGGAAGCTCCAGATCCAGCCGCTCTGAACGCGGGTGGCGCTGGGGCAGGGCTACTTCTTGCGCTTGACCATCTCGCCGATGATCGCCGTGAACTGCTCGTTGATTTCGTGCTTGAGGAAATCCGCCGACACCACTCTCGCGGCTATAAAGCTGGGAACCAGTTCCAGCTTGTACTGTAGCTTGGTGCCGCTTTCGCCATCAGGGGTGATCGTCATCAGGGACATCTGCTTCTTCATGCTGCCCTTGACCTGCGTCGACAGGATGGAGGTCTTGGGTGTCAGCACGATTTCACGCAAGCTGACGTAGGAAAAGCTGAGCGCCCCGAATTTGGCGTTGCCCTTCTGTTCGATGGTCATCTGCTTTTCGCCGGGTGTGACGACGCGGCTTTCAATCACGTTGGGCACCCATTTCTCCATGTTCTCAAAATCGGTGAGCACGTCCCAGACGATCGCCAGATTGGCCGGAGCGTACATCTGCGCGGTAAGCACATAGGAGTCACCGTCCTGAACGACGTCGATGCTGCGCACCGGCGACTGCGCTGCGGCGCCAGCAGCGAATGCGCAAGCGACCAGGGCGAGACATCCGCGCAGCCAGGCGTGGGCAAATGCTTGTAGTGAGACACGTGGGGACATGGGGATGGGTCCTTGGGTTGAATGGAAACCGACAATGTAGCGACAGAAGCGGCAAGACGGAAGCTGGTTTTCCAGCACGACAGCATGCCGCCCCGCGTTTCAGGAGCCTGCGATGGCATTCGCGGGCATCGGGGAAGCGGATTTTGCGTCATGCTCTTCCACAAAAAAAGTCTGGATCGGCTCAGGCTTGCCCTTCACCAGGGCCCGCTCCATCGGCCGGAGACGGAAGCTGTCGTCCAGCGTCCTGCGGACTTCGTCGGTGATCAGGATGTCCACCTGGAACTGGCTGGTCAGCCCCTCCACCCGGGAGGCCACGTTGACGCAATCGCCGGACACGTCAAACTTGAACAGGCCCCCAGCGCCCATCACCCCGGCGACCACCTCGCCGCTGTGGATCCCCACCCCGAACCGCAGTTCCGGCAGGTTCTGCTCACGCAGCTTCAGGTTGTAGCGGGACAGTTCCGCCCGCATCTCGAGCGCCGCCAGCACGGAGTCGCGCCCCTGCCAGGGGTTGGGCTCGAATGCGCCGAACAGCGCCAGCAATCCGTCCCCTATCAATTGGTTGATGTGGCCGTGATGGCGTGCCACGGCCTGATTCATGCAATGAAAGTAGCCGTTCAGGATCGAGACGGTGACGGCCGGATCGAGCTGGTCGCACAAGGCGGTAAAGCCGCGCAGATCCGCGAAAAGAATGGTCAGGTGCCGGCGCTCGGGCGCGTAGGCGCCGCCGGCATCGGTCAGGCGGTCGACCACCTGCGCGGGCGCGAACCTTTCGAACTGAAGCTGCAGATGCTGCAGCTTGTCATCCGAAGCGCGGCGCAGCCGCTCCAGCTGGGAAGCCCTGCGGCGCTCCCGCCACCAGCCCAACAGCAGCGCGCCGATCGCCAGCGCTATCGCGGACCCGGCCAGCGCACTCATTCGATCAGCATGGCCAGGCGCACCGTGGCATTGGCCAGCGCCGCAACGCCGATGGCGTCCAGCAGCGCTGAGTCGCCGATGGACGCGCCCAACTGGCGCGTCATGGGCTGGATGGTCCCGGTGTCGTAGTGGACCGTGTCGCGCGCCCAGGCCAGCAGCCCGGCCTGTTCCTGGCTGAGCCCCTGCCATTGGAGCGTGGACAGCGAACTTTCGATCTCCGCCACCCCGAGGCCCTCGGTTGCGAGTATCTTGCGTGCCTCTGCTTCGCACAGGGGGCTGGACAACGTTCGGGCGATCACGGCGAACATCATGGCCTTGGTGGCGGTGTTCAGCACATCGGAGCCAAATGCGCCCTCGATCATCGAGGCCATGACTTCCTGCGCGGGCAGCCCGGCCAGGGGTGCAAGAACGGGACCGAATTTTCCATTGGCCACCACCTCCTCGGAGATTGCGGAACTTTGCGGTGCCCGCTGCCCTGCGCGTTGCAGAGCCTGCACCAGGGGGGCTGCCAGGCCCGCGATCCATCCAAGCGGACTGTTCGCCAAACGCTCGAAGGCCAGTTCCGGGGGGGCTGCAATCAAGGTGCTCAGGCGGTTATACAAACAACACGAAGCCACGGCAAACGCCATTTCGCTGACTGCCAGCGGCGAATACCCCAGGCCGATCAGCACATCGCGCACGTCGCGCGACGGTCGGGGTCTGGACCGTGCCAGGTCGCGGAAAAAGCGGATGCAAAACCGCTCTTTTTCCTCGAGCTCGGCCATCTGCACGTCGCGTTCGAGCCGGCCGAGAAAATCCTCCGAATAGCCCAGGATCCTCATGTAAGCGCGGTTAGCGCCATAGCAGTACCGGCAGGAGTTTTCCTGTGCTGCGACCATCAGGCAGATCAGGTAGAGACGCTGAGGCAACTCCACGGGCCTATAAGTCTTGATGCGAAAGCCCGCCTCGCGCACCCAAGGGCTGGCTAAAATACGGCGGTCCACCTCGCTGAAGCGGCCCCCGCGCCTCTTCACCTCCGCCTCCCATGCGCGGTCCGCCCGCGCCGGCAGGATCGGTTCGGACCACGTGATTTCGTCGAGCGTTGCTGCCATCGAAAGCCCCTGTGGTGTGGTGCGCCCGCCGCTGTTCGAGCGGCTTTCGCATCGGATCACTACTCTAGCAATTGCGCCAGCCCTGTGCGAAGCTACACTTGCCGATCGGAATTGTCGAGCAGCGTCCCAGGGCAACTGGCCTGAGCGGGAAATGCAGCGGGCACGGGTGTGTCGGACTTGGCCAGTCAGAGGGGGCAGGTCCAGCAAAATGAATCAATCAAAGACGGTGCAATGAAGCAATGAAGGGTCAGCCAAGACACCTACTCCAGCACAGTGACCGCGTCGTGGGAGTCGCAGGTTGAGAACCCGTCGTCCGCCCCCGCAGGCAGTCGCCTGCCCCGATTGCGACTTGCTCCAGAAGATCCCGCGCTTGCTGCCTCGGGCCAGGGCCACATGCCCGCGTTGCGGCTGCGTCCTCGCCTGGCATCCGGACGGACCGAAGGACCTCCCGTTGGCCCTGACCGTCGCCGCGTTCATCGTTTTCATCGTGGCCAATACCTTGCCCCTGATGGACCTTTCGGTGATCGGGCGAAGCTCCAGCACCACCATCGCCGGCGGCGCCTACGAGATGTGGCAGCAGGATGAAGAACTCTCAGCCGTCCTCATCGCGTTCTGCGCGGTTCTCGCGCCGGGCGGCTATCTGCTTTTCATGCTGACGGTGCTGTTTGGGGCGCGCGGCTCCCTGGCTCCCAAGTGGGTTGGCGAGATGCTGCGCTGGGCCAGCCACATCCGGGTCTGGTCGACGATCGATGTCATGATGCTCGGCATCCTGGTCGCCCTGGTGAAAATCGCCGAGCTTGCCACGGTAACACCGGGCATCGGCATGTACGCCGCCGGTGTTTTGATCGTCCTTCTCCCGTCCATTCCGGCCAGCTTCGATATGCGGGAGCTGTGGCAGAAGGTCGAGTGGACCGATGGCACCGTGACCGTGGCGGAACCCGGTGAGGAACCGCTGGTGGAGCGGCCGTCATGACGCAGGCCGCAACCACAGGTGCGCAGGTGGGGCTCGTCGCATGCGAGACCTGTCAACTGCTTTCGCGGCCGGCAAGCGCCACCGAACCCGGGTTCTGCCGGCGCTGCGGCGAACGGCTCGAGGTCCGTTTGGAGAATTCGCTTGACACGAGTGCGGCGCTGCTGGTCGCGGGCGCAATCTGCTTCATCCCGGCCAACGCGCTGCCGGTGCTGAACTCGACCTCGCTGGGTACCACGGAAGCGGACACCATTGTGGGCGGCGTGATCTATCTGTTTTTGACGGGCTCGTGGCATCTTGCCCTGATCGTGTTCATCGCCAGTTTCATGATCCCGCTGGGCAAGCTGATGGCGATGGCCTATCTCCTGATTACCGTACAGCGTGGCTCGGTGACCAGCGGCCATCAGCGGACCCGGCTTTATCGCGTGGTGGAGTTCATCGGCCGATGGTCGCTGCTCGATGTGTTCGTGGTTGCGTTTACCGTTGCGCTGGTGCAGCTGGAGCCTCTCATGTCGGTGGCTCCCGGCCCTGGCGTCCTGTTCTTTGCGGCCGTGGTCGTGCTGACCATGTTGTCGGCGGAGGCTTTCGATCCCCGGCTGATATGGGATACCCAGCAATCACCAGACAGGGCTAACAGTGGCTGACGAAACCAATCTCAATGACCTTCCGCAGGCGAACGTGGTGCGCCGAAAGCGCCTGCGGCTCTCAGTCGTCTGGATCATCCCGATCCTGGCCGCTGTGGTTGCGATCGGGATAGCAGCCCAGCGCTATTTGAGCCAGGGCCCCACCATTTCGATTTCTTTCAATGCGGCCGCCGGCATCGAAGCGGGCAAGACGTTCATCAGGTACAAGGATGTGAAGATCGGGCAGGTGACGGCCGTGGAGCTGTCCGAGGATTACGACAAGGTGCTGGTCAAAGCCAAAATCGCCAAGCACGCGGCGCGCCTGATGGTGCAAGACGCCCAGTTCTGGGTGGTCGAGCCACGCATCTCGCTCAGTGGTGTGTCGGGCCTGGACACCCTGCTGTCCGGCAATTACATCGGCTTTGAAGCCGGCAAATCATTTGAAGACGCGCGCAGTTTCATGGGGCTGGAGACGCCGCTGGCGGTCACGCATGAAAAGGGCCGGAAGTTCGTGCTCAAGGCACGCCGGCTCGGTTCATTGGGTGTCGACTCGCCGGTGTACTACCGGCAGGTGAATGTGGGGCGCATCACGGCCTACAACCTGGCGCCTGATGGCAAGTCGGTGGAGATGACGGCCTTCATCCTGTCGCCCTACGATAAATACGTCACGGACAAGACAGCGTTCTGGAACGCCAGCGGAATCCACGTTTCGGTGGGAGCCGGCGGCATCGACATTCATACCGAATCGCTCGCCGCGGTTCTCGGTGGTGGCGTCTCGTTCGACGTCCCTGAATTCCACGCCCAGGGCTCTCCGGCGCCCGCCGATACCGCATTCATTCTTCACAGCGACCGAATCCAGGCGATGAAGCAGCCTGATCCCGAGGAGCGGCGTTATGCGCTCCACTTCAACGAGTCGGTGCGCGGGCTTTCGGTCGGCGCTCCCGTCATGCTGTTCGGTTTGCAGGTCGGCGAAGTCACCGAAGTCGGCCTCATGTTCGACTCGGCCAAGGGCGTTTATCGCCCTCGTGCACTCATTACGCTGTTGCCCGACCGGCTTGACGGAATGATGTCAGCCAAGCAGAAGGAAGCTGGCGCGGGCGCGGGCGAGAACGGGCGCGCGAAGGCGCGCGTGGCAGGCCTGCGTCGCGCTATCGAGGAGCGCGGACTGCGGGCACAATTGCGAACCGGCAGCCTGATCACCGGCGAGCTCTACGTCGCACTCGAGTATTTCCCGGACTCGCCCAAGCCCAAGATCAACTGGTCCGCCGACCCGCTGGAGTTGCCCGTCATGCCCGGGAGCTTTGCCGTCATGGAGGCAAAGCTCGGGAGCATCCTCACCAAGGTCGACAATTTGCCCCTGGATGCGATCGGCACCGATGTCAAGAGCCTGCTGGCCACTGCCAACCAGACGCTCAAGGATGCGAATGTCCTGGTGACCCGCCTGGACACCACCGTCATACCCGAGAGCACGAAGACGTTGGAGGAATTGCGCCGCGCGATCGCCAGCGCGGATCGCGTCCTCGGTCGTGTGGACGCGATCGCCAAGGACTCTCCGGTGCCGCAGGATCTGCGCGACACCTTGCAGGAAGTGACGCGCGCTGCCCGTTCAGTGCGAGTTCTTGTCGACTTTCTCGAACGCCATCCCGAAGCGCTGCTTCGGGGCAAAACTGAAGGAACCAAGTGATGCGTCGCCTTGCCTCTGTCGTGGCCCTGTGCGCCGCCGCCGCGTTGACGGCTTGTTCCACCCCGCAGCCCCGGTTCTACACATTAAGTTCGACGGTCACGGCGTCCGCGGCGGCGGCCAAGCCTGTCAGTGTGTCGGTCGTGGTCGGTCCCGTGTCCATCGCGTCGGTGTTCGATCAGCCGCAGATTGTGGTGACGACCGGCCCCAATCAGGTTTCGTTCAACGATCTCAATCGATGGGCGGCGCCACTGTCGGACGACATCTCGAAGGTTGTTGCGCTCGACCTGATGGCCACACTGGGAACACCACGCGTGTCGCTGTTCAAGCAATCGATGAATGCGGATTCCGATTACCGGGTTGCGATCGATGTCCAGGGCTTCGAGTCCGCTCTGGGTGAGGCCGCGACGCTCAATGCGGCCTGGATAGTGCGCCGCACCCGCGACGGCAAGACCGAGGCCGGCCGCACGCTGGTGCGTGAAGCGGCGGGCGGCAGCGGCTTTGACGCACTTGCCGCCGCCCACAGCCGCGCCCTTGCGCGCCTCAGCCAGGACATTGCCGCCGTCATCCGCGAGCTGCAGCAAAGCAAGTAGGTTTGCCGCATGACTGACAGCGTAGCAGCCCAGCGGGAGGGCCTGAAGTCCGAATCGGCTGACCGGGGTCGTACGGCCTCAGGCGCAGCGGGGGCGTCGACCGGCACTGCCGATCAGGCCTGGGCGGTTTTCGCCGCCGCGCCTTCCGACGAGGTCTTCAGCGGCGCCTGGCTCGCGCTGCAGTGCGGCGCGATCGCGGACGTTCGAGCCGGGCTTCTTCTGGTGCGCGAAGCAGACGGGGCCGCCTATGTGCCGGCGGCGTTGTGGCCGGACGCCCGGCAGGACCTGAGCTACCTCACCGGCGCGGCGCAGCGCGCCTTGACCGAGCGGCGCGGCGTGGTGGTCGGGCGCGATACCGGTGACAGCAGCGGTGTCGCGCCGGGCATGGTCCATGTCGCCTATCCGGTGGAGTGCGACTCCGAACTGATGGGCGCTGTGGTGCTGGAACTGCAGGCCCGCGGGCGGGCCGAGCTGCAGGGCGTGCTGCGCCAGCTTTTGTGGGGCGTCGGCTGGCTCGAGGCCCTGCAGCGGCGGCGCCAGCTGGCGCACAAATCGCAATTGCTCGAGCGGGCTTCGGTGGCGCTCGACCTGGTGCAGGCGGTGCAGGAGCAGGCCACGCTGGAGCAGGCGGCGATGGCGGTGGTCAACGAACTGGCTACCATTGGCAAGGCCGATCGCGTGAGCCTGGGCCTGGAACGGCGCTCGGTGCTCAAACTGTGCGCGATTTCGCGCACGGCCTGGTTCGACCCAAAGTCGCAACTGGTCGATGCCATTGAAAACGCGATGGAGGAGGCGATGGACCAGGAAACCTGGGTCGCTCACCCTCCGCTCGCGGCTTCGCGCGGGCGGGTCACGCTCGCGCAACGCGACCTGGCTGCAAACAGCGGCGCCACCGCGGTATTGACAGTGCCGCTGTCCGGTGGCGGGCGACCGCTCGGCGCGTTGACGTTCGAACGCGACCAGGGTCCAGCTTTCGATCCAGCCACGGTGGCCCTGTGCGAGGCGGTTTGTGAAGTGCTCGGCCCGTCGCTTCGAATGCGGCTCGATGACGAGCGCTGGGTGGGTGGCCGGGCATCGCGAGCATGGAGCGGGTGGCGCGCCCGTCTGCTCGGCCCGCGCGATCAGGCGCTGAAGCTCTCCGCCGCCGTCGTGCTGCTGACGGTCCTGTTCCTGACCTTTGCCGACGGGCAATTTCGCGTTTCAGCACGCACCTTCGTCGAAGGCTCGGTGCAGCGCGCGTCGGTGGCGCCCTTCGACGGCTATATCAACGAGGCCCTGGTACGCGCCGGCGCGGTCGTGAGCAAAGGGGATGTGCTGGCGGTCATGGACGACCGAGACCTCAAGCTCGATCGCGTGAAGTGGAGCACTGAGAGGGAGCAGATTGCGGGCAAGTACCACGAGGCGCTGGCCAAGCGCGAGCGCGCCGCCACGGGCATTTTCGCGGCGCAGCTGGAGCAAGCCGAGTCACAGCTTGCGCTGGCCGACGAAAAGCTTTCGCGCACCCGCCTTGCAGCGCCTTTTGACGCGGTCGTCGTGTCGGGCGACCTGTCGCAGATGCTGGGCGCGCCGGTAGAAAGGGGCAAGGTCTTGTTTGAACTGGCGCCGCTGGACCAGTACCGCGTGATCCTGCGCGTGGATGAACGCGATATCGGCTACGTGGCTCCGGGCCAGCGAGGCGAACTCGCCCTTGCAGGCGCCATGGATGCGAACCTGCCGTTTCTGGTGAAGACTGTTACCTCGGTGTCTACAGCTCAGGACGGACGCAACTTCTTCCGCGTCGAGGCGCAACTCGACCAGCCATCCAAGCGACTGCGTCCCGGCATGGAGGGCGTCGGCAAGATATCGATCGGTGAACAACGGCTGGTCTGGATCTGGACGCGCCACTTCGTCAATTGGGCGCGGCTCACCTTCTGGACCTGGATGCCGTGAGCGCGCAGGCATTTCACAGCCCTTCCTGGTATCGGCTGGCCGCGCTGCGCCCGTCGCTCAAGCCGCAGGCGCAGGTGCGGCACCACCGGTTTCGCGGCCAGGTCTGGTACGTGGTGCGCGACCCGGCGTCGGGCCGCTTCAACCGGCTGACCCCGGCCGCCTACCAGTTGCTCGGCCTGCTGGACGGCCGGCGCACGATGGACGAAGTCTGGAGTGCGGCCATCGAGCAGATGGGCGACGACGCGCCGGGGCAGGAAGAGGTGATCAGGCTGCTGTCGCAACTGCACTCGGCCGACCTGCTGCATTGCGAGGTGAGCCCGGATTCGGCGGAACTGTTCGAGCGCTACGCCAAGCAGGACAAGTCGCGCAAGGCCAGCCGCTGGAAAAACCCATTCAGCATCCGCATTCCGCTGTGGAATCCCGACCGTTTCCTGGCCGGGACGCTGCCGCTGGTGCGCCCGTTCTTCGGCTGGTTCGGCGCGCTCCTTTATGTGGCGATGCTGATTCTGGGCGCCGTGCTGGCGGCGACCCACTGGCCCGAACTCACCGGCAATCTGGGCGACCGCGTGCTCGCCTTCGACAACCTGATACTCATCGGGCTGTGCTTTCCCTTCGTGAAAGTGCTGCACGAATTGGGGCATGCCTACGCGGTCAAGGCCTTCGGCGGCGAAGTCCACGAAATGGGGGTCATGCTGCTGGTCTTCATGCCCGTGCCCTATGTCGACGCCTCGGCCGCGAGCGGATTCCGCAGCAAGTGGCGGCGGGTGCTGGTCGGCGCAGCCGGGATGCTGACTGAAATCTTCATCGCATCGGTGTTCATGCTGGTCTGGGCGGCGGCCGAGCCGGGCTGGCTGCGCGCGGTGGCGTTCAACATCATGCTCATCGCTGGCGTCTCGACGGTGGTGTTCAATGGAAACCCGCTGCTGCGATTCGATGGTTACTACATCCTGTCCGACCTGATCGAGATACCCAATCTCGCGGCGCGCGGCGTACGCCAGTGGCGTTACCTGATCGAGCGCCACGTCTTCAGGATGCCTTTGGCCGAGCGGCCCGACACCTCGCCCGGCGAGCGGGCCTGGTTTGTCTTTTACACGCCGGCTGCGTTCGTGTATCGGATATTCGTTTCGGTGGCGATCATGTTGTACATCGCGGGCGAGTGGTTTTTCGTCGGCGTGCTGCTGGCTCTTTGGGGCGGCGCCGCGATGCTGCTTTTGCCACTGGTCAAGGGCGGCGGCTACCTGATCTCGCTGCCGCGGGCCGGACGGGCCCGGCAGCGCGCGCTGTCGATCTCGGCCGGAGTGTTGGCCCTGGTCCTCGCCATGCTGTTCTTGCTGCCGGTGCCGCTGCGGATTCAGACCGAGGGCGTGGTGTGGCTGCCTGAGGAGGCCAATGTTCGGGCCGGCGCCGATGGTTTCGTTCGCAGAGCCCTAGCCCAGCCGGACACCGAGGTCGGCGTCAACGCAGCGCTGGTCGAGAGCCACGACCCCACCGCAGCCGCTGAACTGCGCGTTGTCCAGGCCCGCATCGCCGAACTGGAGGCCCGGTTGGACCAGCAGCGCTTTGCCGAACGTGTGGCGGCCGAGATCACGCGGCAGGAGCTGATGCGCGAGCGGGCGCGCCATGACCTGGCGACGGAGCGCGCCGACAAACTCGTGGCCCGCAGCGCGGTGGCCGGGCGCTTCATGCTCGCGCATCCTGACGATCTGCCGGGACGCTTCTTTCACAAAGGTGAGCAGCTGGGATATGTGGTTCAGGATGCGCCGCGCATCGTGCGGGTGGTCGTCTCGCAGGACGACATCGACCTGGTGCGCGAGCGCCTGGTGCGCACCGAGGTGCGTGCGGCGCAGCGCATCGAGCAGGTCTACCCGGCGCGCGTGGTGCGCGAGGTGCCGGCGGCGCGTGAATATTTGCCGAGCACGGCCCTCTCCAGCGAAGGGGGCGGCGTGATCGCTGCCGACCCGCGCGACCCGCGCAGCGGCAAGACGCTCACCACCAATTTCCAGTACGACCTGGCGCTGCCGCCCGAGGTGCCCAGCCTGGCGTATGGCGGACGGGTGTACGTGCGGTTCTCGTTTCAGCCCGAGCCGCTGGGGCTGCAGTGGCACCGCCGAATACGCCAGGTCTTCCTGGAGCGTTTCCATGTCTGAGCGAGCGCAGGCCTCCTGGCGCTTCGTGCCCCGCAGCGCCGCGCCGTATGGTGAACGGGCCGACGAGCGCGAAACCCGTGTCGACCGGTTCCTGCTGGCTGCGGCCGCCGGGCTGCAGCGGCCTTTTTCCCAGGCATTGCGGCGCGCCGGTGCGGTTGCCGCGCAGGTGGAAATCGGGCAATCCTTCGCGGACGGCTTGACCGACGCGAAGCTGCGCGAGGCGGCGGGCGAGTTGCGGGTGGCCCTGCTGCGGCATGGTTTCGCCCCCGAACTGGTGGCGCGTTCCTTCGCCCTGGTGCGCACTGCAGCCGGCCGCACCCTGGGTCAGCGCCACTTCCCGGTTCAGCTGGTCGGCGGCCATGTCATGCTGCAGGGCATGCTGGCGGAGATGGGCACCGGCGAGGGCAAAACCCTGGCTGCGACACTGCCCGCGGTCACCGCGGCCCTGGCGGGCATGCCGGTGCACGTGGTCACCGTCAACCAGTATCTGGCCGGGCGCGACGGCGACACGATGCGTCCGCTGTTCGAAGCGCTGGGTCTGACGACTGGCATTGCGCGGCACGGTCAAAGCCCCGACGAGCGGCGCGCTGCCTACAACGCTGACATCTGCTATTGCACCAACAGCGACCTCGGATTCGACTACTTGCGCGACGGGTTGGCGCTGGGCCTGCAGCGCGGGCGCGGGCGGCTGCTGCTGGAGAAACTGTTCGGGCGCGGCGACCGGCTCGATCGCCTGCTGCTGCGCGGGCTGCATTTTGCGATCGTGGACGAAGCCGATAGCGTGCTGATCGATGAAGCGCGCACTCCTCTGATCATTGCGGCAGAGAAGGGCGCGGGCGACGACGAAGCTTTGTACCGTACCGCGCTGGGCATCAGTGACGGGCTGGTGCCGGACGTCGATTACCGGCTCAATCCGGGTGAGCGCTCGGTCTTTCTGACGGAGCAGGGTCGTGCGCGCCTGAAAACATTGTCGGACGCCTTGCCACCCGTCTGGCGCACCACGCGTGGCCGCGAGGAACTGGCACAGCAAGCGCTGGTGGCGCGCCATTTCTTCCATCTCGACACGCACTATGTGATCCGCGAGGGCAAGGTGCAGATCGTGGACGAATACAGCGGCCGGGTACTGGCCGACCGCTCATGGGAGCGCGGCCTGCAGCAACTGATCGAGGTCAAGGAAGACTGTGACGTGACCGGCCAGCGCACCACGCTGGCACGGATCACTTACCAGCGGCTGTTCCGCCGCTGCATCCGCCTGGCCGGCATGACCGGTACCGCGACGGAAGTAGCGCCGGAATTGAAGGCCGTCTATGGACTCGATGTGGTGCGCATCCCGCCCAACCGGCCCCTGCGCAGGGCGGACCAGGGCACCCGCCTGCACATGACGCGCGGTCAGAAGTGGTCCGCTGTCGCGGCCGCCGCTTCGCGCGTGCGTGACGCCGGGCGTCCGGTGCTGGTGGGCACGCGTTCGGTCGCGGCGTCCGAGCAGCTTGCGGCTCTGCTGGCGGGCCGTGGCATCGAGCACGTCGTGCTGAATGCGCGCCAGGACAGCGAAGAGGCGCAGATCGTGGCGCGTGCGGGGCAGCCCGGCCGCATCACCATTGCCACCAACATGGCGGGACGAGGCACCGACATCAGCTTGGCGCCGGAGGTGGCGAGCCGGGGCGGCCTGCACGTGATCTTGACGGAGTTTCACGAATCGCGGCGCATCGACCGGCAGCTGTTCGGGCGCTGCGCCCGCCAGGGCGAGCCGGGCTCCCACGAAGCCATCGTGTGCATGGAGGATGACGTTTTCGTGCGCCATGCCGGTCCCGCCGCACGCGCACTCGCTTCGCACTACGCCGGCCGGGCCGAGCCCCTGCCGGCGCCCGCGGCAGCGGTCTTGCGCGCCCTCGCGCAGCAGTCGGCGGAGTGGACCAATTCACATATTCGGCGAGCCACGCTCGAGTCGGACCGCAAGCTCGACACGGCGCTTGCTTTCACAGGACGGGTTGAATGACATCAGACACGATGAGGCGCACGGTACGGCGCCCAGTTTCGGTTTTCACGGTGCTCGCCGGCCTGGCCGGGGCGGCGCTGGCGGGTGACTTCGATTGCGTGATCGAGCCGCGCCAGACCATCGAGCTGCGCAGCCCGATCGAGGGCTTGATCGAACGGGTCAACGTCGACCGCGGCGACTTCGTCCGCAAGGGACAAGAACTTGCGACGCTCGACACCTCGGTCGATCGGGCCCAGGCCGCAATTGCCAAACAGCGCTCCCAGATGGATGGCGCCGTGCGCTCCGGCGAGTCGCGGGTCGAATACACCACCAAGAAGTCGCAGCGCATGCAGGACCTGCACCAGGAAAACTTCATGTCGGCTATGAACCGGGACGAAGCGCTCACCGAGAAGCGGCTGGCCGAGGCCGATTTGCGCGACTCGCTGGATAACCGCAAGCTGGCCGAGCTCGATCTGGCCCGCCAACTGGAAATCATCCGGCTCAAGAGCATCCGCAGTCCCGTGGACGGCGTCGTGGTCGAGCGGTTGCTGCACCCAGGCGAGCTGGCTGAAGCTGGCGTCGGGCGCAAGCCAATGCTCAAGATCGCGCAGATCGATGTCTTGCACGTGGAGGTTTTGCTTCGCGCCGACGCCTACGGCAAGGTCAAGCTAGGCACCGCGATCGAGGTCGCGCCGGAGCTGCCGGCCGGCTCACGCTACCGCGCCACCGTCAAGGTGATCGACCGCGTGCTCGACGCGGCGAGCGGCACCTTCGGCGTGCGCCTGGAATTGCCGAATCCGGACCGCAAGATCCCGGCGGGTATCCGCTGCCGGGCGAGCTTTCCCAACATCGACGCGGCCACCATCGGCAAGCCGCGCAGCCCGGCGCCAGTGCGCCCCTGAAACTTGCCGCGGCATTCCGCGGCCCCATTTTTGACGGTGGATGACGGTAGTGGTTGACGCTGTGCATTGACGAGAGTTGTGCGGGATTTAACCAGGAAGGGCGGCGCCAGCGGCTGTTCTCGGACGATGGCAAGCCCACGCCCTATCTGGGGGAGATGCTGAAGTTTCTGCAGCAGTACCAGCTGGAGTTCAGCCGTACGCAGGCGTTCTGCAAGAAGCTCAGCGACTTAAAGCTGTTGGAGCCGATGCAGGCCCGGCTCAACCTGGAGTTTCAAGCAGAGGACACCGCGCTTACCACTTCTGGACTCCAACGTCCACCCCCTGGGGTCAACTTTTTGCGAATTTAAGCTTGATGTAGCGCTTCGGTTACGTTAGGATACTTTTGCAGGTCATGCGTGGCACTAGAGCGCTGGGCCGGTCGGGCCGAGCGTCTTCTCCTTGCCAGTCCAGGCAAGGGCGGTCGGGCCGTAATCCGACGGGCACACCATGACGAAATCTGCACTCCGGGCCGCCGCCACTCTCTGGCGCGAAGCCAACGCCACTGTCCGGAAAGCCACCTCGGCCGGGATCCAGTCCGCCAAGGACCGGCTTCACCAGTCGCGGCAAGACGCCCCCACCCCGCCATTCCAGCGCAAGGTGCTGTTCGAAATGCTGGAGCAGCGGATCTTGCTGTCGGCGTCGCCTACGCCGCTGGGCACCGTGGCTGCTGGCGTTTTCTCCGCAAATCTCGACAATCTCGCTAACACAGTACTGATCGAGCAGGTCGGTACCGGCGCGACTGTGGACGTCAGGATCACTGTCGATGGCTTCGACATGGAAACGTACTCCGGGGTTTCCAGCATCGTCGTGGATGGCCAGGGGGGCGATGACGTGTTGACCTTCACCGGCATCACCAAACCAAACTCGATGGCCGGCGGTGCGGGCGCCGACACCTACAAGTTCGGCAACAATTGGGGAAATGTCACGATCGCCGACGCGGGAGGGGGCACGATCGACCTTTCGACATTTACCGGCAAGCTGAAGTTCTATGAGCCAAGTGCTGGAGGTCCAGAGATTGAGGGCTTCAGCGGCAATACGGTCACCGGCACCATCAACTACGATCCGGCCGTCGCATTCGCGATCACTCCAGCGGTTCCCTTGCCGCAGAAGGCCACGCTGGAGACCCAACTCGGGGCCCTGGCGAGCGCGCTGGATAGGATGGAGGATGCCGGCAAGCTGCAGGAGAGTTTGTTCATCCTGGATGGCCAGTCGCTTGGCGACCTGATCGATCTGGGCGGCATCTTCCGAACACTGGTCGTCAACCCGCTTTCCGGCGCGGGCAACTCGCTGACGCAGATTCTGGCGGCGTTGAACGCGGTAAGCGGCGTCAGCGCCACGGGCACGCGGGATAGCGGCGAGGTGGCGATCGACGTCGCCATCGATTACGCCGGTCTTGTCAGCAATATCGACCTGGCCTTGGGTGACCAGATCGCTCAGCACATAGCGGCGTACAACCTGCGCGGCAATCTGAACACCGGACTGCAGTGGTCCTTCAGGGTGACTCAGGCCGCGAATAACACCGTCAGCGTGACGTCGCTCAGCGACCTGACCGTCACGGCGACACTGAACAAATCGGATTTTGTCGGGTACGCGGGCATTTTGGGGCTGGACTTCACGTCAGGATCGGGTAGCACGGTAGGCTTGAATGCCACGGTCACAGTGGCTACAGGAGTCGATGCCGCACTGGGTGTTCTCAGCACTCTTGCGCCCACACAGACGGGCACAGCTCTGGCCAATGTGAACCTTTACGGCGCGGTCAATGGCCTTGCCATCGCCGGCGTTTCGGGACTGCACATTCAGTTGACGGACGACTTGTTCAACGCCACCGCGGCTGATTTCACCAATGGTCTCGCTGCCCCCATCGCCGACTTTTACCGGACCAGCGCCGGCGAGGTGTTCACGCACCTATCCGGATTTACGGATTTCCTCGGCATTTTTAGCGAGAAGGCGTTGGGCATGGCGCTGCCGCTCAGCGCAACGGGCATGACTTTCGGGGATGTCCTAGACCTGAACAGCGAGTTCAAGGAAAACTTCCTGGCGCTGATCCAGCAGCAGGCGCTCAGCGCGGGCACGTTGCTTGCCACGCTCAACGGCGGCCAGGGTGTGCGCACTATCACTGGGAACGACTTCTCCGTCACGCTGAGCGACGGCACCACCTTCAGTGTCGACTTGACTGCGCTAGACACGACCGTCGGTGCTGTGATCACGAAAATCCAGACTGCCTCCGGATCGGCGGCGAGCGGTACTTTCCAGGCACGCATCGACGCTCGTACGGGCGCCATCGCGCTGGTCGACCGAACCGGTGGTTCGGGCGCGCTCACCGTCAGCGCCCTGAATGGGTCGCGCGCGGCGCAGGACCTCGACCTCCTGTCGGAGGCGAGCCAGTTGTTCGACCAGAAGACGCTAGTGAGCGACCTCAACGGGGTCACGGGCGTTCGGACAGTGGCCGGCAACGACCTCACCATCACCATCGGGACGACGACCTTCGGGGTCGATCTCAACTTGACCGCTGCGGCCACCAGCCTGGAAGCAGCGGCCACGGTCGGCGACCTGATAACGCGCATCAGGAACGCCGCGCCAGTGAGCCTTGCCGGTTCCGACTGGGAAGTCACGCTGGACACCGCGAATCTGCGCCTGAAGATCACGGACAAGAGCGGCGCCACGGACGTGCCGGCTGTCGTCGCTGGCAATGCCAACACGATCGCCGATCTGAAGATCAATGCCACCTCGGGCAGCATCGGGGTTCCATTGATCGTGGCCCAGAACATCGGCTACCTCGGCGCGAACTTCAGCAGCATCCAGGAACTGGTTGCGACGCTGAACGCAGGACTGCGGACCGACGTCGGCACGCTCACCTATGCCGTTGTCGCCGCTGCACCCACGCTCAAGTTCACCGCCACGGTCGCTCTGGGAAGCGACGGTGCGGATACCCTGACCGAAAACAGCATTGCCCTGTTCGACACCGGCGCCCTGACAGGCGTGGTCACCACGGCGGGTTCGGCGACGCTGAACCCGAACGGCACGCTGACGTTGCCGTTCGAAATCCAGCTCGTCACGCCGGGCGAGGGATTTATGCTGACCGAGGACTCTCTCGTCAGCACGCTCAATCGCGGCCGGGGCGTAGAAACCGTCGCTGGGATTGACGACATCCAGGTCAGGCTCAGCAACGGCACGTTTTTCAACGTCAATCTGGACCATGTTGCCGCGACGGCCACGGTTGGCAACTTGCTGACCCTGATCAGAAACGCGGCTACGGCTGCGTTCCCGTCGTTGACCACGGCACAGTTCGAGGTCCGCATTGCGGATAACGAAAAGGGACTGGAACTGATCGACGGAACGAACGGAGCCGCTGACTTCGAAGTGGTCGCCCTGAATGACTCGTTCGCCCGGGTTTCGCTCGGCCTGACCCTGGCGGGCGACGCGCCCGTAGTGACGGGTGCGACTCTGGTGTCGTCGCTCACGCGCACGGCCGGGTTCGGCAGCACCGGCAGCGCCGCGGGCGACATTCGCGTCACACTCGGTGACGGCACCTGGTTCGAAGTCGATCTCGACGGACTTGGCGCCACCGCCACCGCCAACGACTTGATGGCGCGTATGCAAAGCGCCGCCGATACGAAATTTGGCGCTGCCCAGACCAGTTTCAAGACCGGCACTACTTCCGGTGCGAGTACGCCGGCACTGATTGACTACACCTCCGGCAGCAGCTTCGCCGTGACCAACCTCGCTGGCTCCACAGCGGCAACCGTATTGGGGTTGACAGGCGCCCCCAGGAGCGGCCTGGATGCAGCGAGCAGCAGCATCCGCTACATCAACCTGAGCAGCCAAACCCGCATCATCGAGGGCAATCCGCTGCACGATGACACTTCGAGCTCACACGTCGGCTTGCGCGGGGCGACGCTCGCCTCGTCGGTCGCCACCACGGCGACGGGCATCAATGCCAGCGGCCTTTGGGGACCCGTGGCCGTCACGGTGACCGGTGGCAGTGCGACCGGCAGCATGGCGCTCGACCTGGCCTTCGCCGACACGGGAAGCGATGTGGCCGACGGCTTCGCCAGCCTGCGGGAACTGCGAGAGGGCCTGGCCGACGTGACCGACCTGATCGGGAGTGCCTCCGGGTTCAGTGGCACGCCCACCGGCTCGCTGAATCTTACCCTGCCGGTCACGATTGCAGAGCCTTTTGGCGGTTTGACGGACACCGTCTCGTTGGGCATCACGGTCGCGGATACCTTTGCGGCAGCAACGGTCCCCACGGTGTCTTTCGAAGGCAGTTCCACCGCCACCAGGGAGTTCCTGCAGGACGTCGCCACGCTTTCGATTGCGCAGGTGCTCACGGCGCTGGATCAAAGCGCCGACTACCTGAAGACGGTTCAGGCTACGAATGCCGAATTGTCGAAGCCGCTGCCGGGTCTCAACCGCAGCCTGGGCCAGCTTCTTCCGTTCGGAGATCGTTTTGCGGCGCTGATCGACCAGCTTCAAGCCGATCCGCCCGCGTCTTTGCAGGCACTCAGGGCCGCGCTGCAGGGACTGGGGTTCACAGATGTCTCGCTTATCTACAGTGGCACGGCCACCGCTGAAGCGCTGCAGCTGGGCCTGACCTACAGCCCATCGCAGGCTTCCTCGCAGCGCTTTCACCTGGACCTGAATGCACTGGACCTCACGGGCAATGCGTCTCTGGAGACGCTGGGGCTCGCCGGCGTGGGAGCCATCGTGGACGTCGCCGAGGCCAGCATGATCGGCGTGACGGCCTCGGGCGTCATCGATCTCGACCTGGGCATCGACCTGGCCGATGCCGGGCACGCAGGCTTTGTGCTGGATACCACCAGCATGAGTTTTGCCGTCAACGCCCCGCAGACGGATCTGGATTTCGCTGCACTGATCGGCGCCCGCAGCGTCGACATCGTCGGCGGCAGCTACACACTGGACAGTGACGGCAGCGACTCGGCCACCACGCCGGCAACCTATTCCGTCGGGGTCACCGACGACGCCGACGGCAGGCGATCGTTTGCCGAAGCTGCGGGTGCGACGTCCGCAACCTTTGCCGGCAAGATCGCGGCAACCCTGCCGATCGTGTACGCGGCGGACATGGCACAGCCGCTGAACACGACCATCAGCCTGGTGTTCGACAGCGCAGCCACGCCCAAAACCCAACTTTCGACTGTTGGGCCCCTGCTCGCCGCGACGGTCTTTACGGGCCAATTGAATGAGAACCTCGACGGCCTGCGCGCCGGCTTCAAGGAGCTTTTCCGCCTGCTGGACTTTGCGTTCGACGCGGCTATCTTCTCCAGGGATCTGCCCTTCGTTGCCAAACAGCTCATTGAATCTGCCGACTTCCTGACACAGATCCGCGACAAGGTCGGCGACAACTTCGACTTCACGCCCGGTATCTTGACGACCGATAAGGCGCACGCGGCGCTGTTTGAAGCCTTCGGCCCCGGTGGCCTCAACTGGCTGCAGGACAAGAACCTTGATGGTGCCATCAACATCGACGACGTGGTGGTCACCACTTCGGCGTTGGATGACGAAGTGATGTTCGACCTTAAACTCGTGATGCCGCAGCAATTGCTCGCGATCCCGGTCGAGACCAACTTGATCCTGCCGGGTCTGGGGCTGGTGGTGAACGCCTTGCCCGAGGTGATGTTTGGTTTTGGCATGTCGCTCAAGTTCGGCATCAGCGTGCAGAAGGGGGTGTTCATCGATCCCTCGACGATCAGCTCCCTCCATATCGATCTGGACGTGACCATGCCGGCCGCGACGGAGGCGGCTGACCCGACGCGGGACATGCAGGCAGGCTTCAACGGCTTTCTCGGAACGTTGCCCTACCGGGTAACACAGATCAATCCCGCCATCGGCGAAAACGGTCTGCATGGCGAATTCAGCTTCGCTCTGAAGGATTCGGACGGAACCCTGAGGGTGAGTGAGCTCATGAATGCCTTCGGCGCCGCCACCTCGCCGGTGGCGTTGCAGGCGACCGCGCGCAACATGATCCTGGGCGGCTTCACCGGGACTGCCCAAGCGAACTTCCAGCTGCAGACCGACTTGCCGGCCGGAACCGCAATTCCCAACTACCGCACTGAAGCAAGGATCACCAACTGGTCGTTTGGATCGATGATCGGCGCCGACAGCACCGCGCTCACAGAGGTGACGCCGACCATCGCGTTCGACAATACCAAGTTCGAACTGGTGTCCTATGTGCGCGATTTCATGGGGGCCGCGCTGACACGACTGGAAGAGGCGATGGACCCTCTCGACGCCATCGTCTACCTGCTGACGAATGAAGCCTTTCCGATCATTTCGCTCGTGCTGGGCCGGGCTCCCTACACCACCTCACGCAGCTTTGGCGGTGGGGTGGAAATCGGTGACTACGCCGCGCACGCAGAAGCCATCAGCAGGATGGTGCTCGGCAAGAACAATTCGGGATCCATTACTGACCTGGCCCGAGGCAACAAGGGGTGGCTCGTGGGGGCCCCTGGCAACCTGCTCGATAGCTGGGCGCCTGTCGAATGGCAATTGCTCTACAACGAAGGTTTTGGTTGGAGCAGTGAAAGCTGGGGTGGGATGCCCGACAAGCTGCAGTATGTCGACCGGCTGTCGGGGCTGACCGGAAACGCATGGATCGACATTGGCGGCACGGTCGGCGCCGACTTCACGATCGACGGGGCCGCGGCACGCACCGCCACGGCCATCCTCGCTCCCGCCGCTGTCAACGCGAAGGCGTTTGGAACGCCCGACACCTCCGAGGTGATCACAGCCGACACCATCTTCGCGCAGATTCGCCGGCTCGCCGGCAACGCCGCAACTCCGGACGGGGTGCAGGACGCGGCGCTGGTCTTCATAGCGTCGCAGTTGCTGCCAGGTGTCGGCCAGTTCGAAGGCTTCTTCGGCGGCGGCGTGAACCTGATCATCAATGCGGCGGGCAGTGGCGGCTTCGATCCGATCCACATGCCGATCCTGAACAGCGGGGTCACCCACACAGCAGCGAAGTCGTTCTACCTGCTGTTCGGTGACGCCAAGCTGGGCGGCACCGCGGCTGCACAGGACACGAAGCTTCTCGAGTACAGCCCGCCCGAATTGTTCCTGTTCCTGTACAAGGACATTCCGCTGAGCAAGAAGGAGATGGCCAAGAAGGTGCTCAACGATAGCGGCGGTGACATCCTCACGGCGCTGACGACCTTCGGCGTGGACATCGTGCCTTACCTAGCGGTCGCCTTCGAAGCGCGCGGTGATTTCGCGATCGCGTTCGACACGACAGGTCTCGATCGGTACAGCCGGACACGCAACCCGGCGGATATGGTCAATGGCTTCTATTTCGACGATACCGAGGGCATCGAAAAGAACGGTCCGGGCGCCATCAAGGTGGTGGGCTCGAATTCTGACGAAGACGAAGCGAGGATTCTGGGCGGCGTGGGGCTGGGTGTCCAGATTGTGTTTACCGCCTCGATCGTGAGGCTTCAGATCGGTGTAGAGGCCATTGTCTTCATGGGCCAAGCTTGGAACCTGCACGACACCAGCAACAGCGATGGCCTGAACCGGGTGCGGGCGCAGGAATTCGACCTCAATGTGGACGACTCGGTGTTCGACCGCAGCTTCGTGATCGAGTTGCGAGCCGACGTCTATGTCAAGCTGAGCATCGGCATTTCGATCTTCCGCATCACGATCGTCGACATCCGCTTCAATCTCTTCACGCTGACTTTCGACATTCCGTACATCGGGCAGGACTTCGACAGTCTGCCCACGCTGGCGACACTCAATCCCGTCAACCGCGTCCTGACGCTGAATCTCACGGGCAATGATGACAAGCTGATGTACATCGGCGCCGGTCACAAACCTGGCGACGTCTGGGTTTCCGGCTCCGGCACCAGCTACTTGTTCAGTGGCGTCAATTCGGTGACCGGCACCAGCGGCGACGGCAACGACACGTTCTATGTCAGTCCGACGGTGTCGGCTCCGGTCACCATCAATGCAGGCGATGGCAAGGACAAGCTGATGGTGCTGAAGCGCCACGCGAGAGAACTGCTGGCGGGCGGCAAGGACGTCAATGTTTCGTTCTTCGGCGGTGCCGGCAATGACGTGCTGATCGGCGGCGCCGGCTCCGATGTGCTGGAAGGAAACGATGGGAATGACTTCATCTGGGGCGGCGACGGCCGCGACACGATCGTGGGCGGCGCAGGAGTTGACACGCTTCTTGGCTATCGCGGCGACGACCAGATCTCCGGCGGCGACGGCGACGACTCGATCTACGGCGGTGCCGGGTTCGATACGATCACGGGCGGCGCAGGCAACGACAACCTCGAAGGCGGCACTGAGAGCGACACTATCTCGGGCGGCGACGGGGACGACACCATCCGGGCAGGTGACGGCCGCGACTCGGTCGACGGCGGCGCAGGCGCCGACCAAGTGTATGGCGGCATGGGCAACGACGTGCTGTATGGAGGTGCCGACAACGACATGATCCTGGGTGAGCAGCACAATGACCTCATCTACGGCGGCAGTGGCGACGATTGGCTGGACGGCGGTCTGGACAGCGACATCGTCTACGGCGACAACGGCCCTGCCGGCGCACTGCTGGCGGACGAGGGCAAGTCTCCGACCAACGAAGATGTGATCGTTTCCAACGCAGGGAGCGATTACCTCGACGGCGAGCAGGACAGCGACACGTATCAGATCGCC
>JBKJHN010000151.1:0-4067 GCA_046599015.1 Ramlibacter sp.
CGCCGAGCGCTGGAACCTGCTGCACCCGACCGACAAGCCGCGCGTGCCCTTCGTGGCCCAGCAGCTCGCAGTCCTGGCCATCGCGCGCCAGTTCGTTGAAGCTCGGGCAGCTCCACACGTTGGCCGCCACGCCCCAGTCGGCTTCCAGCAACTTCTTCGCCGCGACGCTCTCCAGCAGGATGGTGCCGCTGCCGAGCAGGTTGACGCGCGGGGTCTTCTTCGCGCCTTCTTCGAGCAAATACATGCCCTTCAAGATCTGCTCTTCGGTGCCGGCCTTCAGGCCCGGCATCGGGTAGTTCTCGTTCAGCAGGGTGATGTAGTAGTAGACGTTTTCCTGGTCTTCCACCATGCGCTTCAAGCCGCGCTGCATGATGACCGCCACCTCGTGCGCGAAGGTCGGGTCATAAGACACGCAGTTAGGAATGGTGCCGGCCAGGATGTGGCTGTGGCCGTCCTCGTGCTGCAGGCCTTCGCCGTTCAGCGTGGTGCGGCCGGACGTTCCGCCCAGCAGGAACCCGCGTGCCTGCATGTCGCCCGCGGCCCAGCACAGATCGCCGACGCGCTGCAGACCGAACATCGAGTAGTAGATGTAGAAAGGCACCATGATGCGGTTGCTGGTGCTGTATGACGTCGCCGCCGCTATCCAGCTTGCCATGCCGCCGGCTTCGTTGATGCCCTCCTGCAGGATCTGCCCGCCCTTGTCCTCCTTGTAATAGGAGACCTGGTCCTTGTCCTGCGGCGTATAGAGCTGGCCTTGCGGGTTATAGATGCCGATCTGGCGGAACAGCCCCTCCATGCCGAAGGTACGCGCTTCGTCGACCAGAATCGGCACAGCGCGCGGGCCCAGTTCCTTGTCGCGCAGCAGCGCCGTCAGGAAGCGCACATAGGCCTGCGTGGTGCTGATTTCCCGACCCTCGGCTGTCGGATCGAGCACCGCCTTGAAGGCCTCGATGGGCGGAACCTTCAGTTGTTCGTCGGCCTTGACCCGACGCTTGGGAAGATAGCCGCCGAGCGCCTGGCGCCGGTCGTGCAGGTATTTCATCTCGGGCGTGTGCTCCGCCGGCTTCAAAAACGGCAGTTCGGCCAGCTGGTCGTCCGGCACCGGGATGTTGAAGCGGTCGCGGAAGGCCCGGATATCGTCATCCGTGAGCTTCTTGGTCTGGTGCGCGGTGTTCTTGCCCTCACCGCTCTTGCCCATGCCGAAACCCTTCACCGTCTTGATCAGCATCACGGTGGGCTGGCCCTTGTGATTGACGGCTTGGTGGTAGGCCGCGTAGACCTTTTGCGGGTCGTGGCCACCGCGCTGCAGGCGCCAGATGTCTTCGTCGCTCATCTTCGCAACCATCTCCAGAGTCTTGGGATGGCGGCCGAAGAAATTCTTGCGCACGAATGCGCCATCGTTCGCTTTCATCGCCTGGTAGTCGCCGTCCAGCGTGTCCATCATGATCTTGCGCAGGATGCCTTCCTTGTCGCGCGCAAGCAGCGGATCCCAATAACTGCCCCAGATCAGCTTGATCACGTTCCAGCCGGCACCGCGGAACTCGCCTTCCAGTTCCTGGATGATCTTGCCATTGCCGCGCACCGGTCCATCGAGGCGCTGCAGGTTGCAGTTGACGATGAAGATCAGGTTGTCCAGCTTCTCGCGGGCGGCCACGCCGATCGCGCCCAGGCTTTCCACCTCATCCATTTCACCGTCACCGCAGAAGACCCAGACCTTTCGGTTCTCGGTGTTGGCGATGCCACGGGCATGCAGGTACTTCAGGAAGCGCGCCTGGTAGATCGCCATCAACGGGCCCAGACCCATCGACACGGTGGGGAACTGCCAGAACTCGGGCATCAGCTTGGGATGCGGGTAACTGGAAATTCCCTTGCCGTCCACCTCCTGGCGGAAGTTGAGCAACTGCTCTTCGGTCAAACGCCCTTCCATGTAGGCGCGCGCGTAGACGCCCGGCGCGCTGTGGCCCTGGATATAAAGGCAGTCGCCGCCGTGGTTCTCGTTCTCGCCATGCCAGAAATGGTTGAAGCCGGCGCCGAACATCGTGGCAACGGAGGCGAACGAGCTGATGTGCCCGCCGAGGTCGCCGCCGTCTTCGGGATGCAGCCGGTTGGCCTTGACCACCATCGCCATCGCGTTCCAGCGCATGAAGGCCCGCAGGCGCTCCTCGATCTCGAGATTGCCGGGGCAACGCTCCTCATCGTTGGGCTCGATGGTGTTCACATAACCGGTGGTAGCCGAGAAAGGCATGTCGATGCCTTCCTGGCGTGCCTGCTCGAGCAGTTGCTCCAGCAGAAAGTGAGCGCGCTCGCGGCCTTCGGATTGGATGACCGCGGAGAGGGCATCGATCCATTCACGGGTTTCCTGGGCGTCGGCGTCGTTGGCCGCCGACCCGAACAGGTTGTCGGGCTGTGCTGACATGGTTGGTTGTCTCCTGTGGTCTGACTTAATTTAGTACGGCGTCCCGGTGCCGCGACGCGAGTGTCTCATAGTTTTTGTTTCATTTCAAATAGCGGCTATCGATTTCATAATGTGGTTTGAACTGGTGTGGCGCAAAACACCTCTGAGGTACATGCAGTGTCGTCGCCAGGGCGCCTCACTGTGCCGATACCCTACACTTGAATCTGATGCAAGACCCCGATATCGCCAGCGACCCGCACGAGGGGCCCCCAACCTCGGCCTGGTGGCGCGGCTGGTGGGGAAGACAGTCGCCGCCGCACCAGGACCGCTTCGCGATGCTGGCGCCATTGGCGGCCGTGTTGCTGTTCCTGGCTGCGATCGTTTCCGCCTTCTGGTACCTGCGTCTGGAAGAGATGGATCGAGAGCAGGAAGCCGTCAAACGCGACGTCGAATACGCCCAGCAGCGGGTGCGGCTGCGCCTGCTGGAGCGGCAGGAACAGCTGATGCGGATCGCGCGCGACATCTCCAACAAGGAAGTGGATGCCGAGGAGTTCGTGAGCCGCGCCGAATCGATGGTGGTCCAGTATCCCGAGCTGCAGGCGCTGACCTGGATCAACGATCGCCGCCGCATCACGGCCAGCTATGCGGCGCCGAGCGTCTCGAACAACCAGCTGCGTGAACCCGGAACGGTGCTGCGTGCCGGCGAAACCGAAAGCACCTACACCCTTGCGCGCGAACTGCAGCAGCCGGTGTACTCGCAACCCGCCGCGGGCAGCGATGGCACCGGGCTGCTGCAACTGCATATCCCGCTCACCGAACAGAACCGCTTCGCCGGCGTGATTCTGGGCGAATACTCGATCGACGGTCTGCTGCGTTACGGGGTCCCGGCCGATGTATCCGCTAAATACGCAGTTGCGCTGCTGGATGCCAAGAACCGGATTCTCGCCGGCACCTCGGTTGCGGCGCGCAACCCTGCCACCCAGTTGCTGCCCTGGGCGGCCCAGACCAATGAATACGAGGTCCCGGTCTCGCCCGTCGGCAACGGGCTGATCATCCGTGCCCAGGCGTATCGCACTTCGCTGGGTGTGATCGGCAGCGGCCTGTTCTGGCTGGTGGGCACGCTTTCCGCCATGACCGCCTGGATGCTGATCGGCAACTGGCGCCACATGCGCCGACGAATGCAGGCGCAGCAAGCGCTGGTGTCGGAAACTAATTTCCGGCGGGCGATGGAGAACTCCATGCCCACCGGCATGCGCGCGCTGGACCTGCAGGGCCGCATCACCTATGTGAACGCGGCGTTTTGCCAGATGACGGGGTGGAGCGAAGCCGAACTGGTGGGCCGCACTCCGCCGTTCCCGTACTGGCCCGATGCCGACCGCGAACAAATGGCGGCCCGCCTGGACGACGAACTGCACGGCCGCACGACCCCCGGCGGCTTCCAGGTGCGTGTGAAGCGCAAGGACGGCAGCGTCTTCGACGCGCGGCTTTATGTGTCGCCACTGATCGATGCGCGCGGACACCAGACCGGCTGGATGACGTCGATGACGGACATCACGGAGCCCAATCGCATCCGGGAGCAGCTGTCGGCCTCTTACGAACGTTTCACCACGGTGCTGGAGGCGCTCGATGCGTCGGTCTCCGTGGCGCCCCTGGGCAGCGAGGAACTGCTGTT
>JBKJHN010000241.1:0-3529 GCA_046599015.1 Ramlibacter sp.
GAACAGTTCGAACAGTTCAGCTCCTGCATCAACTGCATGCTGTGCTACTCCGCCTGCCCGCAGTTCGGTCTGGACCCGGACTTCACCGGCCCGGGCGTGCTGGCCTTGCTGCATCGCTACAACGCCGATTCGCGTGACGGTGGGCGCGCCGAGCGCATGGAATTCCTCAACGCCGAAGAAGGCGTGTGGACTTGCACCGCGGTAGGCTACTGCTCAGTGGTTTGTCCGAAGGGGGTGGATCCCGCCAATGCGATCAACCAGAACAAGGTCAACAGCGCCAAGGATTACTTCCTGCGTCTGACACCCAAGGGGGCTTCGAAATGAACCGAGCAGCCGGCGCCCGGCGTGGTTACATGCGGCCGATGCAGGGCTGGTGGACACGCGACCCCTTCTTTATGCGCTACATGCTGCGCGAGGTCACTTCGGTGGCGGTGCTGGTCTATGCGATCGTGCTCAGCGTCGGCGTCGTGCGGCTCGCTCAGGGTGAAGCCGCGTGGAACGGCTGGCTCGCGGCCCTGCGCAGCCCCGGCTCGATCATCCTGCACTTGCTGCTACTGGCGGCCATGATCGTCCACGCACACAGCTGGTTCGTGATCATGCCCAAGACCATGCCTCTGATGTTCGTGGGCGGGCACCGTGTCGCCCAATCGACCATCACGCGAATCGGCTGGTTGGCCACGGTCGTCGCCTCGGTGGCGCTGCTGGCGCTGGCCTGGTGGCTGCGGCCATGAAGAAGCGCTCCAACGCCCCGATTTTCTGGCTGCTGTTTGGCGCCGGCGGCATGCTGTCCGCGCTGTTCGGCACCATGCTGGTATTCATCACCGGCATTGCTGCGCCACTCGGTTGGCCGCTCGGGCCGGACCTCATGAGCTACCCTCGCGTGCTGTCGTTCTCGCAGCATTGGCTGGCCAAGGGCTTTCTCTTCGCCGTGATCGCGCTGTTCGCCTGGCACGCGGTGCATCGCATTTATCACAGCCTGCACGACCTGGGAATCCATGTCGGTACCCTGGCCAAGTTCGTGTGCTACGGCACCGCGGTGGTGATCACGGTGGTGGCAGCGGTCAGTTTGCTCTCCGTCGGATTCTAATTCCCGGACGCAACGTGCTCAGCATGCCAGCTCCCCGTGATGACGGCAACGGTTGAGAGTGCGTCTGTGAGCCCTCGATGACAATGCCAGTCCCTGCAATGCGATCCGACAACCCAGGCAGCACGCCCGTGCCGACCGACTCGGGCTGGGCCCTTCTGTTCGCGGCATGGCTGATTGCGACTGCCTCCACATTGGGCGCCCTGTTCCTCAGCGAAGTCATGGGTGTCGCACCCTGCACTCTGTGCTGGTACCAGCGGGTCTTCATGTTTCCACTGGTGTTGGTGCTTGCCGCCGGTCTGTTCCCGCCAGACCGGCGCGTTCTGCGTTACGTCTCCCCGCTGATTGCGGCGGGATGGCTGTTTGCGCTGTTTCACCTGCTGCTGACAAAAGGCTATATTCCCGAGACCATCACACCGTGCACGCAGGGCATCCCGTGCTCGCGGGTCGATGTGGAGTGGTTCGGTTTTCTTACCCTCCCGATGCTCTCGCTGCTGTCCTTTTCCGCCATCGGCCTCGCTCTGGGGGCCTTCCACTACAAGACACGTCAATGAAGAAGAACACGATTTTCGTCATCGCCCTGGTGCTGCTGGCCCTCCTGTTCGCCGGGGGCGCCCAACTCTATCGAAGCCAGCAAGCGAAGGAAGCAACGGCAGCGGCCGCCAGGACGAAGGAACTGCTGATTCGCGCCCACTCACCTTCTCTTGGCAGGGCGGACGCCCCGGTCCACATCGTCGAGTTCCTGGACCCGGCTTGCGAGACCTGCGCCGCGTTCTATCCGCCCGTCAAGCAGATGATGGCGGCCCACCGGGAGAACATCCGGCTGACGATTCGCTACGCGCCCTTTCACCGGGGCTCCGACGAGGTCGTGAAAGCCTTGGAGGCCAGCCGCAAGCAGGGCCGGTATTGGCAGGCCCTCGAGGCGCTGCTGGCCTCACAACCCGCCTGGGTGCAGAACCATCAGGCAAGGCCCGAGCTGATCTGGCCGCTGCTTGCGCAGGCCGGCCTGGACACCGAACGGTTGAAGAGCGACATGCAGTCGCCCGACATCGCCCGCGTGGTTGCGCAGGACCTGATGGATGCAAAAGCGCTGAACGTGACGAAGACGCCGGAGTACTTCGTCAACGGCCGGCCACTGCCTTCGTTTGGCTTCGAGCAGCTGCGCACACTGGTGGACGAGGAACTCGCCGCATCGAGCAAGGCCAAGGCGGGATAGGGTCAGCGCAACATCAAGCCGCTCCTTTGGCTCCCCGCAACCGCAGCGCGTTAGTGATCACCGAGACCGAACTCAGGCTCATTGCCAGGGCGGCAATCATCGGAGAGAGCAACTGCCCGGTGAACGGGTACAGCAGCCCCGCCGCCAAGGGAATTCCAAGCGCGTTGTAGACGAAGGCGAATCCAAGGTTCTGCCGCATGTTGCGCACTGTCTCGAGCGAGAGCAGCCGCGCGCGGGCGATGCCGCGAAGGTCTCCCTTGACCAGGGTGATGTGGGCCGAGTTGATCGCCACGTCCGTTCCGGTGCCCATGGCGATGCCGACATTCGCCTTGGCGAGGGCCGGCGAATCGTTGATACCGTCGCCGGCCATGGCAACCGTCTTGCCCTCGCGCTGCAGACGCTCGACGAGGGCCAGCTTGTCCTGCGGCTTGACCTCACCAAAGACTTCAGTAATGCCGAGTCGGCTGGCCACGGACTTGGCGGTCGTCACGCCGTCGCCGGTAGCCATCACCAGGGTGATGCCGGCTTCGCGAAGAGTTGCCAGCGCCTCGGCCGTGGTGGATTTCACGGGGTCAGACACTGCAAGCAGCCCGAGAAGCCGGCCATCCGCCGCCAGGTACATCACGCTTGCGCCTTCGCTGCGTAGTCCCTCTGCCTCTCTTTGCAGCACCTTCCAGTCGACCTTGTCAGTGTCCATCAGCGCGGTGTTGCCAAGCGCAATTCGCCTCCCACGAACGACGCCTCGCACGCCGATGCCGCTGGCAGACTCGAACGTCTGCGGCTTGTCCAGAGACAGTCCGCGCTTTCTCGCCTCGGCGACGATGGCATGGGCCAGAGGGTGCTCGCTGCCCTGGTCGATGCTGGCCGCCGTCTGCAGGACTTCCTCCTCCGTGAAGCCTGGCGCCGGCAAGACGCGGTCGAACGCCGGCTTTCCTTCCGTGAGGGTGCCGGTCTTGTCCACGATAAGGGTGTCCACCTTGCGCATGCCCTCGATGGCAGCCGCGTCCCGGAACAGGATGCCCTGGGTCGCCGCGCGACCCGTGGCCGCCATGATGGACATGGGTGTGGCCAGTCCAAGGGCACACGGGCAGGCAATGATGAGAACCGCGACGGCATTGATGAAGCCGTAGGCCCAGCTGGGCTGCGGGCCGAAGAAGCCCCAGACCAGCAGCGTCAGGATGGCAATGACAACCACAATGCTCACGAAGTAGCCGGCGACCACGTCAGCA
>JBKJHN010000118.1:0-18705 GCA_046599015.1 Ramlibacter sp.
CTGGAGCTGGATGCTCATGTCCATCGCAATGCCCAGCACGGGATGAATCGGTCCCTGGATCGCATTGGCTTTGACAATGGGGCTTGCGCACTGGTACGCGAACAGGTCGACCGTGTGCGCGGCGTGGTGCCAGAGCAGGTGGTCGGTCCAGCTACGGGGCTGTCCCAGCGCGTTCATGTTGGTGCGGCGAAAGAAATACGTCTGCACATCCAACTGGTGAATCTGGAACTCGCCCGCCCGAATCCTCTGGTGCACATATTGGTGACTCGGATTAAAGCGCCGGGTGTGGCCGCACATCGCCACCAGCCCTGCCTTTTCTTGCATCGCCACCACCGCGAGGGCGTCTTTCAGGCTGTCGGCCAGCGGAATTTCCACCTGCACGTGCTTGCCCGCTTGAAGGCACTGGATCGCCTGCGATGCGTGCATCTGGGTCGGCGTGCACAAGATGACAGCATCGACTTCCTTTAGCGCCAGGCTGTCGGCCAGATCGGTCGTTACATGCGAGATGCCGTACTTGGCCGCAACTTCCCTGGTCTTGTCGAGCTCACGCCCCACCACGGAGACCACCTCGACCCCATCGATGTTGCGGATGCCTTCGATATGTTTGATGCCGAACGCGCCGGCTCCGGCCAAAGCAACCTTGATGCTCCTGCTCATTGCGAATCCTCCAGGATCAGATGGCCCACCGCCGTGTTCGATGCGGGCACATGGTAGAAGCGATGCACGACCTTGGGTGGCGGCCCGCCCGCCAGGTCCGCCATGGCGCCTCGGCCGATCAGCCACATCACCAGTTCGATGCCTTCGCTGCCGGCCTCGCGGACGTAATCGATGTGCGGCACGGCTGCTTGTCCTTCCGGATCGGCGATCAGACGGTCCAGAAACGCGTTATCGAACTCACGGTTGATCAAGCCGGCGCGCGGGCCCTGCAACTGGTGGCTCATGCCGCCGGTGCCCCAGATCTGTACTTTGAGGTCGTCGTCGTAGCTCTCCACCGCCTTGCGGATCGCCTTGCCCAGACTGAGGCAGCGCCGCCCGGACGGCACAGGATACTGAACCACGTTGGTATGGAACGGGATCACGGGACAGGGCCACGCCTGCGGCTGCCCATACATCAATGACAGGGGAACAGTGAGGCCATGGTCAACGTCCATCTTGTTGGCGATGGTGAGATCGAAGTCCTGCTGGATCACCGACTGCGCGATATGAGCCGCGAGTTCCGGATGGCCGATCACCTTGGGCACCGGTCGCGGGCCCCAGCCTTCATCGGCCGGCGGAAATTCCGGCGCTGTGCCGATAGCGAATGTGGGGATCAGGTCCAGGCTGAAAGCATTGGCGTGATCGTTGTAGACGAGAAAGATCACGTCCGGCTGATGTTCCTTCTGCCACTGCTTGGAAAACTCGTAGCCCCTGAATACACGCTGCCAGTACGGCTCCTCGCTCTTGCCGGCGTCCAGCGCCGCGCCGATGGCGGGCACATGCGAGGTGTAGATGCTCGCGGTGATGCGGGCCATTACTTCTTCTCCCCAGGCTTTTCGCCGACATAACGGTTACCGTCCACCGAGCGGCCGCCTGAAATCATCATGTCGCGATACTGTTCTTCGGTCATCCCCGTCATGCTGCCGGCCATCTGCTGGAAACTCTTGCCATCCGTGGCGCCGATCTTGGCCAGAAAATAGATATTCCCGCCGAGCGCGATACACCGATTCAGGTCGCGGGCCAGCACAGCTTGCTTCTGGTCTTCGGTCATCGCCCACTCGTCCAGGTAGGCGCGCTCATTGGCTTTAAACCGCTCGCGGTTCGCGGCCTTCATGAGAGACATGCAGAACTGGTTCAGCCAATAACCCTTGCGGCTCTGCTCGGCATCGAAAATCGTCGTACCCGGTACGTCGAGGTAGGGTTTTTCAAGCGCCATTTTTTGCTCCCCAATACAGTCGGGTCGGGTTGTTCACCAGCAGCTTGCGCTGGAGCTCGGGCGTGGTGGCGATGTGCGCAATGAAGTCGACCAGCAAGCCATCGTCGGGCATATGAGCTTTCAGGTTCGGGTGAGGCCAGTCGGTTCCCCAGAGTACCCGATCCGGAAACGTTTCCACGATGCGCCGCGCGAAAGGCACCACGTCGCGGTAGGGTGCGCGCTCGCCGTTGAGCGCGGGTGGCCCAGAGACGCTCAGCCGCTCTGGACAGCTGACCTTGGACCAGACATTCGGATAGTCACTCATGAACTTGATGAACAGCTCGAACTCGGGCCCATCCACCGGCTTGCTGACATCGGGCCGGCCCATGTGGTCGACCACGACAGTGGTCGGGAGCGCAGTGAAGAAGTCCCAAAACTCGGGCAAGTCTGCCGCCTCGAAATAGATCACGACGTGCCAGCCGAGCGGTGCGATGCGGGCCGCGATCTCCATCAATTCATCCTTTGGCGTGAAGTCCACCAGCCGCTTGACGAAGTTGAACCGCACTCCACGCACCCCGGCGGCGTCGAGCTCCGCCAGCTGACTGTCCGTGATGTTGCGCTTGACCGTCACCACACCCATCGCCTTGCCATCCGCATGCCGCAACGCGTCGACCAAGGCACTGTTGTCGGCGCCATGACAGGTGGCCTGAACGATGACGTTCTTGTCGAAGCCCAGGTGATCGCGGAGTGCAAAGAGCTGATCCTTGCCGGCATCGCAAGGCGTGTACTTGCGCTCGGGCGCATACGGAAACTGAGCCCCGGGCCCGAACACGTGGCAATGCGCGTCCACACTCGAGGCAGGCAACCGAAAGCGCGGCTTGCTCGGGTTCGGGTACCAGTCGAGCCAGCCGGGCGTCCTCTCGAAACGCGGCTCAATCGACATATTTCAGGCCCGCTTGCTCCAGCGGGCCACGCATGCCGTACATGTCCAACCCCAAATGGCCGGCGGCGAGCTTGGCCCGCTTGGCGCCTTCATTGGCCTCCCGCGCGGCAGCGGCTTCGGCGGTCCTGACGGCCCAGTCAGCAGGCACCACCACCACACCGTCATCATCAGCGACGATCACGTCGCCAGGATTCACTGCGGCTCCGGCACAAACAATTGGGATGTTGACAGAGCCGATCGTGGCCTTGACGGTGCCCTTGGCACTGATGGCCTTGCTCCACACGGGAAAGCCCATCTCGGTAAGTGTCTTCACGTCGCGCACGCCGGCGTCGATGACCAGCGCCTTGGCACCGCGCGCCATGAACGACGTCGCCAGCAGATCGCCGAAGTAGCCATCGGTGCATTCGGCTGTGATGGCGGCCACCACGATGTCGCCCGGCCGGATCTGCTCGGCGACGACGTGCATCATCCAGTTGTCGCCGGGGTGCAGCAACACGGTCACTGCGGGTCCTGCCACCTGCGCGCCCGCATAGATCGGCCGCATGTAGGGCTTCATCAGCCCGACGCGTCCCATCGCTTCGTGGACCGTTGCGGTGCCCAGCCGTCCCAGGGTCTCGGCAGCGGCGCTATCCGCACGCACGATGTTGCGCTTGACGATTCCGAGCGTGGTCATTTTCCTTTTCCTTTCAACAGGGCGTCCAGCCGCGGAAAGACGCGGCGGGAATTCGCTTCATAGATCTGGTGCTTGTCTTTCGGGCTGAGGATCTTCGAGGCCTCGATATATCGCTTGGTGTCGTCGTAGTGGTTGCCGGTCTCGGGATCGATGCCCCGCACAGCGCCGATCATCTCTGAAGCAAAAAGCACGTTCCTGACCGGGATGACCGTATTGAGCAGGTCGATGCCGGGCTGGTGATAGACGCAGGTGTCGAAGTAGATGTTGTTCAGCAAGTGTTCCGACAACAAGGGCTTCTTCAGCTCCTGGGCCAGTCCGCGGAACCGGCCCCAGTGATACGGAACGGCACCGCCGCCGTGAGGAATCAGGAAACGCAAAGTCGGAAACTCCTTGAACAGGTCGGAGGTCAGGCACTGCATGAATGCGGTGGTGTCGGCGTTGAGGTAGTGAGCGCCCGTCGTGTGAAAGCACGGGTTGCAGCTGGTGCTGACATGAATCATCGCCGGGAGGTCGTACTCCACCATCTTCTCGTAGACCGGATACCAATGGCGGTCCGACAGGGGCGGCGAATTCCAGTGACCGCCGGAGGGATCGGGATTGAGGTTGATGCCGACGTTGCCGTATTCGTTGACGCAGCGCTCCAGCTCGGGAATGCAGGTCTTCGGATCCACGCCCGGGCACTGCGGCAGCATCGCCACCGGCACGAAGTTGTCCGGGAACAGCTTGCTGACCCGGAAGCACAGCTCATTGCAGATCGCCGCCCAGGCCGACGACACGTTGAAGTCGCCGATGTGATGGGCCATGAAGCTCGCCCGCGGCGAGAACAAGGTGATGTCGCTGCCGCGCTGCTTCATCAGCCGCAGCTGGTTGGCCTCGATCGACTCGCGCAGCTCGTCGTCACTGATCTTGAGGTCGGAAGCTTTGGGCATCACCGACGGGTCCTTGATGCCGGCGATCTGCTTGTTGCGCCAGTCCTCCAGCGCCTTGGGCGCCGTAGTGTAGTGGCCATGGCAGTCGATGATCAGTGTCATTGATTCTTTCCTTGCTATGAGGTGGTGGCGATCAGGCGGGCTCCATCCCGTGGCGGCGTTTTGCCTCGGCCGCTTCCGGCGAAGCCATGAATTCGAGCAGCGAGCGCACTGTCCCGGCTTGCCGCGAGCCCGCGCACACGCCGCCGGAAAAAGTCGTGGTGATCTGTATCGCCCCGGGAAGCGGGCCGATCACCTCGATGCCCTCGACATGCAACAGCTCACTGAGTTGCTGGAAAGCCAGCTCCACTTCGCCGCGCGCCAGCAGGGTGCCCACCGGAACTCCGGGTGGCGCCTGCACGATGCGGTCCTTGATGTCGGCGGCGATGCCCCAGCGCTCGAACAGACGGATCAGCGCCACGCCACTCGGCCCGGTGGAATAGCCGATCGTGCGCGCGGCCAGAACAGTTTGTCGCAATGCATCCTCGGAGCCCATGTCGGGCCGGGTCGCGCCGGCACGCACGGCAACGGCAACATCGGAGTTGAACAAGTCGACCTTGCTGCCGGCGCTCACTCGGCCGCTCGCGATGAGCTTGTCGAGCGCGTCTGACGCAAGAAAGACGACATCGAACGTCTCACCCGCCTGGACGCGGCGCGCCGCATCCACGCCACCCACCGCCTCGATCTCGACGATGCAGCCTGCCCGTTGCTGATACACCGCCGATAACTCGCGCAATACCTGACGAGTCGCCATGGAAGAGATTCCCTTGATGGAACTCGTCATGACAACGCCTCAGCCCGAGGGAAGGTGGCGTAGAAATGCACGTACGGTGACATGTGGTGATTGTCCGCCGCTGCGCATGCGCCGCAGCCCCTCGCCACCCGACTAACAGGTATATCGTTTTGGCATAATAGTGTTCAAGTTATCGCAAACACCCGTGGACCTGAAGCAAATCGAATACTTTGTGCGGGTGGCGGAACTGGGCAGCTTCACGCGCGCGGCAGCAGCCTTGAACATCGCCCAGCCAGCGCTCAGCCGGCAAGTCCGCCTGCTCGAGGTGGAGTTGCGGCAGAACCTGCTCACCCGCAATGGCCGCGGCGCCGTACCGACTGAGGCAGGTCAACTGCTGCTCGAACATGGCCGCGGAATCCTGCATCAGGTCGAGCGCGCGCGCGAGGAGTTGGGCCGGGTGCGCGGCGCCCTCGCGGGCCGCGTGGCTGTCGGGCTGCCACCCAGCGTGGCCAAGGTACTCGCCGTGCCGCTGATCCGCGCGTTCCGGCAACGTATGCCGGACGCCACCGTTTCGATCAGTGAGGGGCTGTCCGCAGGCATGGAGGAGTCGCTCGCCAATGGCCGCCTGGACATCGCTTTGCTTTACAACACCAGCGCATCGCCCGATCTGGAGCTTACGCCGCTGCTGGAAGAAAGCCTGTTCCTGGTCCAGCGCCACGTCGGCAATAAAGGCCCGCCAGCGCGGCCTCGGCCGGTGTCCCTGCGCGAAGTCGCCGGCCTGCCGTTGGTGATTCCCAGTCGCCCGAATGCCATCCGCATGCTGGTGGAAACACAGATGGCCAGCCTCGGTTGTCATCCCAACGTGGCGCTCGAGATTGATGGGGTTGCCGCAATACTCGACCTGGTGGAGGACGGCGCCGGTTACGCAGTGCTGTCACGCAACGCCGTGGCGACCTCGGCCCGGCCAGGGGTCTTTGTGCTGCGGCCTATCAGTTCCCCGGGTCTGCGAAGCAAGCTCGTTGTCGCGATGAGCGCGCGCCGCCCCGCCACCTTGACCCAGAAAGCCATGTCGCAGCTGATCCAGGAGAGCGCAAAGAAGTTGCTGGTTGGGGCGTAGAAACCTTTTGGTGAGGGTTAGCCCCGCTTGCATCAATTTCATTTTCGACAAGAATTATTTTCATGTCTGAAAAGCTGCTTTCGCGCACGCTGAACATCCTGGAAGCGTTTTCCGGGAATTCGCGGCCATTGTCGATGAGCGAGATCGCGCAATTGACAGCTACCCCTGCGGCCAGTTGCGCGCGCCTGCTGCGCTCGCTGGTCCAGGTGGGCCTGCTGCGCGAGTTGGCACAGGGGCGGCGTTACTGTCCGACCGGCAGGCTCTCTACCATTGCCGAGGCATTGACAGGCTACAACCCCTGGCCCGATTTGCTCGCGGGGGAACTGCAGCGCCTGGGCGATGCAACCGGCGAGACCGTGGTGCTCGGGGTACGCCATCACTTGAGCGTTCGCACGCTGGCAGTGGTGGAGTCGCCGCAGTCGATCCGCTATTGCGTGGAGGTCGGCGCGCCGCGCCCTCTGCACGCCAGTTCGATGGGCAAGGCGCTGCTCGCCGCGTTGCCCGAGCCGCAGCGCGGCGCGCTGCTGGCGCAAATTGCCTACACCGCGTACACCCCCGCCACGCCAGCAACGCGGGCCGCGCTCGAGGCCGATCTGGCGGCCGGGCGGCAGCGCGGCTGGTACACCAACCTGGAGGAAACCCAGCCCGGGGTGGGCGCGCTCGCCGCTCCGGTGCGCGGGCAGCACGAGGGCGACGAGGCTCTAGGGGTGGCGTTAGTCGGCCCCGCGGCGCGTGTCGCGCCGGCACTCGAGGCGCTCGGCAGGCAATTGCGCGCCGCCTGCCGGCGCATGGAAATGGTTTTGCGTGAAGCTTGAGACACACTACCCGGAGACAACATGAAACGATCCACCTTCTCGCGGCGGCTGGCGTTGCTGGCTGCTTTGCCCTTGCTCGTATTGGCGCCGCAGCTACAGGCGCAACAAGCCGCGGCCTGGCCTGACAAGCCAATCAAACTGGTGGTTCCCTACCCGCCGGGAGGACTCACCGACACGCTGGCGCGCGCCGTGGCCGACCCGCTGGCCAAGGCGCTGGGCCAGGCCGTCGTCATCGACAACAAGCCCGGCGCGGGAACGTTGCTGGGCGCTCAGATCGTGGCGCGCAGCCCGGCCGATGGGTACACCCTGCTGATGGCCACCAGCACCACGCTCGGGGTCAGCCCGGCGCTTTACCGTAACAACATGATCGACCCGGTGCGCGATTTCACCCCGGTGAGCCTGGTCGCCAGCGTGCCGTTTTTCCTGGTCGCGTCGGCCGACACCGGCTGGAATTCGGTGCAGGATGCGGTGAACGCAGCGCGCAAGGCCAGCTCGCCGCTGCAGTACGGTTCGGCCGGCAATGGCAGCCCGCACCACCTGGCGATGGAAATGCTGCAAAGAGCCAGCGGCACGAAGCTGGAGCACATCCCGTACAAAGGCAGCCAGCTCGCAATACCCGACCTGCTGGGTGGCCGCTTCAATCTGATGGTGACCGACCTCACACCCGCGCTGGGCCACATCCGCAGCGGCAAACTGAAGGTGCTGGCCACGACCGCGCCCAAGCGCTCGGGCATGATGCCTGACGCTCCCACATTTGCGGAGGCCGGCGTCCCCGGCGTGGAAGCGGTGGCCTGGCAGGGCATCGTGGCGCCGGCCGGAACACCCAAGGCGGTGATCGATCGGCTGGCGGCCGAGATCGGCCGCATCGTCACCAGCGAAACTCTCAAGGCGCGCTGCGCGGCGATGGGTTGCGATGCCCTGGCGCCCACCAGTCCCGCCGATTTCGCCGAGATGGTGAAAACCGACGTGGCGCGCTGGACCAAGGTCGTCAACGACTCCGGCGCCAAGGTCGATTGAATCCGTCCTCTCCAACCTCCTCTCTCTCTCTATTCAAAGGACTGCTCAATGGCTCCCGTGATCGACGTGCATACGCACATGCTGAACAACGACTACCTCGCCCTGCTGGAGAAACACGGCGGACCGAAACTGACTTTGAAAGAAGTCGTTGGCGGGCGGCGCGCGATCCACCTGGACGATGCGCCGTTCATGACGCCGGTGCCCGAGATGTTCGACTACCCCAGCCGTATCACCATGATGGACGATGTGGGCATCGACGTCTCGGTCGTTTCGCTGACCTGCCCCAACGTGTACTGGGGCGCCCCCGAAATCAGCCTGCAAGCCGCACGCATCATGAACGACGACATGGCTGCGGCGCGCACCCGTTATGGCGGGCGCATCGAGTATTTCTGTTCGCTGCCGTGGCAACACGCCGAAATCGCACGCGCCGAACTCAACCGCGCCAGGGAGCGCGGCGCCGCCGGTGTGATGGTGCTGGCCAATATCGCCGGCCGGCCGCTCACCGCCCCGGAGTTTGCCCCGGTGTGGCAGGCCATCGATGACCTGGGGCTTCCGGTGCTGGTGCATCCCACCGCGCCACCCGGAGTGGCCAAGATGCAGATGACCGAGTTCCAGCTCACCGCCTCGATCGGGTTCACGTTCGACACCACGCTGGCGGTGTCGCGCATGCTCTACGACGGCTTCTTCGACCGCTACAGCAAGTTGAAGATCATCGCTTCGCACGGCGGCGGGGCGTTGCCGTATCTGATCGGCCGGCTCGACCAGTGCTTCCAAAACATACCCGCCTGCCGCACCCGCACCCAAAGCGTGCCGTCCAGCTACATGGGCCGGCTCTATGCCGATTCGGTGGTGTTCAAGACGCAGGCTCTGGACCTGTGCCTGGAGGTTTTCGGCGACGACCAGGTGCTGTTCGGAACCGACTATCCGCATACCATCGGCGATCCGCGCGGGTGCATGGCGCGTGTGAACGCACTGCTGGGCGCACGGCGCGAAAAGGTGCGCGGCGGCAATGCCCAACGCATTTTCGGATTCTGACGACCCCCGCGCCCAGGATGCCGTCTGCAGCTGGCCAGCGCCGGACTTTTTGGGTCGGCGTCGCTTGCGCGATTGGCGTCCTGTTGATCTGGACCTCTTTCATCCTGATCGCCCGGGTCAGCGCCAAAGGGCACCTGAGCCCGTTCGACATCGCGTTCCTGCGGTTCGGGTTTTCGGGTTTGGTCGTGCTGCCCCTGTTGCTCAAGCGCGGCGGCTGGCTGCTGGAGCAGCTCGGGCCGAGTCCGGGTGTGGCGCTGCGGCGCGCCGCGGCGTTGACAGCGACGGCCGGTGTCGGCTATTGCTCGCTGGCCTACAGCGGATTCTTCTTCGCGCCGGTCTCGCACGCCGCGGTGCTGCTGCCCGGATCGTTGCCGCTGTACACGGCGGTCTTTGCCGCGCTGCTGCTGGGAGAACGCTTCTCCCGCGAGCGTTTGATCGGGCTGGCGGCCATCGTGGCCGGCGATCTGTTGATCGGCAGCACCAGCCTGCTGCAGGCTTTCGCCGGCGACAACACGTGGAAGGGCGACGCCATGTTTCTCGGCGCCGCCATGACCTGGGCGTTGTACAGCGTCTTGTGCCGGCGCTGGCACCTGGCCGCGGTGCCGGCGACCTGCGCAATCGCGATCGGCTGTCTGGTCACCTATGTACCGCTGTTCGCGCTGGGCGCGGTCGCCGGCCTGGTGCCCACGCAACTGGCGAGCGCGCCCTGGTCCGAAATCGTATTCCAGGCGGTCTACCAGGGCGGGCTCTCGATGCTTGTCGCGGGCGTGGCGTTCACTCAAGTGGTCAAGACTTTCGGCCCGGTCCGCACCACCATGATCACGGCCGTCGTGCCGGTGCTGGCTACTGTCCTGGCGGCGCCTTTGCTGGGCGAATCATTGACGGCGATGGGCATCCTGGGCCTGGTGTCCGTCACCCTGGGCCTGCTGATCGGCGTTCGGGCGCAGGCGGGAGCGGGCCCGGCTGTGCCGAGGCCCGCGCGCTGAGCGACAGCCGAGTTCCCCGGATTGACGCGCCAGCGCCCGGCGGCATAGCATGTCATGCTTCACGAAGCAATTAACAAGACGGAGATTGAACATGCCTCGCATTCGGACCACGGTCGTCGGCTCGTACCCCGTTCCCGACTGGCTCGTCGCCAACCCCTCGGAGCAAGCTCTGATGGACGCCACCCGCGTGGTGATCTCCACTCAGGAACAGGCCGGCGTCGACGTGGTGTGCGACGGCGAGCTGTACCGCTTCGACATCAATCACCCGGAAACCAACGGCATGATCGAGTACTTCGTGCGGCCGATGGACGGCATCACGCAGCGGTTCTCGTTCGATGACCTGATCGCCTACCGTTCGAAAAGCGGCATGAAGTTCCGCGCCCGGCCACCCGGGACCGTGATCGGTCCGATCGGGCACGGCAGCCTCGACTTGCCGCTGGCCTGCGCGCGCGCCAAGGCGCTTGCCACGCACACCTTCAAGTTCACCGTGACCGGCCCCCACATGCTGGCCAAGACGCTGATCAACAAGCACTACGCCGACACGCCGGAACTGGCGCACGCGATTGCCGACGCGCTGGCCGAGCAGGTCCGCCACGTGGATGCCGACATCGTGCAGATCGATGAGGCCAACCTGCCGGGCCACGCCCACGAGTGGCAATGGGCGGCTTCGGCGATGAACCGTGTGCTCGACGCGGTGCCGGGCACGCCGGCGGTGCACCTTTGTTTTGGCAACTACGGCGGCCAGACGGTGCAGAAGGGCACCTGGGACCGATTGATCGACTATCTCAACGCGCTGCATGCCGATCACGTGGTGCTGGAGTGCGCGCACCGGCCGCCGGAAGAGTTGCAGGCCTTTCGCGAGCTGAAGCCGGAGATCGGCTTCGGGCTGGGCGTGGTCGACATCAAGGCCACCGACGTCGAGAGCGCGGACCAAGTGGCGCGGGCGATCGAGCGGGCCGAGAAGGTCCTGGGCGCCGGCCGCGTGCGCTATATCCACCCGGACTGCGGCTTCTGGATGCTCAAGCGGCCGATCGCCGACGCGAAGATGCGCGCGCTCAGCCTGGGGCGCGATCGCTACGAGGGGATCGCGGCGCATTGACCGCGGCGTGCGGGACCCCACGCCACGCGTGCCCCCACCCCTACCCTCCCAAAGGGGGAGGGAGATAAGCCCGGACTATTTGGTCATCTTGATCGAGCGATCCAGGAATTCATTCGTGTACGTGGTCTTGACGTCGAAGGTCTTGTCCAGCCCCACGAAATCCTTGACCAGCGCGTAGTCGGCCGCCATCCGCGCGTCGTCGTGGATGCCGAGCGCGACATCGCGCGAGAATTTATCGCTCATCAGCTTCTCGACCAGGCCCCAGTTCTCCATCTCGTTGTCGAACTTGAGCGCGCCGTTGGCGTCCACCAGGGCCTGCACACACGGCTTCGGCTCCTTCACGCAGGCGGCAAACGCACGCTGGGTGACATTAACGAACTTGCCGATCAGCGGCCGGTTGGCTTCAAGGAACTTGGCATTGACGATCACCGAGTTGCCGTAGGGATTCAGGCCGGCATCGCGCCAGGCCAGGAAGCCCATGTCGTCGCCCAGTTCGCGCTGGAAGACATGGTGGATGTTGAAGAAGGAAGTGGTGACGTCGATGGACTTGCTCTTCAGCGCCGAGAGCTTGGAGTTGGCGTCGAGGTTCACCCAGGTCACCGACTTTGGATCGAGGTTGTTGGCTTTGGCCAAAGCGGGCCACATCACCCGCGCGCCGTCACCGGCGGGGTTTCCGATCTTCTTGCCGGCGAAATCCTTCACGCCTTTGATCCCGGAGCTCTTGAGCCAGTACATGCCCTGCGGCGAGTTGGCGTAGACGTTGAACACGGCCACCGTGTCGGCGCCCTTGCCCTTGGCCACCAGCACGCCGCCCATGTCGGCCAGGCCGAGCGCCGAGGCACCGGCGCCCACGCGTTGGGTGGACAGCGCCGAGCCTTTGCCGGGCTCCAGGCTCAGCTCGATGCCTTCCTTGGCATACCACCCCATTTTCTGGGCGTAGTAGTACGGCGCGTGGTCGCCGCCCGGAACCCAGTTCAGGATGAAATCGACCTTCTGCTGCGCCTGCACCGAAGCAGATGCAAGAAGTGCTGCCGCTCCAGCGGCGAGAACGAATGATTGTTTGATGTTCATGTGGTGTCCCATTTACGCGTGCGGAAAGATCGCAGGGGCCGATTGCGTTGACGTACCCCTGGTCAACTCGACAGTGTCCGTTCACCGGATGCCGGTTCGCGGGCCAGTATTGCCTTGCTCGCCCGGGCGCACATCCCGAGTTTCCCTATAGGGATGCCCCATACCAACTCTCCCCCGGAGGGGAGGGAGCAGCAGATCAGCCGTGCTCATTCCATACCGAGCAGCCGGTAGATGCGGCGCGTGTAGACGCCGAAGGCCTCTTGCGTCTTCATGTCGAGCGTGCGCGGGTGCGGCAGCTCGATCTCGAAGTTGTCGGCCATCCGGGCCGGTCCGGCGGTGAAGACCACCACGCGCGAGCCCAGGAACACCGCTTCGGAGATGCCGTGCGTCACGAACAGGATGGTCTTGCCAGCCTCCTTCCAGATGCGCAGCAACTCCAGGTTCATCTTCTCGCGCGTCAACGCATCGAGCGCGCCGAAAGGCTCGTCCATCAGCACCAGCTTCGGGTCGTGGACCAGCGCCCGCGCGATCGCCGCGCGCTGCTGCATGCCGCCGGACAGCTCGTAGGGATACTTGTCCTCGTAGCCGGCCAGACCGACGAGCGCCAACAGGTCGCGCGCACGCTCCCTGGCGGCGGCCATGGGAATCCCGAGCAGTTCGGCCGGCAGCAGCACGTTGGCGAGGATGCGGCGCCACTTCAGCAGCAGCGGGGCCTGGAACACCATGCCGATGTCGCGCGCCGGGTCGAACGGGTGCGACGGCGAGCCGATCCGAACCGTGCCCTCGTCGTGCCCGTGCAGGCCGGCCAGGATCTTCAGCAGGGTGGACTTGCCGCAGCCCGAAGGGCCGACCAGCGACACCAGCTCCCCCGGCATCACGTCGAAGCTCGCGTCGGAGATGGCCAGGTGTTCCTTGCGTCCGCTCCGGTAGATCTTGGTCACGCCGGCCAGATGGATAAAGGGTTCGCTCATGTGAGGCGGGAGTCCTTCGGAACGAGGAGGTGCTCCAGCAACATGACCAGTCCGTACAGTAGCACTCCAAGCAGGGTGATCAGGATCACCGCCATGAACATGGCGGGTGTGTCCAGCGTAACCTGCACCTGCAGCATCAGGTAGCCGAGACCGCGGTCGGAGCCAAGGAACTCGCCGACGATGGCGCCGGCCACGGCCAGTATGGCTCCCACCTTCATGCCGGAGAAGACATAGGGCAGCGCGCCAGGCAGCTGCACCTTCGTGAACAGCTGCCAGCGCGATCCGCGCAGCGAGCGCACCAGGTCCAGCAGATCCGGCTCAGTCTCGCGCAAGCCGCGCGCCGTGGTCAGCAAGATCGGGAACACCGCAATCGAGAACGCGATCATCGCGTTCGGAAACACTCCGTACTTGAACCAGACGATGATCAACGGGCCGAGCGCCACCTTGGGAACCATGTTCAGCGTGACCAGCAGCGGGAGCATCAGCGACTCGAAAGTCTTCGACCACGTGAAGAGCAGCGCGAGCAGCACGCCGACCACCAGCGCAAGCGCGTAGCCGCCGAAAATCTCGGTAGCCGTCACCCGTATGTTCGCCCACCAGCCATAGTCGGGCACGAACAACGCCGCGAGCGTGTCGGCCGGCCCCGGCATGACGAACTTCGGCACTTCGCCGAAGCGGACAAACAGGTACCACGCCAGGAGCAACAGCAGGTGTGCAGCGACACCCAGCGAATAGCGACCCAACTTCGATTCGAGTGCAGCGTCGCGCGCGGGGCCGGACGTCACTTCAGGGCCTATCGATACTGTTGTTGGCGGGTGCGAACCAATCCCGAAGGCGGCGCCACAGCCGGTTGAGCCATCCCGCAGGCGCTGGCGCCGAAGGGGCCGCCGGTGCGGCCGCCGGCGCCACCGCGCCGAAGCGGCTCTGAAGAGATTCGGCGAATTGTGCGGTTCGCTCGGTCGCCCTCTTTTCGAACAGCCGGTCGACAATCCCCTTGAGCTGTCCTTCCCCCTTGACGTCAAACACACTGACCAGCTCAGTTCCTGCTCCGTTGGCACGCAAGCTAACGTCGATCTTTATCATCAGATGCTGGGCCTTTGCAATGGCGTGAAGCGCGTTCGGCGGATCTTCCGATTCTATTTCCGCCCTCAGGTCGAGGATCATGGGAACGACACCGATCTTTTCCCTCACCGTCAATTCGGCGGTCTTGTCGTCCACCACCTTGATGCGTTCCACACCCGGAATACAAGTGCAGAGCGATTCGAAGTCGCGGATGAATTTCCACAACTCCGCTGGCGGGGCGTTGACGGTGAACGTGGCTTCGCGTCTAGGCATTCAGGAACCTACTCCCAGGCATCAGGACTTACTCCCACCACTTCTTAAGGTTGAAATCCTCCACGATCACGCCGGCCGCGTTATGCCCCGCCCCGGCGTGCACGCCGCCGCCGGGATGACAGTAGCCGCCGCACATGTAAAGGCTGTCGACAGGCGACCGGTAGTTCGACCAGCCCGCGAACGGCCTGAAATATCCCATCTGGTCCGGTGTCATGTCTCCCACCACGTCGACGCCGTTCACCAGATTGTCGTTCAACCGCTCCGTATCGGTCGGATCATGGATCGCCATGCCCAGGATCTTGTCCTGGGTCATGTTCGGCGCGTAGGCCCGCCAAAGATCCATCACCTGCTCGGCGTACTCCTGCCTCATGGTCTTCCAGCCTGCCGGGCCTTCGGGTGCCACGTTGTACGGGGCGTACTGCCAGACTACCGCAGTGTGCTTGCCGGCCGGAGCCTGCGAAGGATCATATAGCGTGGGCACGGGTATCTGCAGCATCGCGTTGCGGACAGGCCGGCCCGACGCGATTTCCTGGTAGGCGCGGACCTGGTCCTCGATCGTCCCCCCGAACATTTCCTGGCTGAACCCCAGGTTCACCGGCGGGTTGGTTGCGGCGGCGCGGTACTGGGGCGGCTCTGACAGTGCCAGGTGCAGGGTGAAGAGCGAGCGCCCGCGTGCATGGAAATTCTTCACTCGCGTTGCAAAGCTCGAGGGCAGGAACTCTTCCCCCACCATTTTGAGAAAGCTCTTCTTCGGTTCGACGTTGGTGATGACCGCCTTGGCGGCTTCGACCCGGGTGCCATCCTGCATTTCTATCCCCACGGCCTGGTTGCCGCGCAACAGGATCCGCTTCACCTCCGCGCCGGTCCGCACCACGCCGCCGTTCTCTTCGATGCAGTTTCTAAGGCCGTGCGCGAGCTGTTGCGAGCCACCGACGCAGATGGGTGCCTCACCTTTGAGGATGCGAAAGAGCTGGATCCATCCCTGCCCGAACTGATCCGGGGCAAACCCCAGCACGGTCAACCTGGCGAGGAAGTGAACCTTCACCGGATCGCTTTCGAAAAGCTCATTGAGCAATTGCACCGGCGTGGCCGCCTGCCACTGCATCAACGCCCTGCCCTCCTCGGATTTCTCCAACTCGGCGGTTTGCAGCGAGGGCGGCAACGGCGGCGAATACATCAGCGGCAGATAAGTCGAGTCGATGAACTCGGCATAGTCGTCATACAGCTGCTTGAATGTTTTCGCGTCCCGGGCGGAGAACCTGGCCAGTTCGGCAGCCATTCTTTCCGGCTCCCGATACATCACGATGCTGCTGTGGTCGGGGAAGATGGTGCTGCGCAGGTACTCCGGGTAGACGTACTTCACGCCGTGACGCTCGAGCTCGAGGTCGCGGTAGACCGGGCTGAGCGGTATGTGCGTATGAACGACGGAGCAGAGATTGTGTTTGAAGCCCGGCAGCGTGACTTCCTCGGTGTGGCATGCGCCCCCCACGCGCGGACTGCGCTCCAGCACCAGGACTTTGGCGCCTGCCTTCGCGAGATACCCGGCGCAGGCCAGTCCATTGTGGCCGGAGCCGATGATGATGAAGTCGTAGGTCATGGCAGCTACCTGACAGGAATTAAGCCGTTACTTAATTAAAGCAGACGGCAGGGCAGCGGTCAAGATCCATGGCATCGGGTTTGACAACGCACCTGACAGCATGATTCAATAACCGCTTAATTAGGATACCGATGCCCGTTGCCCAGCCCGTTCGCATTCCCGCGCGCCGTGCGAAGGCTTCCCCGGTGAGGGACGCCGAGCGCACGCGCGAGCAAATCCTGCAGGCGGCGGCCAGGGAGTTTGCGGATTCAGGTCTGGGCGGAGCGCGCGTCGACCGGATCGCCGCGCAAGCCAGCGTCAACGTGCGGATGCTCTACTACTACTTCAGCAGCAAGGACGACCTGTTCCTGGCGGTGCTCGAGCGTGCCTACGAGGTCATACGCGAAGCCGAGAAGGGTCTCAACCTCGATGAGGCCCAGCCGATAGACGCCGTCCGCAGGCTGATCGAGTTCACGTGGCAGTTCCAGCTATCCCATCCCGATTTCATCACCCTTCTGAACAGCGAGAACCTGCATCAGGGGCGCCATCTCGCCGGTTCTGCGTCGATTGCGAAACTGCATGCTCCGCTGCTCGAGACGATCGGCCGAATGCTCGAGCGTGGCGCGAAAGCCGGCGTTTTCCGACGCGATGTCGATCCGATGCGCTTCTACATCCTGATCGCCAGCCTGGGTTACTTCTACCTTTCCAACCGATACACGCTTTCCGCGATCTTCGGGCGCAATCTAATGGCGCCAAAGCAGCGGTCCGCCCACCTTGCCTACATGATGGAAGTCGTGCTGGGCTACCTTGCCTCCGGGAAATAGCCAACAATGAGACAGTCTGATCACACTGCCAAACCGGACACGGGCCTAGCTCCCCAGCCGCTGCCGGAACGTTTTGAAAGCATCGAAGCGCTCGAGGATTTCATGACCGCTCCCAGCCCGGCCCTGGTCGCCGATCTGGCAGCCGTCGAAGGGGACATCACCGTGCTCGGCGTGGGCGGCAAGATGGGGCCGACGCTCGCTCGCATGGCCAAGCGGGCGGCTCCGGGCAAGCGCGTGATCGGCGTGGCGCGATTCTCGGAGGCCGGCCTGCGCGAGCGGCTGGAAGGCTGGGGCGTTGAATGCATCGCTTGCGACTTGCTGGACCGAGCGGCTGTCGAACGCTTGCCACGGACCCCGAATGTCGTTTTCATGGCGGGGCACAAGTTCGGCTCCGCGGACAACGCATCGTTTACCTGGGCCATGAATGCAGGCGCGCCCTTCGTCGTGGCCGAGGCGTATCGCGAGTCGCGCATCGTCTGCTTCTCGACGGTCTGCGTGTACCCCTTCGTGGCTGCCAATGGGCCGGGCGCGACCGAGCAGACGCGGGCCGAGCCACCCGGGGGCGATTATGCGTACTCTTGCGTCGGGCGCGAGCAGATGTTCGTCTACGGTTCGAACAAGTGGGGCACACCGGGGCGATTGGTGCGCCTGTCCTATGCGATCGACATGCGCTACGGCGTGCTCCACGACATCGCGACCCGCGTCTTCTCCGGCCGCACCGTCGATGTCGGCATGGGACAAGTCAACATCATCTGGCAAGGCGACGCCAACGAGCAGGCACTGCGCCTGCTGGCGCACTGCACCACGCCAACCAGCCCGTTGAATGTCACCGGCCCGCACAAGGTCAACGTCAGGGAGTTGGCCGAAGCGTTCGGCCAGCGCTTCGGAAAGGCGCCGAAGCTTTCCGGCAGCGAAGCGCCGACAGCCTGGCTCGCCGACACAACCGAGGCCCAGCGCCTTTTCGGAGTGCCGAGGGTACCGCTCGACAAGATGATCGACTGGGTGGCGGACTGGGTCGCACACGGCGGCGCGAGTCTGGGCAAGGAAACGCATTTCGAAACCCGTGACGGGAAGTACTGACCCATGACACGCCACTGGAAGGACATACCCGAAGACGTCCTGTCTTTGCTGAGACGCGGCACGGTGATCCCGGCCCATCCCCTCGCCCTGAACGCGGGTCGCAAGCTCGACCCACGCCGGCAGCGGGCGCTGACGCGCTATTACGTCGACGCCGGCGCCGGCGGTTTGGCGGTCGGGGTGCATTCCACGCAGTTCGCAATCCGTGAGGCCGGGCTGTACGAGCCGGTCTTGCGCCTCGCGATGGAGGAGGCACGTAGTTGGACCGAGAGGCCGTTGGTGATGATCGCGGGGCTGTCGGGGCGCACGGCGCAGGCCAGAAAGGAAGCCGGCATCGCGCGTAGTCTCGGCTACACCGCTTGCATGTTGTCGCTTGCGCCAATGACCGGCGCGAGCGTGGCCGATTTGATCGAGCACTGCGCGGCGGTCGCCGAAGAGATGCCCCTCATCGGCTTCTACCTGCAGGAGGCCGTCGGCGGCCCCCGGCTGCCGTTCGAGTTCTGGCGCCTGTTCGCACAGATCGACAACGTCGTCGCCATCAAGATCGCGCCGTTCAATCGTTACCGCACCCTTG